>JALUKS010000117.1 GCA_027056465.1 Sulfurimonas sp.
GCCTCTTTTGGGTCGTGCATCACTTTTATCACTGCACCACTCACTTTTGCTATTTTTAAAGCTTCTTCGATGATAGCAGAATCTACCTCATACCCCTTAGGAGTAGCAACACGAAGCTCAAAACCTAATTTTGCAGCGAGCATTAACCATGAGTGAGTCATATTGTTTCCATCACCGATATACGCCACAACAGCATCTTTTTCTACCCCATACTCAATCATAGTAAGGTAATCTGCAAGAAGTTGCACAGGGTGATAAGAGTCCGTTAAGCCATTGATAACGGGTACACTAGAGTTCGCTGCAAACTCCTCTATCATAGAGTGTTCAAAGGTACGTATCATAACCATATCGCACATACTACTGATAACTTTTGCCGTATCTGCTACAGGTTCACCACGACCTAAATGAATATCTCGATTTGACAAAAAGAGTGCATGTCCTCCAAGCTGGAACATTCCCGTCTCAAAACTCACACGAGTACGAGTAGAACTCTTCTCAAATATCATCGCGAGAGTCTGCATCTCAAGCTCTTTTTTATAAACGCCATCTTTAAGATCTTTTTTAATCTCAATAGCACAGTCAATAATCTCTAAGATTTCTTCTTTTGTAAAATCTTTTAGTGTTAAAAAATGTCTCAATTTTTCTTCCTAATTTTTTGTTTCTATATTCTAGTATAGTTTTCTTTAATTTATCTATTAAGTAGCATTTTCGCTACCTCTTTTGCATGATATGAGATGATTATGTCTGCACCTGCACGTTTAAATGCTATCATAGTCTCCATAACGACTCGCTCATAATCGATCAAATCATTCATCCCTGCCATCTTGAGCATCGCATACTCACCACTTACATTATAGACAGCCATCGGCAAACTTGTTGCATCTTTTATCTCGCGCACTAAGTCTAAGTAGGCTAATGCAGGTTTTACCATAAGGATGTCAGCTCCCTGCATCTCATCACTCACAGACTCTGCGATAGCCTCACGGCGATTTGCTGGATCCATCTGATACGAAGATCTATCACCAAAACTCGGAGTAGATTCAGCCACATCACGGAATGGTCCATAGTACCCAGATGCAAACTTCGTCGAGTAGGACATAATAGGAAGCTCTTTATACCCTGCACCATCAAGAGAAGTTCTCAGTTGTTCAATGATACCATCCATCATACCACTCGGTGCTATCATATCAGCCCCAGCTTTTGCATGGACTATCGCCTGTTCACCAGAAATCTCCAGAGTAGCGTCATTATCTACAGTCTCTTTTGCTTCATCTATAATCCCACAATGCCCGTGGTCGGTATATTCACAAAAACACAAGTCAGTTACTACAAACATATCAGGATGGGCAGACTTTATGCCTCTTACAGCAGTCGCGATGATACCATGCTCACAAAGAGCATCACTCCCGATAGAGTCTTTTGTATCAGGAATACCAAAAAGAATGATAGAGTATATGCCCAAAGACTTCAACTCTTCACACTCTTTGATAGCTACATCTAAGCTCATCTGAAAAACGCCAGGCATAGAAGCCACTTCTTTTTTGATATTTTCACCACTTCTTATAAAGAGTGGATAGATAAAATCCTCCACATGCACATGCGTTTCTCTCACTAAAGAGCGAAGATTTTTATTTAAACGGGTACGTCGGAATCTTTGAAACATATTTAAACCTTTTTTCTGCTATAATTATTTTTAGAATTTTACCCTTTTAAAGATTAAACTAATGAATATAAAAATATCAAATGTAGCAAATTTACCATCACGTTTTGGTAATTTCAATGTAAAAGCCTTCCAAGAGGGCGAAAAAGAGCATCTCGTTATCTATGCGAAGAACCTTAGCAAAGAGCCTGTTGTGCGTATACACTCGGAGTGTCTTACTGGTGATGCAATAGGAAGTCTCAAGTGCGACTGTCGTGATCAGCTGAAATATGCCCTCAATCTTATAGATAAAGAGGGTGGTATGGTTATCTATCTACGTCAAGAGGGTCGAAACATCGGACTCTTTAACAAGATAAATGCTTATGCCCTCCAAGATAAAGGTCTCAACACGGTAGAAGCAAACCACCAGTTAGGTTTCGCCGCAGATGAACGTACTTATGAAATAGTACACTACATTTTAAATGATTTTAATATTAAAAAAATAAAATTATTAACAAACAACCCTGATAAGATGAATGCTTTAGGAGATATTGAGATACTCTCTCGTGTTCCTATCATCATAAAAGCAAATAAATTTAATGCAGATTATCTTGACACAAAACGCGATGAGATGGGACATCTATTGTAAAATAACTGAACTCATCAGCATGAAACAACTGACACAAGAGATAAAAAAGATGATTTGACCTACTTAAACTTAGTATTGCTCAAGGCTGTTACTCTTCTGAATGCAGCATCAGCTGTATTAAGTAACTCATCTGTATCTTTTTTTAACTGTACATAGTAAAATTTTGCCTTATCAATTTTCATACTATCTTTGTTTATTGAACTCAAGACTTTAGAAAATAGACCTTTTTTCTTTTCAAGAAAGAGAAGATTATAAATACTTACATAGTCTAAATGCCATGTCTCATGTTGTTTATCTAAACGCTCAAAAAACTGCATACCTAAAATAGCTATCATCTCCTGCTTATTTGCATAGAGCCACTCTCCACATTCGCACTCCATTTTACCAAGTGCAGTAGGCTTTTCTATACTCTTTCCATTTAGAGCAGATTCTATCTTTTGCATCTGTTCAAGATGTATATGTTTTGTATTTTCAATTGCATCCAATATCTGCTGTTTTGTCATTCTGTTAACCTAATATTTAATATTTTCATGGATTATGGCATAAAATTAATAAAAAAACTATATAATATTTTTTAAATATAGAAAAAGGATATAATTGTGGCACATCCAGAACCAATAAACAATGAAATAAAACTTAATCCAAAACGCTATATCGTTTCAAAAACAGATAAAAATGGGATTATCGAGTATGGTAATGACTATTTTGTTGAGATATCTGGCTATTCAGAAGTAGAACTCATAGGAAAACCGCACTCTATCGTTCGTCATCCAGATATGCCTAAGATAGTCTTTAAGATGATGTGGGATAGAATTAACAATGCGCAAAATATTATGGCAGTTGTCAAAAACCTTGCTAAAGATGGTAGCTACTATTGGGTAGTAACAGAGTTTGAACCAAAAATAGACCCAATAACAAATGAGATCATCTCACATACTGCTTTTAGAAAAGCGGCTCCACAAAATGTCATTGACACGATAGAACCTATCTACAAAAAACTTATAGAGATAGAAAAAGATGGTGGTATCGAAGCTAGTGAAAAATACTTTCGTGGTTTTCTTGAAGAGAGTGGTGTAACTTATGATGAGTTTATTGATAAACTCATTGGAAATCGTGGTATATTTAAAATGTTTTTTACTCTTATGAAAAAAATCTTTTCATAACATAAAAGGTATTTTATTGAACCTAAAAGCTACACTTACACAAGAGAAGATACCATTACCAGATAATTTTTTCTCTCTTGTACAAAGATACAAAGAGCACCTCCATAAATGGAATAAAATCCATAACCTCACAGGTGCTAAAGATAATGAAACTCTCGATGAGTTTATCTATGATGCCATCTTTCCTTTGAGTTTTCTTCCAAAGGTAGACTCACTTATGGATATAGGAACAGGTGCAGGATTTCCAGGAATGATACTTGCATTTGGACTTCCTGATACTCATGTTACTCTTGTTGAGCCTCTTATGAAGCGTGCCTCATTTTTGCAGTTTATCAAAGCAGATTTAGGACTTAAAAATGTCACCGTTGTCAAAAAACGTGTAGAACAGATGGAGCCATGTATTTTTGACCTTATCACTTCTCGTGCAGTTACTGATACAAAGATGCTTTTAGAACTTAGTGAAAACTTCCGAGACAAAGAGACAAAGTTTCTCTTTTATAAGGGTGAAAAAGTTTTTGATGAAGTCAAAGATACTACTAAAGATATGCAGCACAAAATAATTGAGACAAATAACAGACACTATTTACTTTTAGGAGAGAACTTATGATCATGAAACTTTTACTTATTATCGGTGTGATAAGCATAATTTACTTTATGTTTATAAAGAAAAAATCCTCTATAAACTCACAAAAAAAAGCAACTAAAGGCGAAGCTCCTCAAGTAAATGATATGATAGAGTGTGCTAACTGTGGTGTTTATGTAGAGATAAACGAAGCGATTTTAAGTGGCACAAAGTACTACTGTTCGAAAGAATGCCTGAGTGCAAAGGTCTAAGTGATGTTACTTTTAGGACATAGATTTATTCCTAGTGAAAGTTTTTACCATATAGACTCTATAGAAGCTATAAAAAATACCCCACCTTCTTCTACACTCTTTCTTGAGTTTAGTGAAGAGAATTTAGATATTATAAATCATGCAGAAGGGAGCAGTATAGCATTCATGCTCACTGTACGAAATATTACAGAACTTATCTATGCCTCTTCTCTTGGTGCAAAGTTTATCCTAGTCCCTAAAGAACTCGCAAAAACAGCACAAGATATAGCAGAGTCTTACCTTTTTGATGCAAAAATAGTTGTCAAGATAGAAGATGAATCAGAGATAGAGGAGATGGCTCTTCTCTCCATTGATGCACTCCTTTTTACAAATGCCATCATCAAAATCACTGACTAACTAATGCTTAAACTATCTTGCGTTTAAGGTGAGGTTTTAAAGAGGTGAGGAGTTCATAGCTGATAGTCTTGGCGAAGATAGCTGCCTGACTCGCATCATCGAAGATAAGAAGTTCTTCTTTTTGACTAAGAAAAGAGCTATTATCCATAGAGATACGTCCTGCAATTTGTATGCCTTCTGGTGTTTCATAGTGATTGGAACATGAGCGCAAGAATCCATCCCCGTAACCGATATCATAGTTACTCACACAGCAACTCTTCTCACTACAAAAAGTCGCCCCATACCCAACACGGTCATGCTCATAAAGAGTACGACTTGAGTTCTTACTTGCATAGAGAGAGAGTACTGGTTTTAATGCTATATCTGCTAACTCTTTTGGCATCTCTAAACAGCCATAAGCAGCTATACCTACTCTTGCCATATCTTCACTGAAGTTCTTCTCACGAAAAAGTGCAGCAGAGTTACATGAGTGAAAACGCAAGCTAGAGGGAACTCTTTTTTTAAGCTCTTCAAAGTTACTTTTTTGTGTCTCATAGTTGCCGTTAAGCTCATCTGCACAACTATGATGCGTAAAAACAGCTTCAAGTTGGAGTCCCTGCTTTTGTATAAGCAGTATCGCCTCATCTACTTCTGAAAGTCTAATGCCATTTCGCCCCATTCCCGTATCTACTTTTAGCTCTACTTTTGTACCTTTAGCAAAGTTTTTAATGGCGTTTATATCGTTAATAGTATAAGAGATTTTTTGACTTGGTGAGTGAGCTCTATCTGCTAGGACTAAAATATACTCAAAATAGTTCTCTATCGCTTTAGCCTCACTCTCCAAACGCACAACTGCTTTTGTTATGCCATATTCGTAAGCGAGTTTTGCTATCTCTTGGAGTCCATGACCATAAGCATTATCCTTAAGCACAAGAGCTATCTTCTCTTTAGAGCCTGTCTTTTTAGCAATGCAGTCAAGATTATAAAAAAAGTTAGATTTACTTAAGGTTATTCGTGGCATTTTGTTCAACTTTTGATGGTGCTTCTGTTTTTAAAATAGCCATACCACTCATGATTAAGTAAGTAGCAAGAGCAAAACCTGCGGCTATAAAAAATGTGCGTTTTATTTTCTCTTTTGTGTTCATGACTGTAATTTTACCGAAATTCTACTAACATTTAAGTTCTTCAGCACAATGAAGACCCTCATTGCCATTAGGTTAAGGAATAATAATCTAAAAAAATCCCTGTTTTTAGTGGTTTAAAAGCATAAAATTAAAATAAACTCTTTTACAAGGGTAAAAAAGCTAGGGTTTAATATGTGTAGGATTCATAACTAGAATCCTTGTAGAATTATGACTATCCAGTTAAATTTGTTGATGAATGCCCTCTAAAATCATGATTTAAGTTTTGTTTCAACGGGGGGGGGTAAAATACCTTATAACTTAAAAAAGAGAGAACCATGAAAAATATGTCCATCGCAAAAAAAGTCTTTTTGTCCTCACTATTTATAGGTATTTTACTTATTACCGTATCTACAACTCTGCTATTTCGTGATATATCAGCTATCAAAACAGATGTCTATCAAAAAAAAGCTACTGAGCTTAAAAGAGTATTGTCTGATAGTATCACGAGTAAGAAAAACATAGGCTTAACTAATGTACTATCAATCTCTAATGATGTACAACTATCGAAAGATTTAGTAGATAATGATAGAAAAAACGCGATAGTTGTAGTCTCTTCTGTTCTCAAAAAGTTTAAAGAGAGTAGTCCTTATAAAAATGTAAAAATCCAACTGCACACTAAAGATACAAAATCTTTTCTTAGATCTTGGAATGTTCATAAATTTGGAGATGATTTAAGTGGTTTTCGCTTATCTCTTTTGAAGGTTAAGAGAGATGAGAAAGCTTTTACTGTTTTTGAAGTAGGTCACTTAGGAATTACACTCAAAGCGATTACCCCACTCTTTTATGCTCACAACTATGTTGGGTCGATGGAGTTTATACAGGGATTAAACTCAGTAGCAAAGAAATTTGCCAAAGATAATAATGATCTCTTAGTTTTAATGAACAACTCACTTCTTCATGTGGCTATAAAACTTAAAAATCATGCAACTGTAGGAAATTATACAGTATCACAAAAATTTGTACAAAATGATTTTTTAAATGATGCGAAAACAATCAATCTTAAAAAACTACAAAAAGATGGTTTCCTTATTAGTGATAAATATTTTTATACATATAAAAAGGTTAGTAACAGTAGTAATATTGGGATTTTCTTGTTAGGTAAAAAGCTAACAGATGTAAATAGTGCAGTAGATATGGCAACATCTTCCATATATAAATCAATCTATTTTACTATTGCTTTACTTCTTATACTTATAGTATTAGTATATTTTGTGATTGATAGATTGGTTTTTGTGAGAATAAAACGATTGGTTGGCATTATGTCAAATGTTGATTTAACAACTAAAATTGATGTTACATCTCACGATGAGATAGGTACTCTTGAAGATTATGTTAATGATTTCTTAGCTACAACACGAACAGCCATTGTAAATAGTAAATCAACATCATCAGAGAATGCATCTATCTCTCATGAACTCTCGATTACTTCATTGAGTGTTGGAAAAAATGTTGAAAATTCAGTGCTAATCATTGAACAAACAACAGGAGAAGCAAAATCAATTCAAAACGAAATTGTAGGTGCAGTATCTGATGCTCAAAACTCTAAAAAAGATATTATTATGGCAAATGAGAATTTGGAAACGGCAAGAGATGAAATCATAACTTTAACATCAAAAGTTCAAGATGTTGCACAAGCTGAAGCTGACCTTGCTCAAAATATGCAAGAGTTGTCAGGTAGTGCTAATGAAGTGAAATCAGTCTTAGTAATCATCGGCGATATCGCCGACCAAACAAATCTTCTTGCATTAAACGCAGCCATAGAAGCAGCTCGTGCAGGTGAACATGGACGAGGATTTGCAGTTGTTGCTGATGAAGTCAGAAAACTAGCAGAGAGAACACAAAAAACATTAGCTGAAATAAACGCAACCATCAGTGTTGTTGTTCAGTCTATCGGCGATGCTTCTACTCAGATGAGTATAAACTCACAAGAGACACAAGAGCTAGCAGAGATAGCCCAAAATGTTGAGACTAAAATCAACGAAACAGTAGATATAGTAAACAAAGCAGTTATCGCAAGTGATTCGACAGTAAATGACTTTGAAAACACAGGTAAAAACATAGACACCATTGTCTCAAAAGTAGAGGAAGTAAATGAATTATCATCTGTAAATGCAAGAAGTATTGAAGAGATAGCATCAGCATCCGAACACTTAAATACCTTGACAGATAAGTTAAATGCTCAACTCGAAACATTTCATACATAAGAAAAAGGCAACTATTTTAAATTTTATGCTATAATTCTCTTAACTTTCGCACCTAAATTCAAGTAAAAAACATTGCCAAATTAGCAGGTAGCAGAGTATAAAGTAGCCATTCTTACAACTCTATACAAAAAATAGAACTTATGATTTCATATAATTTCATAGTGATAATTTCCTCGGATAAAGCCTATAAATAGGGGTTTTATTGTATAATTTCAGTTATAAATCACCTCCTAAAGAGCCTAAAATGATTGCTGAACAACTAATAAATATACTCAATGACAAACTAAGAAATCCAATTTACAAAACAATACAGCTAATAAATATCAAAGATATTTTAAATAAAAGTAACTTCACGAAAAAAGAAGGTGTTGCAGTTCACTTAGTGGTGCTTCACTTTGTGTATATGCTGGTAATGAATAAAAAAATCACAACCTTTATGAAGCAAAGTGATAATAGTTTTAAGAAGGATGTCTATTATCGACTCTTAAAAAATCAAAGCTACAACTGGAGAAAACTTCTTTCTCTATCCTCAGTCAAATTAATTTCATTTCTTCAAAAATTACAAAATCCAAAAAGTGTAAAAGTCTTTATTATCGATGACACGGTATTAGAAAAGCAAAATCAGGACTTTATGGCAAGATAAAATTTACCTATTTTTCAGTTCTGATGGAACATAAAAAAGCTGGTAAAATAAGAATTGTTTTTATCAAAACTTCTAACAAATTAATCCCTATCGTATCAACAGATATAGAGATTAGCGATAGTGAAATTATTGAAATCTACAAGCGTAGATGGGACATCGAGCAAGGATATAAAGAACTCCGCCAACACTTTGGATTTGGAGAGGAAGAGAATAGAATCTATGAAGCTCTTATAGCGAGAATAACACTTTCTTTTTTCACTTATAATATAGTGAGCTATATTAATCGTATCAGTAATGAACCTCAAACAATTGGAGGTTTGTTTAAAGATTTGGAATGTGAACTCTCAACTTTAGCTATAGCTATGCAAACTTTCATTGCTATACTTGAGGAAGTAGCTAAGATTGAGGATATTGTAAATAGAAATGAGGATTTAACTTCTATTATCAGTGTACTACAGGATGTGACTCAGAAAATGCTTGGATTTAGGTGCGAAAGTTAAGCTCTTTACCTCAGTTTTTAGCTTTTGGTGTTTACATTGGGGAACTTATAGCCCCATTATTTATAATATTGGGGCTTTATGCACGAGTAGCAGCAGTTATAGTTGCGTTTAATATGCTAGTAGCAATGTACCTTGCTTATGGCTTCTCTTTTGGATTAGCAAAATATGGTGGATTAGCTATGGAATCACCACTCATCTTTTTTATGATGGCGATAAGCATAGCATTTTTAGGAAGTGGTAAATTTAGTATTAACAATAGATAAACTAAGGATGCTTAACTTTTATGGTAGAGTTAAGTGTCCAAGCGATAATTGCCATAGCTCCTATAACCACAACTGCCGGTAAAATTTCATAAGCATTAGTAAGATAAACCACCCACAAAAGAATAGCACCGAGTGGTGTTGGTACACCTGTAAAGTACTTATCCACTTCTCCTGCATCTGCATTGAGGTTAAAGTGGATAAGTCTGCGAAGTCCTGATATAACATAGTAGATAGTTGTTACAGATGCGATAAGGAGCATAACGCCACTTAATTGTGTTGCATAGACTGCTTGAAAAATAAGAAATACAGGAACAAGTACAAAGCTTAGAAAGTCTGCAAAACTATCAAGTTGTACACCAAACTCATTGCTAAGATGGTATTTTCTTGCTATCTTGCCATCGAAAATATCAAATGCACCACCAATCCAAGCAAGAACTATTGCTAAAATGAAGTTGTTTTGTGTGATGAAGTAGGTAGCCATAAGACCAGCTGTAATATTTACAAAAGTAAAAAGATTTGCGAGGTTAAAGTGTGAAGAGGGTGTCCAGAGAAATTTCATATTTTGCCTTATAGTTTTTTTAGAAATGCTATTATAGCAAAAAGATAAAAAAATTAAGCTTCTCTTTAATTGATAATGATTATAATTTTAATGAAATTTGTAAGGATAATTATGAAAACACTTTTAGACTGTCACAAAGATTGTAAGGTTAGAATAGTGAAACTCAACACGGGTGGTGAATTAAAACAGCGACTTATCTCTTTTGGTATTATGAAAGGGGCAGAAGTTGAGGTTTTAGAGCATGCTCCTGCAAAGAGTACTATTGAGATAAAAGTTGGCAAGATGCGAATAGCTCTTCGTGGGGAAGAAGCAAAATTTATAGATGTGGAGAAGATATGAGTAGTGAAGATGCAAAAGTTTGCCCTATAACGGCAAACCATATAAAAGTAGCACTCGTAGGTCAGCCAAATGTTGGCAAAAGTATGCTTATCAACTCTGTTTCAAATGCCCATCTTCATGTTGGTAATTTTTCAGGGGTTACCGTCGATAAGACAGAAGTTCTTTTTGACTATAAAAACTACCATTTTACTGTAGTTGATCTTCCTGGAACTTATGCTTTAACGGATTATACCATAGAAGAGCGAGTGACAAATGAATATCTTTGTACAGAAGATTATGACATAATCATCAATGTCGTAGATTCAACAAACTTAGAGAAAAATCTGCAGCTTACTTCTGAACTGCTCACTATGAGTAAAAAAGTAGTTATCGCATTAAATATGAGTGATGAAGCAGAAAAAGAGGGTATCAAGATAAATGCAGAGTATATGACCGAGCTTATCGGTGTACCATGTATTAAAGTTTCAGCTGCTACAAAAGAGGGGATAGAAGAGCTTATTGAAGCCGTGGCAATTAAGCATGAAACATCAAAAAACAGACCAAAACTTGTTTTTAGTGAGTCTGTAGAAGAGGAGATAGCACAGTTAGTTTGGTATCTTGATAAACATAAATACAACTCTACAAATTCCTATAGAAATGTTGCAATAAACCTTCTCAAAGGCAATAAAAAAACTTATGCCAAACTTCATGATGAGCCTATTTGGATAGAACTCCAACCCATCTTGATCGAAGCGACTAAGCATATAGAACTGCATCATGATAGTGATGACATCAAAGAAGCATTTGCTGAAGAGTATGCCGCATTTAATCGTGGTATCGCAGCAGAAGTCCTTAAACAGAAGAAGGTTGAAGAGAAAAAAACTCTTACTGAAAAGATAGACTCTATTCTTATTCACCCCATCTTTGGTATTCCAATATTTCTCTTTTTTATGTGGTCACTTTTTCAGCTCACTTTTGTCATAGGAAATATTCCTATGGACTATATCAGTATGTTTTTTACATGGTTTGGAGACACTATAGGTGCGACCATAGGAAATGATGATATTCGCTCCCTTGTGGTAGATGGTGTTATTGCAGGTGTAGGTGCTGTAGTGCTTTTCGTGCCAAATATCATCATACTTTTTGTAGGTATCGCGCTGCTAGAGGGTACTGGATATATGAGTAGAGTGGCGTTTCTACTCGATGGATTTTTTCATAAGTTTGGGCTTCATGGGCAGAGTTTTATCCCTCTTGTAACTGGTTTTGGTTGTTCTATTCCCGCTTATATGTCTGCGAGAATTTTAAAAAATGACCGTGATAGATTGCTTACACTCTTTATCATAGGTTTTATGTCTTGTGGTGCGAGACTTCCTGTATATGTACTTTTTTCTGGGGCTTTTTTCGCTCCTGATATGGCAGGGAATGTTCTCTTTGCTATCTATATAAGTGGGGCAATGTTAGGATTAATAGCTGCAAAAGTGCTTAAACTTACTGCGTTTAAAGGAAAAGATGAGCCTTTTGTTATGGAGATGCCAAAGTATAGACTGCCAACTTTCAAACTTATCTGGCATACAGTTCTTACTAAGACTATGATGTATCTTAAAAAAGCGGGTACATTTATAGCAGGTGCAGCTATGCTTATCTGGTTTTTAAGTAACTATCCTCACAATATTGATTTGACAAAGAGTTATGAGACGAAGATAGAAAAAACTCAGGATGTAAGAGAGAAAAATATACTAAAAAATCAACTCAGTGAAACTCAGCTTGAGCAGAGTTATCTAGGAAGGATAGGTAAGTTTTCAGAGCCACTCTTTGCACCTCTAGGCTTTGACTGGAAGATGAGTGTAGCACTTCAAGCAGGTATCGCTGCCAAAGAAGTGGTAGTCTCAACTCTTGGCGTTTTATATGCACTAGGTAATGATGTCGATCAAAATAGTAACTCTCTAATGGGGGCAATAAGTAAAAATATATCTTTCCCATCAGCAGTTGCATTTATCGTAGTTATTATGATTTATTTGCCATGCTTCGCAGCTTCGATAGTTTTTACTCGTGAAGCAGGGCATATAAAGTACTTCTTTTATCTCTTCGCGTTTACTTCCATAGTAGCTTATGTAATGGCGTTTATAGCTTATAATGTGACAAGTTTTTTACTCTAAACTACTTGCCCATTATAAAGAGGTTATTGCTGTTGTCAGTAACCTCTGTAAAACGCTCTTTAAGCTCCCTATCAAATGTCAAAATAAAAACATTTGCATTTGTGAGTCTCGCGTCTATGAATTTATTTAAAAGTACATCATCTGCTACATTTTTCCCATGGTCACACTTCACAAAGTCAAAAGAGTTAAGAGTTTTTCCATAGTCATAAAGATTGGCTTCCCACTCTGCTCGTTTGAGATAAAGAGAGTCAGGATTGGCAGCCATGACTATATCTTTATCCTCTATCTCATACTTTTCAATTATCTCACTAAAGATAGAAGAGATACTTGAAAAGTTTTCTATATCCCAAAAAAGGTAGCTTTTGCTTGCCATACTTCTACTTTTTTTGTTAATGAGCTTGAGCCGTTTTGTGATGTTGAAGTTACTATGGGCATGATCGTTTATAAGGAGTATAGAGTTTTTGAGTTTTACTGCATCGCTTACATTAAAACCTAAAATCTCACCCATTTCTATGTAGAGCTCAAGGTTTTCTATCTCATCTTCTGAAGAGCCTTTTTGGTACTTCTTGAGTTTATGGAGTTTTGCATTTGAGAAGATAAGCTTTATACTCATCTTTTCGTGGTTGGCATAAGCTTGCTTCACTCGAAAGAAGACATCTCTAGCTTCTATATTATCTGGAAGGGAGAGACTTCCTCGATACTTATGCTCAATACTGATTTTTTGTTTATTTATAGACAAAGAGAGTGCCTAAAGCAGACCGAAGAACTCTGCAGCATCTTCTTCATCATCTGTGAGATTCTCTTTGTCGAACTCTTTTTGTGTCTCCATCATGTTTTCTACATGGTTTTTAGCATACTCAAAAAAGATTTTTTCAGCCTCATCATCATCAAAAATAAAACCGAGACCACTAAACTGGTACTGAGGTTCTTCTTGTTCTATACAAAGAGTGATACCCTCACACTTCTCTTCTGCAAGTTCTACAAGCTTTCTATAGTTGATGTTAAACTCAGTCGCTTGCCAACCAATCTCTTCAAGGTTTTTGTTAGAAAAATCAGCAACACCATCAGCAGTTGTGTCATCATAAGAACTTCTAGGAGTGTTAAGCCCTATAAGTTCTTGCCAATTTGAAAAGGCTTTGATAAGCACACGGTCATCATCCTCAACTATTTGGTAGTTTTTACCAAAAACTTCTGCTATCTTCATAGGAGTTGGAGGAGTAAGAGCACTTAGAAGTTTCGCAGAGTACTTTCCTTCAAAGATGAGTATCTCTTTATCTGCATAAGGAGGAGTCTTTATCTCACCCTTATAGTTCACTGCAAATGTTTTTCCAGTGTTGATAGCCCCAATGAGCTCTTTTTTATTAGCTTTTATAATCTCTTTAAAAAGGTTAAATTTTTTCATTTTAGTTCCTATCTTGAATATTTTTCGCATTATACTTTAAACTAATAAAATATTTACAAAACTTTGAGTATAATGCCACAAATTTAATAAGAGTAAAGACTCTTAAACACTCAAGGAAATACAATGGCATTAAATGTTTATTATGACAAAGACACAAGTTTAGACCTAATCAAAAGCAAAACAGTTGCAATGATAGGTTTTGGTTCTCAAGGACACGCACACGCAGAAAACTTAAGAGATAGTGGCGTTAATGTTGTTGTAGGTCTTCGTAAGAATGGTGCATCATGGGCAAAAGCTGAAGCGAAAGGTTTTGAAGTACTTAGTATAGCTGAAGCAACTGCAAAAGCAAATGTAATTATGATTCTTCTTCCTGATGAAGATCAAGCAAGAATTTACAAGGCAGAGATTGAGCCAAGCTTAAATGCTGGTGATACTATTGCCTTTGGTCATGGTTTTAACATTCACTATGCTGGGATTATTCCTGCTGCTGACATCAATGTTACTATGATTGCACCAAAAGCTCCAGGACATACAGTTCGTTCTGAGTTCGTTCGTGGTGGTGGTATCCCTGACCTTATCGCTGTTGGAAATAACCCTGCTGGAAACACTAAAGAGTTAGCTCTCTCTTATGCTTCTGCTATTGGTGGTGGTCGTACTGCTATCATCGAAACAACTTTCAAAGATGAAACAGAAACTGACCTTTTCGGAGAGCAAGCTGTTCTTTGTGGTGGTGTATCTTCTTTAGTTCAAGCTGGATTTGAGACACTAACAGAAGCTGGTTATGCTCCTGAAATGGCATACTTTGAGTGTCTTCATGAACTTAAACTTATCGTTGACTTAATGTTTGAGGGTGGTATCGCAGATATGAGATACTCTATCTCTAACACTGCTGAGTATGGTGACTATGTTTCTGGTAAACGTGTTATCAATGATGAGTCAAAAGCTGCAATGAAAGAAATCCTTAAAGAGATTCAAGATGGTAGATTTGCAAAAGACTTCATCTTAGAAGGTCAAGCAGGTTACCCTCGTATGAACGCTGAGCGCAACAACGATAAAACTAAGTTAATTACTGTTACTGGTAATAAACTTCGTGATATGATGCCATGGATCTCTGCAGGTAAAATTGTAGATCAAGATAAGAACTAGAGATTTACTTTTCTTATGGTATAATTTCGACTGATTAGAAGTCTAGTATGTTACATCTCCTTTTGGATATTAAGCTGATTACTTAATATGTGGCAACTGAAGCCCAACTACTTTTTTGTAGTTGGGCTTTTTTTTTGTCAAAAAAATTGTGGGTAGTGTTGGGTGGGAGTGTCACCATAAGGAATGGAGATGCTTCTAAAACTTCTAATTTTATTGCTAATCATTGGGTATTTAACTCAACTGTTTTAGTATTTAGAGGGGTCTAATCAGCCCCTCACTCTTTTCACTACTTAGTTACCAAACGATTAGCTTCCATCTGTTATACTTCCCTTATGAATAAAATATTAATGATAGAAGATGACTTAGAACTTGCCGAAATATTGACAGAGTATTTAGAGCAGTTTGAGTTTGAGGTTATTACTGAAGATGACCCTTTTAAAGCCGTAAGTATATTGAAACTAGAACCATTTAACTTAGTTATTTTGGACTTAACACTTCCTGGAATGGATGGTCTTGAGGTGTGTGAAGCTATTCGTGAGCGTCAAGATATTCCTATCATTATCTCCTCTGCACGTTCAGATGTGACAGATAAAGTCAAGGCATTTGAACTTGGTGCTGATGATTATCTCCCAAAACCCTATGACCCTAGAGAACTTGAAGCTCGTATTCACTCTGTACTTCGCCGTTATGAAGCGAAGTCAGAGGAGAAAGCAGAAAACAAAAGTGACTTTAAGTGCGATAAAGAGACTATGGTTATTACCTACAAAGGACGTACGATAGAGCTAACAAACGCAGAGTTTGGTATACTCTCTTATATGATTGCAAAACAAGGATTAGTAGTTTCTCGTGAAGATCTTATCCATAATGTTAACGCTATAAATGAAGACTCTTCAAACAAGAGTATAGATGTTATGGTTGGACGAATCCGTAATAAACTAGGCGATAAGTCTCTTATTGAGTCCGTTCGTGGTGTTGGCTACAAACTTTTAAAGTAGGACTCATTTGAAAAAACATGCTGTTCTCATAACTGTTCTCTTTGCACTCACAGTCTCTTTAGTAAGCATTAGTGCCATTTTTTGGGAGTTTTACAAGCTTAATAAAGAACAGTATATAAACCACATCTTTACAAAGTATGCAGTTATCACGCAAATTTATCGTGACCATCAGCAAAGAAACAATTCTGAAATTATGCTTGATGCAAATCTGGCTGTATATAAACTTCAAGCGATTCGTGATAATAAAGTACAGGATAAAGTTCTTCAAAAAGCAAAAATTCTCAAACGCAAAGGCTTTGAGAGTGTAAGTAGTATCTTCTCTGTGAGAGAAGATGGCTTTCTTAAACAAAGTATAGTGACAAAGCTTCGAGCAACAATGCTACAGTATAAAAAACATATTTACTTTTATATGCAGACAAAAAATGCAGCTATTCTCATACAAGATGAAGAGTTGAAACCCTATTCTTATATAAATTTACTTTATGCTTATAGTACAATTTTTATGATTATTGGTTTTTCCTTTGTGCTTGTATTACAGAAACTTCGTCCACTTATTCGCTTGAAAAAAAAGATAGCACTCTTTGGAAATGGAAATTTAAAGATTTCCTTTAAAACAAGAGCTTGCGATGAGATAGGGTTGGTTTCAAATGAGTTGGAAAATACGAAAGAAAAGATAAACACTCTTCTTGAGTCTCGTACACTTTTTTTAAGAAATATTATGCATGAGCTTAAAACACCCATAGCAAAAGGAACAATCGCCACACAAATGCTTCCATCAGAAAAACAGCGTAGGCGTTTTGAAAGTATATTTCATCGTTTAGAGTCTTTAGTGACAGAGTTTGCACTTATAGAAGAGGTGACAAGTATCAACGATAAAAGAGATTTTAGTGAATATAGAGTGATAGATATCATCGATGGGGCGATAGATATGGCGATGGTTGAACGAAAAGTAGTAAGTGTAAATATAAATGCAGATGCAAAAATAGATGTAAACTATAGACTCTACACCACAGCTATAAAAAACATGATAGATAACGCTATGAAGTACTCTTCTGATGGGCATATCAATATTTGCATGATGAATGCTGAACTCTGTTTTGAGAATAGGGGTGAGCGTTTAGCAAATCCTTTAAGTTACTACATAGAGCCTTTCACAAAAGAGAATCCTTCAAAAAATAGTTTTGGTTTAGGACTTTATCTTGTGGACTCTATTTTAAAGGCACATGATGAAGTTCTCGCTTATGAGTATGAAGAGGGAGTTAACCGTTTTATATTTGCATAAGTTTATATCAGTAAACTAGCATAATGAATAAAATATTTTATCTCTTGCTCTCTACTTTTTTTGCATTCTCTTTTTTTATCTTTGGATGGTTAAGCCATGGTGCATACACTCCTGGGAAAAAAATAAAGAAGATTTCTTACTTAGAGAAGATAAAACGCAGAAAAGTTCTCAATGTTGTTCTTTTGAACGCTCCTACAACTTACTATATAGGTGTGGATGGACCGCAAGGTTTTGAGTATGATTTACTTGATGAATATGCTAAATATCTTGGTGTAAAACTCAAGATAAAAATAGCTCATACTATTGCTGAAGCACTAGAACTCAGTAAAGATGTCAATGTTGATATTACATCTGCATCATTAACAAAAACAGCACTAAGAAAAAAAAATTACTATTTTGGTCCCTCTTATTTTGAAGTCCAAGAGCAGGTTGTTTGCTATCGTGGAATGTTGAATAAAAGCCGATTTCCACGTGATGTAGAGGATTTGAAAGGCTTGAGTATTTTAGTAGGAGAGCAGACAAGTTATCAAGAGACTATACATTCTTTAGAAAATGATGGCTTTGATATAAATGCCACTTACTCAAAAAATCTTTCCACTGAAGAAATCTTAGAAAAAGTCTCCAAGCATGAAGTTGACTGTACTATAGCAGACTCAAATATCTATGCCCTCAACCTTCGCTACTACCCAGAGATTGCCATGGCATTTGCTATTAGTGGTCGGGAGCAACTTGCATGGATACTCAAAGATGGGGCTGCAGATCTTAAAGAAGATATGTATAAATGGCTCAACTTCTATAATCAGCAAGGCAAAATAGCACAACTTAAAGACCATTACTACTCTTATGTACTCTTTTTTGATTACTACAATACTAAGATGTTCTATAAACGCATAAAATCAAGACTTCCCAAATATAAAAAATTATTTCAAGAAGCTGCAACTCGATTTGGGATTCCTTGGACTCTGCTTGCCTCTATATCTTATCAAGAGTCTCACTGGAATGCAAGAGCAAAAAGTTTCACTGGAGTAAGAGGCTTGATGATGCTGACTCGCCATACAGCAAAACTTTTAGGTGTAAAAAATAGACTTGATCCAAAACAGAGTATTGTCGGTGGTACACGGCATATAAAACAGATGCTTAAGTTTGTAGGAAATGATGTCAAAGGAGAAAGTAGACTCAAGTTTGCACTTGCAGCATACAATATAGGAATGGGACATATTCGTGATGCACAAGTACTCGCCAAAGAGATAGGGCTGAATGAAAATATATGGAGTGATTTAAAAGTGGTACTTCCTCTGCTTTCACAGAAAAAGTATTACAGAGGCTTGCAATATGGGTATGCAAGAGGAAGTGAATCTGTAAAGTATGTAGAGGCTATCTATAATTACAGAGATATACTGGAAAAGAAATTAGAATCTCATGTTAAGACTACCACTCTTCACCAGTAGATTTTCCAAGTTCACTTAGAAAACTCTCCATATCATACTTCGTTCTATACTCAGCAGTCATGATATGTATAAGAATATCGCCTAAATCTATCACAACCCAGTCACCACTCTCATCCACATTGTTGAATGTCTCTGCTGGTTTGATACCTTTTTTTAGGTGGTCAAGCAGTGCTAATGTATGTCTGCTTCCAAGTGATGAAGCGATGATAGCATAATCTACAAAGTAGTTTTTCTCACGAAGGTCAAAGACCTCTATAGCTTCTGCTTTGTTTGCATCAAGTACGTCTGTTATTTTTTTAATTCTCTCTTGCATTATTTTCCTTAGTTTTGTTTTTATAGTATTGCACTATCTCTTTTCTATTTACTGCACAAAGCATCTCTTCTCGTATCTCCTTACGAAGATTTGAAGAGGAGATTTCCACTGAAACAGGAAGTTCCAAATACTCAGAAGGGACTTCTATCTTATCTCTATGGGCGACCATAAAAGTGACTAACTTTGTAAGCTCTCCATAATGATGCCATGAAGATAATCCTTGAAGATTATCAGCACCGATAACAAGATAGATTTTATCACAATCTTTGTGTAGATTCTCTACAGTTGTAAAAGTTGGGACTTTTTGTCTCTGAGAAACTTCAAAGTCGCTTACAGTAACTCTTCTCTCTTTGGCAAATATCTCTCTCAACCACTGCAAACGCAACTCTGCAGGAGCAAAGAATGCATCTTTAAAAGGGTTAAGATAGGTAGGCATTATGATGATTTCGTCAAGCCCTTCTATCTCTAAAAGAGCATTCACAACAGCACAATGTCCAAGATGAGGAGGATCAAAACTCCCTCCAAAAAGCGCAATAGTTTTCATTTAATGCGAATTATAGCTAAAAGAAGCTAAAATAAGCCAATTAAAAATTTAGGAATTATAATGGCACTTAAAATAGCAATTAATGGATTTGGTAGAATTGGTCGTTGTGTAGCTCGCATAGCAGCAAAGAGAGATGATGTTGAAGTTGTAGCGATTAATGATATGGCAAGTATGGATATGATGTTATACCTTCTTAGAAATGACTCTGTTCATGGTACATTTACAAGCAGTGTAGAGCAGTTAGATGAAGAGAACATCAGCATTGATGGGCATAAGATAAGAGTATTTTCTGATCGTGACCCAAAAAATCTCAAGTTTGCTGATTGTGGTGCTGATATGGTTTTAGAGTGTACTGGCGTTTTTCTTACTCAAGAGTCTGCACAAGTGCATATTGATAACGGCGTTGAGAAAGTTCTTTTCTCTGCTCCATCAAAAGATACAGCGACAGATACATTTGTCATGGGTGTAAACCACGAGCTTTATTCTGGACAGAAGATAGTATCAAACGCGAGTTGTACTACTAACTGTTTAGGACCTGTAGCAAAAGTTCTTGATGATGCGTTTGGTATAGAAAAAGGTCTTATGACAACTATTCACTCCTACACAAATGACCAAAATATTTTAGATGTAAAACACTCAAAAGATAAACGCCGAGCAAGAGCAGGGGCTATAAATATGATCCCTACTACTACAGGTGCAGCAAAAGCTATCAGCCTTGTTATGCCTCAGCTTGAGGGTCGTTTACATGGACAGTCTGTTCGTGTACCAACACCAGATGTCTCTATGGTTGACTTAAATGTTATAGTAAAAAAAGAGACTACAAAAGAGGAAGTAACAGCAGTTTTCAATGCAGCAGCCGAAGGCTCTTTAAAAGGTCTTCTTCTTATGGATAAAGAGATGAGAGTTTCTCAAGACTTCGTGGGGTGTGAGTACTCTTCTATAGTTGCAGAGGATTTGACACAGGTTATAGGTGGCGATATGGTAAAAATTATGGCTTGGTACGATAATGAGTGGGGTTACTCTATGCGTTTAGTAGATATGGCTCTACATATCTCTAAGTAAAAGGAATTACATTGGAATTATTAAATATAAAAAACTTAAACCTTAGAGACAAAAAAGTATTTATCCGTTGTGATTTTAATGTTCCAATGGATGAGTTTGGAAATATCTCTGATGATAGACGCATTCGCTCTGCTATTGCAACTATAAACTACTGTTTAGATCAAGATTGTGCCGTTATTCTCGCTTCTCACTTAGGTCGTCCTAAGGGTGAGATAGATGAAAAATACTCTCTTGCACCAGTTGCTCGAAGACTCCAACAACTTCTTAAACGCCATGTAGCTTTAGCTTCAGGTGTAGTTGATGAGGTAACGCTTAAACAAGCCGAAGAGTTAGCACGCCATGAAGTTCTTCTCTTAGAAAATCTTCGTTATGAGTTAGGTGAGACAGAAAATGATGTGGCTCTTAGCGAAAAACTCGCTTCTATGGCTGACTTCTATGTAAATGATGCTTTTGGTGTAAGTCACCGTGCGCATGCTTCAGTCGAGGGTATCACGAAATTTTTCGATGATGAGCATAAATCAGCTGGATTTTTACTAGAAAAAGAGATTCAGTTCTTTGGAAAGCTTATCAACAAGCCAGTGCGTCCTTTTGCTGCTATTGTCGGTGGTAGTAAGGTCTCTGGAAAACTTGAAGCACTTGTAAATCTTCTTCCAAAAGTAGATAAAGTTTTCGTAGGTGGAGGGATGGCGTTTACATTTTTAAAGCAACTCGGTTATGACATCGGTGCTTCCCTTGTAGAAGATGAGCTTCTAGGTGAAGCACAAAAAATTATGGATGAAGCGAAAAAGCTTGGTGTAAAGTTCTACTTACCAGTAGATGTAGTAGCAGCAGACAAGTTTGCCGAAGATGCAGTGAGTAAAATAGTAACAGCACAAGAGATTCCAAACGGTTGGATGGGTTTAGACATCGGTCCCGCAACTGTACGACTCTATCGTGAGGGATTAGGGGATGTCCAAACTGTTCTTTGGAATGGTCCTATGGGCGTTTACGAGATGGAAAAATTTGCTCGTGGTTCAAGCAAGATAGCACACTTTGTAGCAGACTCTTACGCGACAACTGTAGTAGGTGGTGGCGATACAGCAGACCTCGTACAACGCATAAATGTAGATGATGAGATGACTTTCATCTCAACAGGTGGAGGTGCTTCACTAGAGTTACTTGAGGGAAAAATCCTCCCAGGTGTAGCACAACTCATAATTAAGCCAGAGTAGCTATAAACGCTATATCTGGATGTGATGCTTCAGCTTCACCCTTACGGATAAGAAATACTATACAAGGCATAAAAAATGATAATAGCAGCAAACCTAAAAACAAATTTTACAAGAAAAGAGACCAATAGTTACATCGCAGAACTAGATACTTATGTCAAAAACAATGCTATCTCTCAAGAAGTGCTAGTGTTTCCTGCAATGAGTTCCCTAGATGAAAATAACACCTCTATAGTAGTAGGTGCTCAAAATGCCTACCCAACAAAAGATGGTGCGTTTACAGGCGAGATAGGAACGACACATCTCGATGAGTTTGGTATAAAAACTATACTCATAGGACATAGTGAACGCCGACATATCTTAGGCGAAACGCAAGAGGCTCTAGTGGAGAAGTTTAACTACTATAAAGAGTTAGGTTTTAAGATAGTCTATTGTGTAGGCGAGCCACTAGAGAAACGCGAGGCTGGTGAAGCTGAGATGATGGAGTATATATCTACTCAGTACGAGGGCATAGATACAAACTATGAAAACCTTATCATCGCTTATGAGCCTGTTTGGGCTATAGGGACAGGACTCACACCAACTTTAGAAGATATAGCATCTATCCATAAAGAACTCAAGAAAAAATCTCCAGCACCACTTCTTTATGGTGGTAGTGTCAAAGTAACAAACGCCAAAGAAGTTCTAGCTATAGAAAATGTAGATGGTATTTTAGTAGGAAGTGCAGCACTCTATGCAGAGCATTTTTGTAGTATGATAGGGTTTGCAGAAGAACTTTGTTAGTAAATATTTTTTATGCTATAATTCTATTGAAACAATTTTTACTTTGAGTGTAGTCTGTCTAACTAACAGACTATGTGAAGTTAAAAGGCTAAGACTTTTTTGTCTTAGCCTTTTTTTTTGCTATATTTCTTATCTGAATTTATAGTTGGTTCGTGGTGTGGGTGGGAACTTCTCATACTAGGAGTAAAAATTGTTATTTAAATTAGTAGTAGTCTTTTTAATAATGATGGTATTTATACCCTCTCTTTATTAATTAAACAGAGGGATTAGTTACCCCTCTGACTACTACTTTCCGATAACAGGCATACTCTCCAACTTTTTAACATTAGATTTCGACTCATCAGCTGGATGAGCCTTTTTATAAGCTGCTTGCTTATCAGCAAACTCTTGAAGTGTGAAGTTTCTTTCCTCTTTCTTTCCATACTTCTTCTGAATTATTTTATCCTTTTTCATCGTAGGATCCCAATCTTCTTTAAAAAAACTATCAAGATGACTCTGCATCCAGTAACTCTTCTCTTTCTTTGCGTTTGAGTTACTGACACTATTGAGTGCTTTGTTTTGTGAAGGGGTAACGGTGGGATTTGTTGCACACCCAGAGAGAAGTAGAAGGCTTAGGATTAGATATTTTTGTGATATTAGTAGTTTCATATGTGTATTATAGTAAAGAATGATTAATATAAGTCTATTTTAATTTTGTCTTAAGCTAGAGTTGTGCTATACTGATAGTCGAAATTTGTAAACAATTAAGGAGAATATATGAAAATTACAAAAATGAGTTTAGTGGCAGCACTACTAATAGGTTCAAGTGCATTTGCATTTGAGAATACAAAAGTAAGTGGTGATGCACAGTTAAATTATAACACAAGCGATGCTGCAAGTGGTTATGATAAAGTTCAAAAACAAAATGGTAGCTTATTTGAAAAAGATTCAAGTGCTGCTGATGTTGCTGTACATTTAAATCTTACAACAGATGTTTTCAAAAATGATTTAGTTGCTATTAGTTCTGGTGCAGGTGTAACTGCATTAACAACTTTAGGTTTAGAAAATCAACTTGTTAGTAATGTTTGGGGTTCATCTCATACTGCAAAAGCAGGAACTGGTGCTGGTTATGCTCATGCATTAGGTGGAGCAAAAGTTGAAAATGCTGCATGGATGAATGAAGCATGGGTAGCTGCGACTGCGGGTAAGACAACTCTTAAACTTGGTCGTATGGAACTAGATACTCCTTTAGCTTTTAGTGAAAAATGGTCTGTAGAGACAAATACATTTGATGCTATCGTAGCACTTAATACTGATATTCCTGATACTACATTAGTTGGTGCTTATGTTGGTAATGGTAATGGTAATGAGACTTTTGGTCAAGATTTAACAAGTCCAGTTGTATCCGGTGCTAATTTAGCGGTTGGTGGTATTGTAAATGGAAATGGTAAATTTGGAACATTTGGAACTAATGGTGCTTATGCTGTAGGTGCTATCAACAACTCATGGAAACCTTTAACTGCGCAAGCATGGTACTATAACCTTACTTCACTTGCAACTGCATACTGGTTACAAGCTGATTTAGATGCAGGACAATTAGGTGTTGATGGCTTAACAGCTGGTGCTCAGTTTACAAGTACAACTGTTGGTTCAGGTGATGCGAGTAAAACTGCTGCTGTAATGGTTGGTTATGCAATGAAAGATACTTTTACAGCAAAACTTGCTTACTCTCTAACAGGTACTGCAGGTGCTTTACATGGAGCAAATACTGCAACTAGTACAGGTGCATCTAAACTTTATACTGAAGCATGGTGGAACTATGGTCAAGTTACACAAGCTGATACTTCTGCAGTTAACCTAACAGTTGAATCTCCAGTAAACGGTATTGTAGATTTAGGTCTTTATATAACTGCTATTGATCATTCTAGTCATGCAACTAATGCAAATACTTCACCTTATGAAGCAACACTTACTGCTGGTAAATCTTTTGGACCTCTAGATGCAACTTTAGCATATATCTACTATGATGCTGATCAAACTAATGTAGATGCTTCAAATACTGTTCAAGCTTACTTAACTTTAAACTTCTAGTTATAATTTTAAGCTTATAACTCTCCTTTATGGAGAGTTACTCCCTCTCATATTCGACTATCAACAACTTACAGAACTTATGTTATAATTGTCCATAGTAAAAAAGAAAAAGGTTAATTAAATTCTACTCCTAGGTCTAAAAAAATTAGTATATATAATATTCATGCTACTTCTTATCTCAATAATATCATTTTTAGCTATTCATGCTGCACCAAACTCTTTCTTCGGAGCAGGGGAGCTTAACCCAAATATGACCAAAGAAGCAATAGAAAAGCTTAAAGCAGTTTATGGATTAGATAAGTCTCTACTAGAGCAGTATTTGGAATGGGTGAAAAACATAGTGACTCTGAACTTTGGTATATCTTTTGTGAGTGGTAGGGATGTAAGTGCTGAGATACTTAAACGCCTGAGCGTTACACTCTTTATGAACATAACAGCATTAGTAGCAGTCTTTGTACTCTCTTTGTGGCTAGGTATAAAAGCTGCACTAAACTATGAGAAAAAGAGTGACTTTATCATAAGACAGATCTCTTTAGTCTCTTTTTCTATGCCTTCATTTTATCTTGCACTGCTTTTCATCATCTTTTTCGCACTGAATTTAGATCTGTTTCCTATAGCGGGATTGCACTCTGTAGAAGCGAAGGAGGGTGTATCAAATTACTTAGATATGGTATGGCACTTAACTCTCCCTATATCTGTTATGATATTTGTAGGTTTAGGAAGCATGATTATCTACATTAGGTCACTTACACTTGAAATACTTAAGAGTGATTTCTATTTTTTTGCGCTCTCAAGAAGACTAACAAAGCAGGATTTACTAAGATACTACATACTTCCAAATCTTTTTCCACCTATCATCACTCTTCTAGGATTATCTCTCCCTGGACTTATAGGTGGTAGTGTTATCTTAGAGTCCATTTTCGGTATAGAAGGAATGGGACAGCTCTTTTTTATGTCAGCACTCAGTCGCGACTATCCTGTAATTATGGGTACACTCATTATAACTGCCTTTTTAACACTATTGGGAAATATACTCGCAGATTTCATCCTTCTAAAACTAAATCCTTATATGAAAGGATATTAAGAGAATATTTACGATATAATAGCTTCATGAAAAAAGCATTTACAATGATAGAACTAGTTTTTGTAATAGTAGTCATAGGCATACTAGCAGCAACTATTTTACCAAGAACAAAAACAAACCCCCTTCAAGAAGCAGCGATACAAGTAGTCTCACACATTAGATATACACAGCATTTAGCTATGGTGGATGATAAATACTCTGCAGCAGATGCAAACTGGTATAAGAAAAGATGGCAACTTGTTTTCGGAACTAATACTAACTCTGCAGGTGTCCCAGGGTATACTATATTTTCAGACACAGCAGGTGGTAGTACCGGAGATATTCAAGATACTGAAGTAGCAAAAAATCCAGAAAACAGTAAACAAATTATGTCTGGTGGTACTACAGGCACAGACAGTTTAAAATATGGAGATTCCTCTTTTATTGGTATGAAAAAAATGAACTTAGGAAAATCATATGGTATTATCAGCTATAACCTTGGTGGTGGATGCAGTGGTGCAAGAATTGCGTTTGACTATTTAGGTCGTCCTATAAAAGGTGATCTCAGTGGTAATGTTGGTTCGTATGATAGTGATAATCTTACACAATCAAAGTGTATAGTGACACTTACTAGTGCATCTTCAAATATAAAAATTGCCATCGAACCAGAAACAGGTTTTACTTGTATATTAGACAGTTCTTCAAACTGTATATAGATAAATAAAATATTCTTTCAAACTTCCCAACACTTTAAGCAAACATTAAGCACTACTCCCCTATAATTCCCATCCACAAACAGAGACACCTTGTTTAAAAAGGTTACGAATCTTCGAGTTGAAGATTAAGAGAGATTGTTTGAGAT
>JALUKS010000118.1 GCA_027056465.1 Sulfurimonas sp.
TTGTGAATGAGAAATGATTTAGAGATATATAAAGAGCTTAACATCTTATGTGTTGATGATGATATTTCCATTGTTCAAATTTATAGGGAGCTGTTTTCACTCCTTTTTAAAAATGTATATATCGCTTATGATGGGGAAAGTGGTTATGTCTCATTTTTAGAAAATAGGATAGATATTGTACTCACAGATCACTCTATGCCTATTTTAACAGGTCTGGAAATGAGTAAAAAGATACGTGAGCATGATAGTAGTGTGCCTATTATCATGCTTACGGCACTTGAGAATCTTGAGATGCTACGTGAGGCGATAGATATTCGTATAACAAGTTTTATCAAGAAGCCACTCTCTACTAAGGCTATATTCTCGACTCTCTCTTTTGTAGCGAAGTCTGTTTTAGCTGATAGAATGCTTTTAAGTATACAAAAAGAGCAAATAGTATATAGTACCTACCAAGAGAAACTTACTTATGATAAAGAGCGAACAATCATAAAAAATGATTTAGCAGAGAGTCAAAAGTTAGCAGAGTATAGTTGTGAAGTTCTTTATAAGCCACGAGATATTTTAAGTGGTGATAGTTATAGCATCCGTAAACTCTCCCAAGAGAGTTATTTTCTCTTTATAGTTGATGGGATGGGAAAGGGTATATCTGCTGCAACAACAGCAATGCTCTGTAGTGCCTTTGTAAATAGAAGTGTCGATTTAGCCATAAAAAAAGAGAGATTTTCACTCAAGGAAATCATAGAAGAGCTTATCGAGTTTATAGCTCCCAACCTCTTAGAAGAAGAGGTCATCTCTGCGAGTTTTGTTTACTATCATGAGAGTCATCAAAATCTTGAGTACGCCATGTTCTCCATGCCAGCAGCTCTTTATATGTTAGAAAATAGTGAGACTGTCTTGAAACTCAAATCAAACAACCCTCCTATGGCAGGATATACACAAAGTGTGCAAACAAGTTTTTTAGATACGACAAATCTTTTAAAAATACTATTTTTTAGTGATGGACTTAATGAAAACAGTCTAAAAAATTCTGATGAAAGTTATGCTAAATATTTACGTGATGATTTTAAAAAAGCGAGAGATATAGACTCTCTTGAGTTACAACGAGAAGAAAAAATAGAAGAGCAAGAGGATGATATAACGGTTATCTTTTTACACAAGGAGAGTGAAAAATGTTAAAGAGTAAAGTAGAAAAACTTAATATGTCACTGTTATATGTTGAAGATGATTTTGAAACAAACAGACAGCTTACAGAGCTTTTTGAAATGAAAATTAGTAAAGTTTATAGTGCAAAAGATGGAGCAGAAGCTTTAGAAATTTTCAACAACAATAAGATTGATTTTATCATCAGTGATTTCAACATGCCTAAGATGAATGGCAATCAACTCTGTCAAGAAGTGAAGAAGATAAATCCACAAATACCTTTTGTTCTTCTGACTGCATTTCATGATACTGATTTACTCATTGATTCTATCGAAGTAGATGTTGATAAGTTCTTAAAAAAACCTATCTCTTCTCAAAAACTTTCTGAACTATTACATGAATTGTATGAAAAAGTAGAGGTCAAATATGAGCTAGAAGTATCACAAGTGTGTCTCCAAGAGGCAGAACATATAGTCAAACTCTCCTACTGGCAAGTAAATACTCATACAAAAGAGATTACTTTTTCACAAGAGGCAAAAGAGTTATTTCATCAGCCATTAGAGAGAGATAAAAAAGTTACTTATAAAGATTTGCTAGAGATGGTTGTAGCGGCAGATAAAGAGATGTTTTTAAACTTTTTTGAAAAAGATATTTTTGTTTGTGATGTTGCAGAAAATATTGTTGCGATAAAACAGGATGAAGAACTTCTATATATACGTCTTCGTAGTAAAAAATGGGAGAGTAATGTTTGCAACAAAAGCCAGATTATCGGAGTGTTCCAAGATGTTACAAGCTATGAGATAGAGAAAAAAGCACTTCAAGAAAAAATGAAGTTTGATCCCGTACTTCATACTCTGAGCAAACGGTTTTTACTCGAAGAGATGGAGAAAATGATGTCTATCTCAAAACGCTATGAGACCACTTTAGGTGTGATTTTCTTCGATATAGATAACTTTAGAGATTTTAACAATGAGTACGGACATGTCTTTGCAGATAAGATTTTACTAGAACTCACTGAACTTATAAGTAAACATGTTAGATTGAGTGATATTTTTGGAAGATGGGGTGGTGATGAGTTTGCCATAGCTACACTAGAAGGTTCTAAAGAGTCTACAAAAAGATTTGCCAATAAAATCAACACTATCATTGCACAACATCAATGGGAAAGTGATGTTACTATTACACTAAGTGTAGGACTCGTTTTTTATGAAGATGAACCTAATGCCACCGAGCTGATAAACAAGGCAGATTTTAAAATGTTTGAGGCGAAGAAGGGTGGAAAAAATCAGTGCAAGTATTGATTACTAATATTTTGCTAGATTATAGTAAACATTGTATCTGATAAGTGTTTTTTCTTTAGGTCTTGGGTAGCGAGAGTAAGCATACTCTATAGTCTCTTTTGTAGTGTCATCTAGTACATAGTAGCCACTTTTATGAAGAAACTTAAAGTCAGTCATATCTCCATTTGGATGGAGGTAGAACTCTACTATATTACTTCTATTGACATTTAAGTCTCTTGGGAGATTTACTCGTGCCACACGGGTAAGTACCTGTTGTGTTATACGACGCATAATCTCTTGGTTGTCGATGATATACTTCTGTTGTCCAGGTGTGAGTTTTCCAAACTCTTCACCATAAAGCTCTTTAATATTGTTGTTTATACTACTTGCAGAGGCACTACTCTTTTTCATAACTTTTTTCTCTTGTTTTGACTTGTCTTCAAACATCCATGCCATGGGATCTACTTTTTTAGGCTTTGTTTTATTTACATCTTTTGTCTTTTTTTCTACTAGAGGAATAAATGGTTTTTGTGGTGGAAGTGGCTCAACCTTTGGTTTTGGCTTCTTTTTCGGTTTACTTAGTTTTTTGGGCTTATTGAGTGTTGGTTTTTTATGTGTTTTTTTTGGTTTTACTATTTTTTTTAGCTGTTTACCTTTTGGCATTGGTGGAGCTATTTTTTGTGGCTTTGGTTTGTGCTTGTTAAGTCCAGACTTCTTATGCTTTTTTGGTAAATCTTTGAGACTAATTTTTATTCTTTCCTCTTTTTTTGGTTTTGGTTTTATCATCGCAGAAGAGGAAGTTAGCAGTATCCAAAAGATAAGAAGAAAAAGAAGATGTATAAGAAGTGCTACAAGCAGAGCAAAGCTAGATCTATTCAAAAAATATCCCATATGTTTAATTAAAGGGATTATACCAAATCTATGTTAATCCAACTTAGCTATAATTAGGAAAACTATTATAAAGGTCATTATTTATGAGTACAAACGCATCTACAAAAGCATTTCAAGAAGCACAAGAGTTGATTCCCGGTGGTGTAAATTCACCAGTTCGTGCATTTAAAAGCGTAGGGGGAACACCTATCTTCATCAGTGAAGGGCAGGGTGCTTATCTTAGAGATGTTGATGGCAATAAGTATGTTGATTATGTGCAGTCTTGGGGTCCACTTATCTTTGGTCATCGTGATGAGAGCATTGAAGCTGCTGTTTTAGAAGCTGTGAAGCATGGTCTCTCTTTTGGCGCACCGACGGAGGCAGAGACAGAACTTGCAAAGCTTGTAGTGGGATTTTTTGATTCTATAGATAAGGTGCGTTTTGTATCTTCTGGAACTGAGGCTGTTATGTCGGCTATTCGTTTAGCTCGTGGCTTTACACATCGTGATAATATCGTGAAGTTTACGGGTTGCTACCATGGACACTCTGACGCACTTTTAGTAGAAGCAGGTTCGGGTGCGGTGACATTTGGAAACCCATCAAGCCCTGGTGTTCCAGCAGACTTCACAAAGCATACACTTCTTGCAGAGTATAACAACATAGAGTCCGTTAAGAAATGTTTTGCAGACTCAAATGACATCGCCTGTGTTATCATCGAACCAATAGCAGGAAATATGGGCTTCGTTCCAGCAGATAAAGAGTTTCTTCATGAGCTTCGTAAACTCTGTGATGCAAACGGCACACTACTCATCTTTGATGAAGTTATGAGTGGTTTTCGTGCAACTATCAACGGTGCTGAGTCTATTACGGGTGTAATACCTGACATAGTAACTCTTGGAAAAGTTATCGGTGGTGGTATGCCTGTGGGTGCTTTTGGTGCAAGAGCTGAGATTATGGCAGAGCTTAGTCCTGATGGTCCTGTTTATCAAGCAGGAACACTCAGTGGAAATCCTGTAGCTATGGCAGCAGGTTTCGCCTCTCTTAGTAAACTCAAACAAAATGCTCGTGTCATGACAGTACTTGAAGCGCGTGCAAAAAGATTGGTATCTGGCATGAAAGCCTCAGCAGCAGAGCAGGGTATCATGATGCAGACAGATGTAAGAGGTTCTATGTTTGGTTTCTTCTTTAATGATACACCAGTAAAGAACTTTAAAGATGCTCAAAAGAGTGATGCAGAGATGTTTGCTAAGTTTCATGCAGGTATGCTCCGAGAGGGTTTCTATTTCGCTTGTTCACTCTATGAAACAGGGTTTATCTCTACGGCTATTACAGATGAAATGATAGAGGAGACTATAAATGCAGCAGCAAAAGTCTTCAAAGCAATCAAAAATGGCTAGTGGTACAGCTGAAACGAAAGAGGAGAGAAAACCTCGTATAAAGCCCATCATAGAAGCAGCCGATAGTTTATCTCTTGGTATCTCTATGGTTGTGGCTGTGCTTATGGGTGTCGGTATCGGTTGGCTTATAAGAAGTCTTAGTGGCATATCTTGGACTTTTTGGATAGGTGTCGCTATCGGTATTGCCGCTGCTATTCTAAATGTCTATAAAGCTTACTCCAAACAGTATAAAGCATTTGAAGAGTTAGCTAAAGAGCCGCGTTATGCTATAAAAAAACAACTTGATGATGAAGATGATGAGGATTATGGTGAAAAAACTTATTAGTATTTTAGGAGTTACTGAGGGGATTATCTTCGCTACTTCACTCTACTCGAAAACACTTTTTGCAAATGTTCAAGTCGCTTCCCTTAGCTCATTTTTAGTTATCGTTGGTGCTTCTTTTGCTTACAAACGCATGGTAGATACAAAAGTGAGTAGTGAGAGTTATGAAGAGGATCGTGATTTACTTGATGAGATAGAAGATCCTCATGAACTTTATAGCGAAGATCCTATTAACGAAGCTCCAGCAGAAGAGCTAAGCCTCAAAGAGATAGTCAAAGAAGAAAAAGCGAAGATAAAAACTTTTAGTTTTAAGAGTATAAAACATGGTGCTAGAGGTAGTGTCTCGGCGTTTCGTATCGTGCCTTATGTTTTTCTCATTTTAGGGTTTATCTCTTTGAAAAATAATGCAGTTTTAGATTTGAGATTTTATCTACCGTCTCTTCTTATCGGCATTATCATCGGCTCTTTAGTGAGCAGGAAGATAGCCTCCTAAGAGGTTATCATAGGGATATTGATTGTCAAAGTAGAAGATATTTCGCCATAGTAATTTGAACTCTCAATGAGATTTTTTAGTTCATCACTCCTACTTTTGTCGATATTTTCGGCACAGATAGAGATAGAGAAGATACTATACTTCTTCTCTTCATACTTAATATGCTCTCCAACCCTATAAAACACCTTAGTCTCTACCTCTGCATTATCACTAACACAAGAGTACATTTTGTTAAGAATTTTTATGAGAAGATTTGAGTTTATTATCACTTCTGGGATAGTCGGGTCATATGATTTTGAGTAGTGAGTGTTTGAGTTTATAGAGTTTGTAGCTATACAGAGGTCTATAATGGTAAAAATATTTGTAAGTTCACCCTCTGGTTTTTTCGTGTTGAGTTTAAAAGAGGGTGCTTGATAGAGTTTGATACCTATCTTCTCCTCATCTTCGTAGCCAACAGTTAAACCAAAAAACTTGTACCGACCATACTCTAACTCAATAAAGGTGGTTTTAAATCCAAAGCTTATACTCGCATAGGTTTGTGCCAACTCAAAAAGAGTTTTTGCAGTAGTAGAGCCTAGAAGAAACTGTGCTTCGGTATTGACGGAGATGATTTTTCCATTTGCATTAAAGAGTATAAAAGGATTATAATCATACTCTAGCCACTTCTGCTCAAATGTCACGAAATTTTCTCTACTCTTCTATGTAGTTTTTGAGTCTACGACCAACTTTAGGGTGCTTGAGCTTTTTAATAGCACTAGATTCTATTTGGCGTACACGCTCACGAGTTACTGACAACTCTTTACCAATCTCTTCAAGTGTTCTATCACTCTCATCATCCATAATTCCAAAACGCAACTTGATAACTGCTTTTTCGCGTTCATTAAGCTGGTCAAGAACAGTCTCAATCTGACCACGAAGGTCATCTTTTAGAATAGCATCTGCCGGAGAGAGAGAAGTTTTATCTTCGATAAAGTCACCAAAACGTCCATCATCTTCACTACCGATAGGAGCTTCAAGAGAAATAGGCTCTTTTGTAATCTTGATAACATTTTTTACTTTTTCAACAGAGAGACCAACTTCCTCTGCAATAGTATCAACATCTGGCTCTTTACCATTCTCTTGAAGGTGCTTGCGCATAATCTTGTTGATACGATTGATAGTTTCAATCATATGAATAGGAATACGAATAGTACGAGCTTGATCGGCAATAGCACGAGAGATAGCTTGACGAATCCACCATGTAGCATACGTAGAGAACTTATAACCTTTTTGATACTCGAACTTATCGACTGCTTTCATAAGACCAATATTACCCTCTTGAATAAGGTCAAGGAAAGGAAGTCCACGGTTTGTGTAACGTTTAGCGATGGAAACAACAAGACGCAAGTTAGACTTCGCCATCTTTGTTTTACTTATCTCACTAATGTTTTTACCGCGTTTGATCTGTTCTAAAATATCTGCAAGTTTATCTGGCTCCATGTCAAAAGAGTTCTTTGATGCTTCTTGTGTCTGTACAAGCTTTTTGATCTCCATATATGTAGAAACCATAGTCGCTTCTGGAACCATATTTGCAATATCTTCTTTATTTAACTCTTGAATCTTCGCAACTAAAACATTATGATTTGCTTTTAAAACATCATTGAAAAGTGGAAGTTTATACTCTAAACGCTTGAGTTCTTTGTCGTAACCCTCATCACTTTTAAGCGCAGTTTCCATGGCTTTTACAAGTTCGTTGATAAGTTTTGAAGTTGGTCCAAGATCTAAAAGTTTTTCTTTAAGAACTGACTTTTTAAAAGTCACACCTAAGAAGTAGTTTACGATCTCTTCGTTAAGTTCAGCATCAAGATCTTCTGGTGCTTTTTCGCTTAACTTCAACCACTCTTTTTTTGCTTTTTCAAGAGCTTTAAAGCTTGTAGAGACTTTCTCTACACGAGTTTTATCTTTTGCTGTAAGTGTTTTCTCTGGTGCAGATTCAGTAGTAGTTGCATCATCACCTGTAGTGTCATCGCTCTCTTCTTTTTCATCTTCAAAAGATCTAAAAAGTTCTTTAACTCGACGTTCACGGTTTATAAGAGGTTCTTTATAGTCTAAGATAAAGTTTATAAGATAAGGTACAGAACAGATAGCATCGATAATGATACTCTCTCCGCCCTCAATCTTTTTAGAGATTTCAATCTCCTCTTCTTTTGTAAGAAGGGGAATCTGTCCCATTTCACGAAGGTACATACGAACAGGAGAGTCTGAACGTGACCACTCAAGAAGTTCATGCTCTTTAAGGATGTCAAACTGATCAGTGTCATTGTTCTGAAGCATCTTTCGCTGTGCCGTACGGCGTGCTTCTGCTTCTGAATCATTGAGTTTCTTTGCATGTTCACTAGAAGTGTAGATACATTTTTTATGTTTTGTTAAAAGTTTTAAAATGTTTTTTGCCTGTGCGGCAGTTGGTTGTTTTTCAAAAAGTTCTATGAGTGATTCGTAAGTAACACACTCTTTGCCTTTATGTTCTTCAAAAAAAGTCTCTATAGCTTTGTTGAGTTCTTTAGCTGTCATATGGGAGGTTGCTCCGTGAGTTAAGGTTATTAAAAGGTGGATTATACCGAAAACTTATTAAAGTATACTGAACTTTATAAATCTCTTTAGTTGGAACACTCTTTGCTTTTTAAAATCAAATTGATAAAACATTTTAAATGAGTAAAAGGTGAGATACTATGCAAACAGGCTACTATGCTGCGGCAGCAGGAATGGTGACACAGTTTAACAGACTAGACAACATCGCCAATAACCTCGCAAATGTTAATACTGCAGGGTTTAAAGAAGATAATCTAATTGTAGGTGATTTTATGCGTATCTTTCAAGAGAAACGTGATGCACTTCCAAATGCTAATCAGACAAAAGAGGGTGCAAAGTTTCTTAACCGTACTCTTACTCGTGCTCCACAAATTGTAGACTCTTATACAAAACAGGCTGAAGGAACATTGCAAAGCACATCAAATCCTTTGGATTTAGCATTAACAAGAGAGGGACTTTTCTTCGCAGTAAAAACACCACAAGGTGTGCGCTTAACTCGTGATGGAAGTTTCTCGACAAATGATGAGGGAAAACTTGTTACAAAGCAGGGGTATGAAGTTCTTTCAGATGATTATCTTAAAAATCCTAAAAATGGTGCTATAACTATTGCTAACTCTGATACCATAGTAGCTATAGATAAAAATGGTCAAATTTCGACAAACATACCAAATAGTGCTAGTCTCATACCAAACAAAAAATTACTCATAGCACAACCTCAGGATATAACAAAGCTTAAAAAAGAGGGTGATAATCTTTATGCTTTTAATGATATAAAAGATATTCAAGCTGTTTCAGAGAGTGGATCTGTAGAGCAAGGTTTTATAGAAAAGAGTAATGTCAATGCAGTAAAAATGATGACAGATCTTATTGAAACAAATCGACTTGTTGGAATGTACCAAAAAGCGATGAGTACACAGATGGACGATATGAACAAAGATGCAATAGAAAAAATTGCAAGAAAAGCTTAATAAAATAACTTCAAGGAAATAAGATTATGATGCAATCACTATATACTGCTTCTACGGGAATGCTCGGGATGCAAACACAGATAGATACAACTGCTAATAATATTGCCAATGTAAATACTATAGGGTTTAAAAAGAGCCGTGCAGAGTTCTCAGATCTTATGTACAATGTAATGGAGTATGCGGGAACATCTACCTCAGATACTACAAAAAGCCCAACAGGTATAGAGGTAGGTCTCGGTGTTCGACCTACTGCAATAAATAAAATCTTTGCAGAGGGTTCACTTAAACAGACTGACAATCAACTTGATGTGGCTATTACTGGGCATGGTTTTTTTAAACTGGAACTCCCAGATGGTACTGAAGTTTACTCAAGAAATGGTGCCTTTAAGGTTGATCAAGATGGTACTATGGTGAATTCTGATGGGTATAAAGTTATTCCTCAAATCGTTGTACCACCTGATGCAACAAATATCTCTATAGGTACAGATGGTACTGTAACAGTAGTACAACCTGGGCAAACACAGGCAACACAGATAGGACAGATCCAAACTACAAACTTTATCAACCCAGCAGGTCTACACTCAATGGGAGACAACCTTTATATAGAAACAGATGCTTCTGGTCAACCTGTTGAAGGTGTTCCTGGAGTGGACGGTCTAGGAACACTTCGTCAAGGTTTTGTAGAATTGAGTAACGTTCAACTTGTAGTAGAACTTACAGACCTTATAACGGGGCAACGTGCCTACGATGCTAACTCTAAAATCATTACAACGAGTGATGAAATGCTCCAAACAACAAATAATCTTAAACGCTAGTAACACTTTAAAATAGGCTTCATACTAAAAAGTATGAAGTTTCATCTTACTCTTTTTTATTCTCTTCAAGAAAGACAAATGACAATTTGGCTATAATCGCATAATTATTTTATAAATTATAATAGGATTTACAATGCAAAAAGCAAATATTAACGGTAAAGTTTGGACTTTCGGCAAAGATATAGATACAGACTTAATCATAGCAGCTCGCTACTTAAATACATCAGTTCCAGAGGAACTCGCAAAGCATGTCATGGAAGATGCAGACCCTGAGTTTGTCTCTAAAATGAGTGTAGGTGACATTATAGTTGCTGGTGAGAACTTCGGATGTGGTTCAAGTCGTGAACATGCACCAATAGCACTTAAAGCTGCTGGAGTTGCTGCGATAATCGCTCCAACATTTGCAAGAATTTTTTATAGAAACGCATTTAATATGGGTCTTCCTATCTTTGAGCTTCAAGAGAGTGCTGAGATAAAAGAGGGCGATGCAGTAACAGTAGATATGAATGCTGGAACTATAACAAACAACACTACAAGCAAAACATACAACTTCACACCAATTCCTGCGTTTATGCAAGAGCTTATTGATGCTGGTGGGTTGATGAACTTTGCACAAAATGAGATAGAAGGAAAAAATAGATGAAAAACTACAAAATAACACTTATAAAGGGTGATGGCATTGGTCCAGAGATTATTGATGAGGCTGTAAAAGTTTTAGATGCAGTAGCGTCTAGCTCTGGATTTCATTTCTCTTATGATGAAGCACTTATGGGTGGTATCGCTTATGATATTACTGGCGATCCGCTTCCTCAAGAGACTATTACTAAGTCTTTAAACTCTGATGCTGTTCTTTTTGGATCTATTGGTGGTCCTCAGTGGGATGATCTTCCTCGTGAAAAACGTCCTGAGAGTGGGCTTCTTCGCTTTAGAAAAGAGCTTGGCGTTTATGCTAACCTTCGCCCAGCTGTTGTTTATGATGAGCTTATTAATGCCTCTTCTTTAAAACCTGAGATTATTAAGGGTGTCGATATAATGGTAGTACGTGAGCTTATCGGTGGTATCTATTTTGGTGAGCCTAAAGGTAGGGATGAGAACAAGGGTTGGAATACTATGGTCTATAGTCGTGAAGAGATTGTTCGTATCGCGCATCAAGCATTCCGTATCGCTCAAAAACGCGAGAAGAGAGTATGCTCTATAGATAAGGCAAATGTTCTTGATGTCTCTCAACTCTGGAGAGATACTGTGATAGAAGTTGCAAAAGAGTATCCTGATGTTGAGCTTACTCACATGTATGTAGATAATGCAGCTATGCAACTTGTACTTAATCCTAAGCAGTTTGATGTTATGCTTACTGGAAATATTTTTGGTGATATTCTCTCTGATGAAGCTTCTATGCTTTGTGGTTCTATCGGTCTTTTACCTTCAGCTTCTGTTGGTGAGAAGATTGGTGTTTATGAGCCTATTCACGGTTCAGCTCCTGATATTGCTGGGCAAGGTATAGCAAACCCTATCGCTACTATTGCTTCTGCATCAATGATGCTTCGCTATGCACTAGGGGAAGTTGAAGCTGCAGATAAAGTGGATAATTCTATCAAAAAAGTTCTTAGCGAGGGTTACCGTACTGGTGATTTAGCTCAGTTTGATGCAAAAGAGGTCTGCTCTACTAGTGAGATAGGTTCTATCATCGCTAACTATTTAGAAAGATAGAGTTAGATAGACAAAGATGAAGACACTCACTTTAGCAAATATTTATGAGCTTCAAGGTCTTAAAGAAGAGGCTCTTGATATTTATAAAGATGTCTTAAAAAAAGACCCCAACAATAGTGATGCAAAAATTGCAATAAGAAGATTATCTGGAATGCGTCGTAAATTTTTGCATGTAAATCAAGAGATGAAAGAGTATTTTTTGAAGATGGAAACCGATGTAGAGTTTAAAGAGTTTGAAAGGTGGTTATTAAAAGCATGGAACTAAAAGATGTCATACTCTCAACACTTGCCGAGATGGAAGAGTCACATGAAACTGTTACAAATGAAACTAAGAGAGTAGCTACTACAATAGAAAAAGAGCCATTCTTTGAGCCATCAAAAGAAGAAAACACTCCTATTTATGATGCACCACAAAGTGTAAAAAGTTTTGATAGTGAACTTATCTATCTCAACTCTATACGAGAGAGACTTCTCGTACTCTTTGAAGGTTTTCAAGCACCCAATAATGCAAATATAGAAGCAAAAGTTGATATGACTCTAAATTTTTTAGAGTATACACTTGCCACTATAGATGAGAGAGTTCATAAGCTAGAAAAAGGAAAAATAGAGTGAATCAATATAGAGTTTTAATAGATGCAAATGATGAAAAAGGTTTAGTACATAAAGTATCGGATATATTTTTTAACTACGATCTTAATATCCTCTCAAATAGTGAGTTTGTTGCTAAAGAGTCAAATAAATTTTTTATGAGAAGTGTTGTAGAGGGTGCTATAAATAAAAAAGAGCTTTGTGATGCTATAAGTGCAATTTTACCTGAAAATTCAAGTGTAAAAGTTATTGAACCAAAGAAAAAAAATATTGTCATTATGGTAACTAAAGAGCTTCATGCACTGGGTGATATTCTCATCCGACATGAAGCTGGAGAGCTTGAAGCAAATATTTTAGCAGTCGTTTCCAATTATGATAAGCTTGAATCTTTGGTGGAGAAGTTTAACATACCTTATATCACTATCTCTCATGAGGGACTTGAACGCGAAGAGCATGAGCAGAAGATTATAGAGTGTATAAACTCTTTTGAAAGTGTCGATTACATTGTACTTGCAAAATATATGCGTATACTTACACCTACATTTGTCAAAGCATTTGATGAGAAGATAATGAATATCCATCACTCTTTCTTACCTGCGTTTATAGGAGCAAATCCTTACAAACAAGCCTTTGAGCGTGGAGTAAAAATCATCGGTGCAACAGCTCACTTTGTAAATAATAATCTTGATGAAGGACCAATCATCGCTCAAGAGATTATACCTATAAACCATGCGTATAGTTGGAAAGATATGCAGCGTTCAGGAAAAGATGTCGAGAAAATTGTTCTCTCTCGTGCACTGAAATTAGCTCTTGAAGATAGAATATTTGTCTATGAAAATAAAACGGTGATTTTTTAATGTCTTTCAACTTAGTGCTAGTAAACCCTCAAATCCCTAATAATACAGGGGCAATAGGTCGCCTCTGTGTAAATGCAGGAGCAACGCTACATCTTATAAAACCTATAGGTTTCGATATAGATGAAAAAGCAGTTCGCCGTGCTGGACTTGACTATTGGAGTAGACTTGATCTTCGTGTTTGGGACTCTATTGATTCGTTTTTTGAAAATAATGAGATAGGTGATAATGCTCATTTTGCTACAACCAAAACGGATAGACCCTACTTTGAGACAGATTTCAAAAATGGTGACTTCATCTTTTTTGGAAGTGAAACAGCTGGAATCCCTGAAGAGATTTTAAACAGATACAAAGAGCGAAATATTACTATTCCTATGACAAACGAGGGAAGAAGTTTAAATCTTGCTATCAGTGCAGGTATAGTTCTCTATGATGCAATTCGCCAAACCTATCCGGAGTCACTATGTTAGATACTTTTATGCTTGTGATGTTTCTACTCTTTATGGTGTTTATTTTTGCTGGTTACCATAAAACAAAATCAGAACAACGTGAAAAATATGATGAAGCTAGGAAAAAAGAAGAAGATAATCTTCTAAAATAACTTTTTGGCCCAAATCTCCATCTTTGATTCAAATTTTTCAAATAAGCTCTCTACATTTTGAAGAATAACTGACATTTTATATCCTTTTTATTTCTAAAGTTATAGATATTACTATATTTTGACATTAAATATAGAAAATATGTCAAATTGCAATGATAATTTTGACAATTATTCAAAAATACCCTATAATATGACATATTTAATAAAGGGATAGATTATGAATAGTTTTGCTAATATCGTAGAAGAGATAAAAAGTATAGTTTCTTCTGAATTTTCACCTAAAAAAGTTTTTGATAAAGATATTGCAGATGTTTTAGGCATTAGTCAAATGAACTTTGCAACAATGAAAAAACGTGATAAGATACCATTTACTGAGCTTCTCGACTTTTGTGCACAAAAGGCAATCAGTATAAACTGGTTACTCTATGGGCAGTCTCCAGAGAGTCTTGTTGAAGCAACCAATAGATTCTATATGGTAAAATACTTTAGTGGTTCGCATGCAAGTGCTGGTGGAGGTGGCTTTAGTGACTCTATCGAAGAGGTTAAAGAGTTAGAAATTCCAGAGCATTTTATGTTTATACTTGGTGGTGAACATGAGATGAAAAATATTGAGGCGATAAATGTCTCAGGTGATTCAATGGAACCAACTTTTAGTTATAATGATATTGTATTCATCAATAGAAGTAAAACAGATCTTAATCGTGGAGGTGTCTTTACAATTCGTACAGATGCTGGACTTTTTATCAAACGTATTCAAACTCGCATCGATGGCAAAATAGATATTATAAGTGATAACTCTGTTTACTCAACACAAACTGTTGATTCAAGAGAAGTGGAAGTACTTGGACGTGTTGTAAGTCGTTTTGGAAATGTTGACTAAAATACACTCTTTTTAAGAACTTAAAGAGTAAGATTATGCTTTTATATCTAAAAGTGTTCCAAACATTTCATCTTCTGTTTTTATAGCAGCTACATTCACTTCTGCAACACTACCAGTGACTATTTGATCTGGTATTTCTTTCGCTAAATCTGTTTGACTTTTTGCTGAACCTGTGTCATCTGCTAATCTTGCATTTGCAATAGGAGAGTTTCCACTATTTGTAATTCGTGTATCTTTTGGAATAAAACCATCTGTGTTGACATTAGCAATATTATTTGCAGTAGTATTTAAAAAAGTTTGATTTGTTTGTAAAGAAGAGATATTATTAGTGATATTCATCTTTCACTCCTTTGTTATATAGTTTATTATATAACGAAGAAGATAAAAGAGAGTTTAGAGAAGAGAACTAGTGTAAATCAGCGTTTAGTTTAATCTCTCTAGTTGAACGAGAAGCTGTTACTTCACCAGTCATAGAGTTTTGTCTATAGTGAACACCATAGAAACCTGCAAGTTGTTTCCCTTTAAAGATTTCGCCTTCCATGTTCATGTTAGTATTTACATCCATTAGTTTTTTAAGCTCTTTTGGATAGATAGCTATTTTTGTACCCTCTAAGATTGCTACACCAGCATCGATGATACAACCATCTCCAAGAGGGATTCCACATACAGAGTTTGCACCTAAAAGGCAGTTTTTACCGACTGAGATAGGATTACCATCCGTTCCACTGAGAACTCCAAGAATAGAAGCACCACCACCAACATCACTCCCATCACCAACAATAGCAGATGAAGAGATACGACCCTCAACCATAACAGAACCAGTAGTTCCTGCATTGAAGTTAATGTATGAAGCACCAGGCATTACAGTCGTTCCACCTGCTAGTTGCGCCCCAAAACGTACTTTTGAAGTATCTAAAATACGAGTATTATCAGCTGGAATGATATGTTGTAAAAGACGTGGGAACTTATCTACGAAGTCTATATGTGGGTATTCGTTAGCAAGTTTAAGCTCAATCTCAAACTCTCTTAGGTACTCAAGCTCGATGGGCTGACCAGCTGACCATGCAACATTTGGAAGAGTTCCAAAAGCACCATTTAAGTTTATTTCACGAAGTCCAACTTTTGCTTGTGAAATTGCATAAAGTTTTAGGTATGTTGCTTCAACACTCTCTAGTGCTGCATCATCAAAAATAAATGTGACCTTGAACTCACCCTCTAAAGAACCACTACTCATAATCTGGGCATAAAGTGCAGAGACTACTTGAATATTCTTATGTGCATCACCATGAGCTTCATCAGAATAAGGAGTAAACGCAGATAAACAAGCTCTTAAGAACTCAGCATTGATGTTACATACAACTTCTGATTTAGCGAAGTCAACCTTTACACCTTGCTCCTCTAAAGCACGAACAAAGATAGCAGCACTACCAAAGTTCTCATCCCAGTTGATAAGTGGATATGTTGCTTGAAGTGATTTTTCTACATTTAACTGACCTAAGTCTACTCTTGCAATACCAAATGCTAATGGATCTCTATAACCTGGTGTTGTTGTCTTTATATCTTCGATAAGTGCTTTAAAAGCATCAGCTGTTTCTATTATTTGCATTATTTCTCGCTTAATTAATTTAGTGGCGAAATTATACACTTTAAATGCTAATATAAATTTATATATACTGCTAAGAATTATAATTAAAGAGTACCTAATGAACAAATGGCTTGAACTTTTACGAAACGATGACTACATGGGTATAAAAAAGTACCTCAAAAATGGTGGTGACCTTGAAGAGACAAATGAGACTGGTGAGTCAGTTTTAGCTTGTGCGATGCGAGAGGGATGCGATTTTGATACTGTAATGCTACTTGTCGAAAGTGGTGCAGAGATAAAAGAGTTCGATGATGAGGGTGTGAGTGTTCTTGATATGGCTATCACTTATGATAACCTTGAAATGGTACAGTACCTGATAGAGCAGGGTATAGATATAAACACAACAACTAGAAGAAGTGGTTTTACTGCACTTATGGCAGCTTCGTGTTATGGTCGAACTGAGATTACTAAGTTGTTGTTAGAGTCTGGAGTAAATCAGGATGCTTTAGACTCTAAAGGCTTTAGAGCTGTAGACTTTGCTCGTAAAATGAATAAAAAATCTGTTTTAGCTCTTTTAAATTTTAAGGAAGAAGATCCCCAAAATAGAGCTTATGCAAGGTAAAATTTTCTTTACTCAAAAAATTTACCTTGATTAGCATTATCCAAAGGTTTGCGTTTTTCTTTTGCTAACCACTCTTGTAAAAGAGACTCTACTACTTTAGAGAGACTCATCTTGTATCTTTCTCTAGCATACTTCATCGAACCATCCCAAGTTTTTCTATCTATTATTAAACTTCGTGTTACTTCATCTTTTGGTTTCAAAACTCTCCTTTTCGGCACTTTTACCTTTTTACATTAGCTTATAGTATATATTTTTCTCATCTAAATCTTTCTTGAAGAGTAGAAAATATTTTTCTATCTCTTCTATATCACGACCAGAGAGAGAAAGCTCTACATGAGGTTTTCCCTCTACAAAGAGAGGCAGACATGAGAGCTCAACAGTAGAGGGAAGCTCTTGCATACGAGTGATAAGTTGCTCTTCACTTGTGTGGGCATAGAGTGTGAGTCTATACTTCTGAACAATCTCTCCAAACTCTTTTTTTATAATATCTGCGACCATAGGATGACTCATAGAAGGAAAACCTGGGGTAAAGAAGTAACGCTTTTCTAAAGAGAAGCCTGACATATTGTTTATAGGATTGTATATCAGCTCTGCTTCTGGAGGAATATCTGCCATATAAATACGATGAGGATAAGCTTTTTCGCCAAATCTCTCAATAATATCTGCTAAAAACTTTGGATGTGTTTCTACTTTTGCATCTCTAAAAACCTCAGCGGCTATCTCTCGTGTAAGGTCATCAGGAGTTGAACCTATCCCACCAAAAGAGAACATTACAGCATCTTTATCCTCTTGTATCATTCTGTATGTCCTCTTCATAAGCTCACTATCATCTTTGATGATAAAACTTGCAAAGAGTTCATGACCATACTTTGCTAATTCTTTTTGAAGAAACTCAAAGTGAGCATCCTTACGTCTGGCATTTAATATTTCTGTTCCAATTATTACTGCATAAAAATTCATAAGTTAATTATAGATTTTTTTAGAAAATAGAAGGATAATAATTAGTCAGTCCTGAAAAATTCATTTCTCATTTTAAGTATCTGTAGAAATATGAGTATTTACAGCTACAAGGGATTTATATATTATTTAATCTAATTGTATCAAATGCTGGCTGACAATAGGAGTATTTATCAATGCACCTTGTAGAGATTTAAAATAGAAATTGAGTGAAGATAGTTTTACTCAAAGCTAGTTAAAAGCATTAGAAAGTGAAGCAATTAGTACTTCTGCGATAGAGGGCGAGATATTAAATCGTTATTGAAGTGCTAATTTATGCAAATACAAACTATGAAAAGGTTAGTGGTTTTTAGAGAGACTCTATTCTGCACTTATGGATACGAAAAATAAGTAAAGATACATTACTGAAAAAACAAAGTTTTGGGATAAGCATAAAGAGAATAATCTCAATGCTAGACAAACAAAAGTTTTAAATAAGATTTTAGATATAGAGTTAGGCTTTAGAAAGGTAGTCTAGCCTACCAATCTATTAATATCATTAAAGAGTCCAAGCCCCATAAGTCCAAAGAGGATAACCCATCCTGCAATGGTGAGTTTCATCACAACTGCTTCATTGACAACACGGCGAGTGATAAGCTCGTAGAGGTTGAACATAATATGCCCACCATCAAGTGCAGGGATAGGCAGAAGATTTAAAACGCCAAGGTTTACAGAGATAAGTGCTGCGAAAAAGAGAACACTCATCCACCCTTGCTCACTCGCATCGGAAGTGATTTTGACTATACTTATAACCCCTCCAAGCTCTTTTGCAGGAACATCCCCTACCACAAGTTTCTCAAGACCTGTAAATATCATACTACTTGCAAAAACTGTTTTCTCCCAAGCATACGAAAAAGTAGAGCTAACATCTAGTTTAAGTGGGTGTGTGACACCTGCTGCGGCTATACCTATCATCCTTTTCTCTACTGTTTCACCGAACATATTTTTTGTTTGGGAAAGTTTAGGGCGTAATATTTTACTCTCTAAATTGCCATTGCGAAGTATGGTAAAATGAAGATCACCTTTCGCCTTAACGATGTACTTTGCCATCTCTTGCCAAGTAGCTACTTTTATCTCATTTATAGAAACAATAGTATCGTTAGTATCAAGACCTGCCATCTCTGCAGGGGAGTCTTTGAGAACGCCACCGATAACAGGGGAGAGGATAGGGGGATTGCCAAGTGCGATGGCTAAGTAGAGTACAAACGCGATAAGAAAGTTAAACGCAGGACCTGCAAGAAGAATAAATATCTTCTCAATAGGTGTTTTTGTTGTATAGCTATCGGGGTCATTACTTCTCGTTGTTGGGTCAGAATCATCCTGCCCTTTCATACGAACATAACCACCAAGAGGGATGGCTGAGATACTCCACTCAGTGTTGAATTTTCTAAAAGTAAAAAGTCTTTTACCAAATCCAATGCTAAAAACCTCTACATAAACACCCATAAGTCTAGCAGCAAGATAATGCCCTAGCTCATGAAAAAAGATTAGTCCACTAAGAACTAAGAGAGATATAAATATACCCATTACATTTCATCCTTTAAAAGAGCCTTTCTAAAGCCCCACAAATACTCTGCACCAGAGTAAACTGTTAGCACAACTGCCAACCATAACAGAGCATCACCATAAGACCAGTGCATCAGTAAAAAACCTATAGCTATCATTTGAAAAACAGTTTTAACTTTTCCTGCCATAGAAGCCTTGATATCAAGACCCTCAGCAACAGCAACAGTACGAATCCCAGTGATAAAAAGCTCACGAATGATGATGATATAGATAGCCCAAGCAGAGGCATCACCCGTAACCATCAATCCTAAAAATGCAGCGATAGTTATCATCTTGTCTGCAAGTGGGTCGATGATAGCCCCAAGGAGTGTCTGCTGATTCCACTCGCGTGCGATGAAACCATCGAAAAAGTCAGTTGCTGAAGCTATGATAAAAACCACAGAAGCAAAGTAGTAGTTCCAAGTGATGTCAAAACCACTCTCAACAAAGAGAGCCTTGTTGAGAATAATCCAAAAAAGAAGGGGTGCTAAAAGTATGCGCAGAAGCGCTAGAGCATTTGGTAGGTTTAGCAAAATATTTACTGAAAAGAAGTTGCACCATCAACAACTATCACTTGACCTGTAAGCCATGAAGCTGCGTCAGAACATAGGAATGCACATGCACCAGTTAAGTCAGTTGCATCACCCATACGAGAGAGTGGAGAGCGTTTTACAACTTCTGCTTTTACCTCTTCGTAGTTAGGGAAAGCTTTGAGTGCATCGGTGTCGATTGGACCACCAGATACTGCGTTTACTCTGATACCTTTTTCACCAAGCTCAGCTGCTGCATACTTGACCATAGTCTCTACTGCGGCTTTATTAGTTCCGTGACCTGCATAGTTTGGAGTATATACAAGGTTACCCGTTGAACTCATAGAGATGATAGAGCCACCACCAGTTTTCTCCATTCTCTTAGTTGCTTCTTGCGCACCTACTACAAATGCTTCAACAGTTGCAGTGTAGATATTACCAAGACCTTTTGGTTTTAGACGCATAAATGGAGCAAATCCACCAACAACAGCACGACCAGAGATGATAGCGTTTGAGATAAAGAAGTCGAGTCTATCGAAGTCTTCATCAAACTCTTTATAGACATCTTTGTATGTTAAAGGCTCTAAGATATTTAGTTTGTAAGCACGAGATTTTACACCGTAGTTAGCTTCTAAGTCAGCTACAATTTCGTTAGCAGTATCTGCAGATGAAGCATAAGTAAACGCCACATCACAACCTTTTGAAGCGAACTCATAGACTATTGCCTTACCGATACCACGAGTACCACCACTTATAAATAAAACTTTACCTCTGAAATCTTGCATACTATAGTCCTTTAATGTCGTAATCTTTCATTACTTCTTCTATTTTTTTCATATTTGCAACACTTGGTGCAACTAGAGGAAGTCTATATTCGAGAGTCTCTGTAAGTCCAGCGATATACATAGCTGCTTTTACAGGAATAGGGTTTGCTTCACAAAACATTACCGAGTTGATAGGGTAGAGTCTGTTGTTAATAGCTTTTGCCCCTGCAAAGTCACCTGATAATGCGAGGCGAACAAGTTCTGACTTCATATCTGGGAGGAGGTTAGATGTCACAGAAGTGATTCCTGCTCCACCATTTGCGAGAATAGGGTAGTCGATAGCATCATCACCAGAAAATACTTTCAAATCAGGTCTGCGAGATAAAAGCTCAACTGTACGCTCTAAACTTCCAGTCGCTTCCTTAACACCATAGATATTTTTCACATCATCAAAAAGACGAATAGTTGTATCAGCAGAGATGTCAACGCCAGTACGCCCTGGGACATTGTAAAGCATAAATGGAAGTTCACTTACAGCTTCAGCAATAGCCTTGTAGTGTTGGTAAAGACCCTCTTGTGAAGGCTTATTGTAGTAAGGGCTTACAGAAAATACTGCATCAACACCAGCACGTTGTGCATGTTTTGCTATCTCTATAGCTTCAGCAGTTGCGTTTGAACCAGCACCCGCAAGAACTTTAGTGTGAGTACCTTTACAAACTTCTACAGCGATTTCAATACAGCGTTTATGCTCATCATGAGTAAGAGTAGCACTCTCCCCAGTCGTTCCAACAGGGCAGATAGCATCCATACCGTTGTTAATCTGTCTTGTGATAAGAGCAGCGTAAGTCTGCTCATCTAGTTTACCATTTTTAAATGGTGTGATAAGTGCGGTTGAAGAACCAGTTACTATATTCATCGAGAAGCCCTTGTTAATTTAATATCGGAATTATATCTAAAAAGCTATTTTTTTAGAATAACAGTCGTTGATTTGTCGAAGTTAAAATACTTTTTCGCTGCATCTTGTACTTTTTTTGCAGTTACTTTTTCGACATCTTCTTCGTAAGTCATGAGTGGTGATATATCTCCACGAGCGAGATATGAGCCATAGAGATTTGCAACGGATGTTGAGCTTTCAAGAGAATATATGAAGTCCGATTTTGTATTTGTTTTTACTTTTTCTAGCTCTGCTTTTGTGACTTTTGTCTCTTTCATAAGATTTATCTGAGCGACAAGCTCTTTTTCTACATCTTCAGCTTTTACATTTGGGTTACACGTCGCCATAAAGATGAAAAGCCCTGGGTCTTTATTTTCCATATTGTAAGCATAGACACTATTTACTAGACGTTTTTTATCTACTAAATCTTTATAGAGTCGTGAGCTTTTTCCAGAGAAGAGTATCTCGCTAATGACACTAAGAGTGACTTGGTCTTTGTCTTTGAAGTCGGGAATATGAAATGCAATAGCGACCATTTCTACTTCGCTATCTTTATGTATCATTATTCGTTTTGCTCCATCTTGTGTAGGCTCAACAAACTTTACTTTTGGAATTTTTCCATGGTTTTTTATGCTACCAAATGCTTTTTTGGCACGTTTAAAAACTTCTTTAGGATCAACATCCCCAGTTACCATTAAGATGGCATTGTTTGGTTGATAGTATGTTTTGTGAAAATCTCTTATGTCATCAATAGTCCAAGTTCTGATGTCATTCATGAAGCCTATCGGAGTCCAGTGGTATGGGTGGTAGAGATAGGCATTGTTAAAGAGTCTAAAGTAGAGGTAACCTAGTGGAGAGTTGTCTGTTCTCCAGCGTCTCTCTTCTGTCACTACATCGCGTTCAGGTTGGAACTCTTTATCTTTGAGGTTGAGATTTTGCATAAGTTCTGCAAAGAGATTTACCGATGTTTTAAGGTTGTCACTGCTTGACTTGATGTAGTAGTGTGTGTAGTCGAAACTTGTACTTGCATTGTTCACACCACCGACACTTTTGACCTCTTTGTCAAACTCTCCTGCTTTAAGGTTTTTGCTACTTTTGAAGTTCATATGCTCTAGCATGTGAGCGATTCCAGTTTTTCCCATAACTTCGTTACGACTTCCTACTTTGTAGAAAATATCTGTACTGATGACATTTGAGTCGTTATGAAGTGGAATAACTACGATTTGGAGGCCGTTTTTAAGAGTTTTTGTCTCATAACTAGGAAGTGGTGTTGGCATAATTATCTCGCTTTTTGTTGTTTTGTTGGTCTGTTTTGCATGAGTTTTGTACTCGACAAAGTTTTGTGATGCGAGCAGAAGAGATGCTCCGAGTGTTAATGTTGCTAAAATTTTCATCTATTGCCTTCTATCTGCACCGATAGCCTCGGTAATATTACTATATCCATCAGCTTTAAGGAGTCTTATAAGCCCCTTGTTCACATTCATAATCATATCTGGACCATGAAAAATAATTCCACTCAGTATTTGGACTAAGTTTGCACCAGCTTTGATGCGTCGGTAAGCTTCTTCTGCAGAGTCAATCCCACCTACGGAGATTAAAACAGTTTTCCCATAAAGCTCTTTTGCGATAGCTTCAAAGATTTGAAAACTCTTCTCTTTTAGTACTGCACCACTTAGTCCACCTATAGTTTTAGGGTGTTTCACGAGTGAATAGTCTATAGTAGTATTTGTTGCGATGATACCATCAGCCCCTTTCTCAACTGCCATTTTTGTCAAGGCTACTGCATCTTCTATCTCCATATCTGGAGCGATTTTAAGTAAAATAGGCATATCTGTTAAAGCTTTAGCCTCTTTAAAAAGTGCAGTGATAAACTCCTCATTTTGTAGGTCACGAAGACCAGGGGTATTTGGCGAAGAGATGTTGATGACGAAGTAGTCACCCAAGCCATCAAATGACTTGATAAGATGTGTATAGTCACTGATAGCCTCTTTTTCAGGTGTAAGTTTGTTCTTTCCAATGTTCACACCGATAGGGGTAGTAAATGGAAACTGTTTTTTAAGTCTTCTCATAACTTTGTAAGCACCATCGTTGTTGAAGCCCATCGCGTTTTGGATGCTCTCCTCTTCTATATGTCGAAACATACGAGGTTTAGGGTTTCCCGCTTGTGGCTTAGGTGTCACAGTCCCAATCTCAGTAAATCCAAATCCTAAAACCTGCATAGCTGGAATCATAGTCGCGTTTTTATCAAACCCAGCACCAAGACCAACAGGGTTGAAAAACGTACGACCAAGAACCTCTTGATGTAACATCTTGTCTATGATGAAATGAGACTCACGAAAAGAGTAAAAAGGAGCTAAAGAGAGATTTGGCAGACGTAAGAAACACTCAGCTAAATGGTGAGCATTCTCTGGTTGGAGTTTAAAGAGTAGGGGTTTTATCGTTTGATAGTTTATCATATTATATCCATAAAAAAAATTATATCATTATACTAAAAGTTCTATTGGGATTAGATTAAGTACTCATAAAAATGAAAATTCAAATATTCTTAAATAACTTTGGCTAAAATTAGAAGAAAGAGATAATATGAAAAAAATTGTATCACTATTCTTATTTGTTCTAACACTATTAATAGTCCTTTTATTCAATTACTACACAGATCAAATAAAAATACATAAAGAAGAAATTTATAAAGAAAAAAGTTTAGAATTAAAAGAGCAATTAAAAACATTTATAAAACAGAAGCAAGGTATGACAGCTGCTATTACTTATGTACTCAGTAAGAAAAAAAATGTTGCTTATGCATTAGAAAAAAAAGATGCAAAACTTCTTGAATGTCAACAAATATTGTCTGGTCTTGAGAGTATTGGAGAGTATAAAAATCTCTGGGTGCAGATAATAGATAAAGACGGATATAGTTTTTATAGAAGCTGGACATCTAAAAGTGGTGATTATATCGCTCGCTTTAGAATAGATATAGCCAATATGATAAAAACGCATAAATCTATGAATACTATCAGTACAGGTAAATTTGGGATGACTTTTAAGACAATGTTTCCTGTCTATGATGGTGGAAAATTTATAGGTATAGTTGAGATGATTTCACATTTTAACTCTATCGCTAAAAAACTTAGTTCTATGGATATAGAGCCTATAATGATTCTAAATAAGGATTATACGAAAAAGGTTATAAAACCTTTTACTGGACTTTTTATCGGTGAAAACTATATTGCGAACTTAAATGCTTCTCCTACTCTTATGAAGAAAATCAAAAATTATGGTATTGAAAAATTTATGAAGATAAAAGATTTTATGCTCTTTGAGGATTACCTTGTAACTACTCTACCTATACCTGATATAAACAATAATCCTATGGACTTTCAAGTTATGTTCTATAAACTTGATAAATTAGATAAAACAACTCTGAATCAGTACAAAATAAATTTTCTTTTAGTCGTTATGGGTTTGACAGCATTAATAATCTTAATAATATTTCTTATAATGAATAGAAGCTATGTTTTACAACTCAGTAAAAAAGTTAAGATGAGAACAGCAGACTTAGAAGAACAGAAGATAACTCTAAAATCTCTTGTAGATGCTTATGATAAAGAGGTTATATTTTCTAAAACAGATTTAAAGGGTATTATTACTCATGCAAGCGATGCTTTTTGTGAAATTAGTGGTTATTCACGAGAAGAGTTAATTGGTAAAAATCATAATATCATTCGCCATCCTGATATGCCAAAAAGTCTCTTTAAAGGCTTGTGGCAAGAACTGAAAAAAGAGCATCCTGTAACTGCTGAAGTAAAAAATAGAAAAAAAGATGGTGGTTTTTATTGGACTCTTGCGAAGTTTAATATGGAATATAATAAGAGTGGTAAGCATATAGGTTATAGTGCAGTACGTGCAGATATAACTGCACAAAAAGAGGTTGAACAGCTGCAAGATGAGATTGAAGAGACACAAAAAGAGGTTGTCTTTACTATGGGTGCTATTGGGGAGAGTCGCAGTAAGGAGACGGGTGATCATGTAAAAAGAGTTGCAGAGTATTCAAAAATCCTAGCATTACACTATGGCTTAGATGAAAAAGAGGCAGAGATGTTAAAACAGGCTTCACCAATGCACGATATAGGAAAAGTAGCGATCCCAGATGTAATCCTCAATAAGCCAGGTAGATTTACAGATGAGGAGCGCGAGATTATGAATACTCATGTCGCACTTGGCTACAATATGTTAAATGTATCAGAGAGACCACTTCTTAAAACAGCTGCAATAGTAGCCTACCAACATCATGAAAAATGGGATGGCACAGGCTATCCAAATAATATAAAAGGTGAAGATATTCATATATATGGAAGGATTACGGCTTTAGCCGATGTCTTCGATGCTCTAGGTAGTGATAGAGTCTATAAAAATGCTTGGAGTGATGAGAAGATATTTAAACTATTTAAAGAGGAGAGAGCTAAACATTTTGATCCGAAATTAATAGATATATTTTTTGATAATTTGGATGAATTTTTACGAGTAAGAGATACATTTAAAGATTAAATTTTTTTGGAGAATAATATGAGTAGAGTTTTAGTACCACTAGCAACAGGATTTGAAGAGATAGAAACAGTCAGCATTATTGATGTACTTAGACGTGCAGAGATAGAGGTTCTTGTAGCTTCGTTAGGTGAAAAGAGCTTAGTAAGAGGGGCGAATGGCATAGTAATACAAACAGATGTCTCTATGAAAGATATAAGTTCAGAGACTCTTGATATGATAGTTCTTCCTGGTGGTTGGGATGGTACACATGCTTTAGCAGAGGATGCGAATGTCCAAAGAGTACTCAAAGAGATGGATGCTGAGGGAAAAAATATCGCAGCTATCTGTGCAGCACCCTATGCTCTAAACAAAGCTGGCGTTTTAAAAGATAAATATACTTGCTATCCATCTGTTGAAGATGATATAAAAAAAGAGGGGTATCAAGGGGATAAAGCAATGGTTGTAGAGAGTCAAAACATTATGACTTCTCGTGGACCAGCAACTGCTCTATGTTTCGCTCTGAGTATAGTCAAAAAGCTCAAAGGTCAAGAAACATTTGAAGCAATCAAGTCTGGGCTTTTAG
>JALUKS010000119.1 GCA_027056465.1 Sulfurimonas sp.
GAATGGAGTACCTGTAAAACAGGACACCCTGATTTATATATTCCATTTTTTCAGATAGGCTATGAACTTTTAAAAGATGATGGAATATTAGGTTATATTACGGTTAATAGTTTTATAAATAGTGTCAATGGACGAGCGATTAGAAAATATTTTGAGAAACAAAGAGCATCATTAAAAATAGTAGATTTTAGAGATGAGCAGATATTCCAATCAAGAATGACTTATACCTGTTTATGTTTTATTCAAAAGAATAGTAATGATTCAGTATTTTATACTCAAGAGAAATCAGATACTTTAAAAGTATTAGAGGAAATGGCATTTATTGAAGAGAAATATGATAATTTAGATTCATTTAAAGGTTGGAGTTTAAAAGATAATAGTTTCGTAAAAGAGATGGAAGCTAGAGGTAAGCCTTTTGGTAAAATATATGATACAAAAAGCGGGATTGCTACATTGAAAAATCATGTATATATTTTTAAACCCATTGATGAAGATGAAGAGTATTACTATTTAGATGAAAATACACCTATTGAAAAAACTATATGTAGAAATATTATAAATAGTAATAAATTGGCTAAATATAATAAGTTTGAAGAGTTAGTTGAAAAGATTATTTTTCCATATAGACATTATAAAGATGCCAAACCTACTATTATAAAAGAAGATGAGTTTAAAATGCACTACCCAAAAGCTTATGAGTATCTTTGTGAATATAAAGAGTTACTTGCTACACGAGATAAAGGAAAAGGAAAATATCCTGTATGGTATGCTTTTGGTCGAAGTCAATCGTTGGAGAAAAGAAAAGAGAAACTGTTTTTTCCTCAGTTAGTAAATAAAGGTTTTAAAACCTTGTATAGTGAAGATGAAAATTTATATTTTTATAATGGTATGTGTGCTTATGCTTCAAAGAAAGAACTTTTGAAACTTCAAGAAGTAATGAAGAGTGATGAGTTTTGGAAATATGTTGAAAATAAAGCAAAACATTATGCTTCAGGATATTATGGCTTGGGTCGAAATTATTTAAAAGATTTTGGAGTTATAGATGAGCAAATTTGCTAAAGAGATAAGTTGTAAGACTTTTTCTTTTATTTACAAGAAGAACCAAAGAGACTCTTTATAAACAAGATAGTATGATACACAAACTCGACAACTTGAAAGAGTTATCAAATGAAATAAATCACTTATAAAGGAAAAAATATGACTATATTAGATTGTGCAATTATTGGTGGAGGTCCTGCTGGGCTTACGGCTGGACTCTATACTACACGCGGTGGACTAGAAAATGTCACTATGTTTGAAAAGGGTATGCCAGGTGGGCAGATTACTAACTCTTCTGAGATAGAGAACTATCCAGGGGTTACGGGTGAGATTACTGGGATGGATCTGATGATGCCTTGGCCTGCTCAGTGTCAGAAGTTTGGTCTTAAACATGAGATGGTAAATGTCGTTCGCGTTACAAAAAGTAACGACCTCTTCACTATCCATCAAGAGGATGGTACGACTGTGGATGCGCACTCTGTCATTATGGGAACAGGCTCATCTCCTCGCCGTGCTGGTTTTACAGGAGAGAAAGATTTTCTCGGTCGTGGTGTGAGTACATGCGCTACTTGTGATGGTTTTTTCTATAAAGGCAAAGAGGTTGTTGTGATAGGTGGAGGTGATACTGCCCTAGAGGAGGCTCTCTATCTTGCCAAAATCTGCTCAAAAGTCTATCTTGTCCATCGCCGAGATACTTTTCGCTCTGCTCCAAATACAGTAGAACGCATCAAAAAGAGTGAAAATATCGAGCTTATTCTCAACTCATTTCCTGATGAAGTCTATGGCGATAGTGCTGGAGTAACGGGTCTTCGAGTCAAAAATAGAGATGGAGAGAGTCGTGATATTAGTGTACCTGGTATTTTTACTTTTGTTGGAAATGATGTAAATAACCAGACACTTATTCAAGAAGATGGAACTTTTCTTTGCGATATGAATGAGCAGGGGCAAGTTATCGTAGATATTAGTATGAAAACTTCGGTTGCAGGACTCTTTGCGACTGGAGATATGCGTATCGCTGCACCAAAACAAGTGATTTCGGCAGCAGGAGATGGTGCAGTAGCAGCTCTACAAGCTATCTCTTATGTGGATGAACTACTCAACTAAAAGTAATGTAATGAAAGAGATAATCAAAAAACTTAGATAAATATGTTATCATTTTAAAAATAATTTCAAAGGCAATAGTATGATAAAAGTTGGTGTATTTGGGGCAAATGGTCGTGTTGGGAAACTTCTCTTAGAGAACTTAAAAGAGACTCCAAACATGAGTCTAAGTAGTGTTTTTGTACGTAGAGAGTTAGACTTTTCTGTAGAACCTTCTGTACTTGTCACAACAGATTTAAAATCTTTTTTGAATGCTTGTGACATTGTTATAGATTTTTCTCTTCCTGATGCTTGTGAAGCACTGCTAGAAGCGGCGATGCTTACACCAAAGCCTTTAGTTATAGGAACAACAGGTCTTAATACTCACCAGTTAAATCTTCTCAAAGAAGCGACACTAGAGATGCCTATCCTCTATGCAACAAACATGAGTCTAGGTGTTGCACTTCTTAATAACTTAGTAGAACAAGCCTCAGCAGCACTCAAGGGTTTTGATATAGAGATAGTAGAGATGCACCATAAACATAAAAAAGATGCTCCTAGTGGTACAGCTCTTACTTTAGGTGAGCATGCAGCACGAGGACGTGGACTCGAACTTGATAAAGTAAGAGTAAGTGGTCGTGATGGAAACATAGGTGAGCGTAGTGAAGATGAGATAGCAGTTATGGCACTTCGTGGTGGAGACATCGTAGGTCGTCATACTGTAGGTTTTTACAATGATGGTGAATTTTTAGAACTAAACCATACAGCTACTTCTCGTTCTACATTCTCTAAAGGTGCGCTTCGTGCTGGAGAGTGGCTAATAGATAAAGAGGCAGGTCTCTACTCTATCAAAGATTGCTTAGGGCTTTAGAGCTCTTTGGCACTCTTAGCTAGTTTTGCCCATGGGGACTCTGAATCTGCTTTGATTGCTGCATCATAAGCTTTTTGTGCCTCTTCATCTCTCCATAATTTCATAAGCACCATACCTTTTAAATACTCTGCACGTGAACGTTTATTCTTACTTAATTTTATCTTATCTAAACTCTTTATGATTTTTAATGCTTTTGCATAATTTTCAAGATTCATGTAAGATTGATAAAGTGTGAACGCTACATAAGGACTCTGTGCATACGAAGAGGAACTCTTTTGGATTTTTTCTACTTTAAGTCCATAATCTATAACAAGATTATCATCTTTTGTATCTCTTCCTAATGTCATCATTGTAACATAACGATCGATGTCCTTATAGCTTTCACCAAAAGCTTTTTCTATCTGTATCATACTGCCTAAAAGCTTATCTTGTTGTTCCAGTCTCTTATAAGTATCAAATAGGTATCTATAAACCTCTTTATACTTAGAATTTTTATCACCTTTTATAAGGACTATTAAATCCTTGCTCGCTTCTATAACATCACTATAATTCCCTGTTGCAAAATCAACTTTTATATATCTATAGAGCCATTTTTTTCTAAATGCAAGATCTTTACTCTGAAAATTTTTCTCTGCTATACGTTTGCTTAGTACATAATCTCCACCCTTCATAGCACAATCATATATTCCATCATCCCAACTATCAGAGAGTGTAATGTTATAGTCATTCGCTATCACAAGTACCTCTTTACACTCTTTATTCTTAAGTGATACTTCCATCATACCTGTTGCAGCATCAGTTATAATACTTTCAATATCATCATGCTTATCATCCAAAGAGTGAAGAGCATCTTGCATAGCTAGTACATCAGCATATCTTTTATTTGCTAGGAGTAGTTTTGCTTTTTCATAGATGGCTCTCTCTCCTATTGTGTCATGTGAATACTCTTGTATTAAACTATTATATTCAGCAAGTTTTGTAGAAACATTTGCATCTGATGTTTCAAAAAAGAGTCCATCTTTTGCTATCTGTATTTTATCAACATAATCACCATCTGGAAACTCTTTGAGATAACGATTTAGTGCTGCCAAACCCTCTTTTTTATTATCTGTTTTAGCTAGCCATAAAGCCCTTTTACCTAAAAGCATTTCATAGTCATCATTTGATATACTAATGGCATCTGCTAGAGCTTTTGCTATTTTTGCAGCTGTATTATATTGTTCCGCATCTGCAAAAGTATTCATCATCTTGAGTGAGTCTTTATATTTTTTATTAAAATATGTTGGCTTAACTACGATAATTTTATCAATATAAGAAGCTGCCTCTTTGGGATGAAGTTCAATGAGGCTCTGAGCGATATTATAAGCTGCATAAGCAGCTACATCCAAGTCAGATGTTTCATAGAGTGCTTTTTTGTAAAACTTTACTGCAGAAGCAATTCCTCCATTAGCTTCTAACATTTCACCCTTGTAGATATAACCTAACTGCGCATATTTCGTATTTTTATGTTCACTAAAAAGTCTATCGAAAAAGTAATCTGCATCACTATTTAGACCAACTTTACTATAAGCCTGTGCTATTAAAGAGATTACTTCTGCTATGTTGTTACTTGAAGAATACTCATTAAGATAAATCTTTGCATACTCGATAACATTATCATAGTCATTCAATCTAGCATAGAGCTTTATCTTATAGTAAAGGAGTTCTGCCTTAAAAAGGGTATGAGGATACTCTGCTAAAACATCATCAATCACTTCCATAGCACTCTCATACTGTTTTTGAACATAGAGTTTTTTCACCTTCAAATAGTCAGTTACATCTGCTACTTCTTGTATATGAACAGGATTTCCATGCAGATCCAAACTGCCTATATAAGGCATACTATCTTGATCTAAATAAAATGGAAGATTTAAACTAATATCTGGTCGTGCTCGTTTTTGTATAAGAGGAAGTTTATCTTTATAACCTATAATAAGCCAAGTTTTTGCAAGTGAAACATCTGCACTAAATATTGTTTTGTCTTTAACGAGGTTAAATATTTGAGGAATAAGTTTGAGTTTATGAAAAGGTTTAATACTAATAAAAAAAGTATCTTTTTTATAAAAAGTGTTCACTTTAAAAAAATCATTTTGTAGGTTCCTAATCTTTCCTACTGGTCTTTTTGAAAATGCACATATGACTTGTGTTGTTACATCAAAGTCATCTTTCATTGCTTGACATAAGAAAGGTTGAGTCTCTACTATTTTCAGGGTAGAGTAAGGAATAAAGTTATCTTTTGCACTATCAATAGAGATTTCAAGTGCAAAAGAGGGAAGAGAAAGAAGAGCTAGGAGTATTACTGTTTTCAAATGCTCTTCTCCTTGGTAAAAATGATTTAACTATTAATAGCCACTATTATATACAAATGATGTAATAAACTCTAAAAGAGGGTTTATAATTATAAAAGCAAAAAGAGTTCCCATCGCAGCAATACCGATAATAGTGCGTAGTGCTAATGTAGCATTAGCCACATAAATCTCACCATTCGCACCAACAATAGGCTCTTTCATAAACATATAAACGATAAGCTTTAAGTAGTAGTACCCAGCAATAGCAGAGTTAAGTGCCATAATAAGTGCTAAAACTGTATAACCACTTGAAACGGCAGAACTAATCATATAGAGTTTACCCCAAAAGAGTGCAAATGGTGGCACACCTGCAAGTGAAAGCATAAAGAGACCCATACTAGCAGCTGCTACAGGAGCAGTCTTTATCATACCTGCAAACTTATCATAACTATGGTCAGAAACTTGTCCATCAATTAAATCTTTTTGACGAGAAATCCATAGCATTGAGAATGCCCCAAGGTTTGTAAAGCTAAAGAGTATCCAGTAGAAAAAGAGTGCAGAGTTTGCTTGTGTAGTTCCTATCAAAACAGCTGCCATCACAAAACCAGCATGTGAGATAGAACTATATGCAAGCATACGTTTTACATCTGTTTGCACAAGCGCCCACATATTTGATGCAGTCATTGTAAGCACAACAAAAGCATAAAGTACCATCTGCAACCAAACAACATGACTATGTACTAAAAATTCAAAAAATCTCATAGCCACTACAAAACCTGCAATCTTAGGAACAATAGACATATATCCAGCCATTGCAGCAGAAGCACCCTCATAAACATCAGGAGCCCATGTATGAAATGGAACTAATGAGAGTTTAAATGCAAGTGCAGCTAAGAGAAACGCTATACCGACAAGAACATAAGGCATATCTGCATAACCATTTGCACTTAGCACCATAGCAATTTTATTAATCTCTATAGAGCCTGTAAGTGCATAAAGAATCATAGCACCAAAACTGAAAAAACCAGCTGCTAATGCACCCATAGTAAAGTATTTTATAGCTGCTTCAAATGATTTATCACGGTTATGCATCGCGATAAGTGTATAAAGAGCAAGAGATGAAGTCTCAAGTCCTACAAATACTAAAATCATATTGTCCGTTGCAACCATAAACTGAAAACCTGCAATCATAAATAAGAAGAGTGCAAAAAATTCAGGATATGAAAACTCGTGGAAACGTTTGTTTGTTAATGCAAGTGGTATGAAAAGCATTGAAGCACCAACCACTATAAACTGTGCTAAAATAGCCAGTCCATCAATGAGCATTACATCAAACATACCAAGAATTGTACCATTTTCAGAGAAGAGTCCTGCACTATTTAGAAGTGCAAAGAAATCCATCCCTAAAAAGAGCAGACTTATGACTACATAGAGTGATTTATGTAAACCACTCTTAGCAACTGCCAACACTAGAATCAGGAGAGCCCCAATAATAGGTATAAGCATTGGAGCAAGTGTCATTACATTTAATGACTCTAAAGGAATATTTATTGGCGCTAACATTAGTTCACCTCCTCAGTAGTTGTTTTAACTGCTCGCATCATTTTTGGAGCAGTTAAATCAGGTATTCTCTCTTTTGCTAAAGTAGTTGTAGATTTATCATGCATCAACTGAACAAGAGCTTTCACAGAGTTGTCAATAGGTCCTAAAACTGGTTTTGGATAGACACCTAACCAAATCGCCACTATCACTAATGGAATAAGTCCAAATAACTCTTTTTTATTAATATCAGGAAGATTTTTATTTGCTTCGTTTGTCACTTCACCAAAGAATGCTTTTTTATAAGCTGCAAGCATATAGATAGCACCTACGATAATTCCTGTTCCTGCAAGGAGAGTCAAGATATGTGACTGCTGATAAAATCCAAGAAGACTTAAAAACTCACCAACAAAGTTGATTGTTAAAGGAAGTCCAACAGAAGCCATCATCATAATACCAAATACAGTTGCATAGCGAGGCATAACATGTGCCAAACCACCAAACTCACTCATCAGCTTAGTATGTCTTCTATCATAGATAACACCAACAAGCATAAAGAGCGCTCCTGCAACGACACCGTGACCAAGCATTAAAAAGATTGAACCAGAGATTCCCTCTACATTTAATGCAAATGTACCTAAGATAATGATACCCATATGAGAGATGGAAGAGTAAGCAACCACTTGTTTCATATCTTTTTGTGCATAAGCAACCATAGCCGTGTAGATAACCATAATAATTGCGAGTATCGCAATCGGCATCATAAAGAATGCTGCGGCATCAGGAAAGAGTGGTAGTGAAAATCTCACAAACGCATACGTACCCATTTTAAGTAAAATGGCTGCAAGAATAACAGAACCGATAGTTGGTGCTTGACCGTGTGCATATGGTAACCATGTATGAAATGGAAACATAGGAACTTTGATAGCAAAACCCATAAAGAATGCTGCAAATAACCAAAGTTGTAGATTTTCAGGTAAAACAAGTCTATACCAATCTAAAAGAGCGAAACTCCATACTCCAGATGCTTCATGATAAAAATATGCCATAAAAAGCATACCTACAAGCATCACAAGTGAACCTGCAAATGTATATAAGAAGAACTTCACAGAAGCATAAATTCTTAAAGGTCCACCCCATGCACCGATGATATAAAGCATCGGAACAAGTGAAAGTTCCCAGAATGTATAGAAGACTATCGCATCAAGAGCAGCGAAAACCCCTGCCATTGTCATCTGTAAGAAAAGAAGTGTAATAATCATATACTTGATTTTTGGAGTATCTGTTAAACTAGCGATACCTAAAAATGTAAAGAATGCTGAGAGTATCACAATGAATACAGAGATACCATCTACACCAAGTGTATAGTTAATTCCAAACGCAGGCATTAATGGAATGTTCTCCATAAACTGCATACCTGCCACATTATTATCAAAAGCATACCAAAGCACAAGTGAAAGTGCAAATTCAATCAGAGAGACTACGATACCATAAGCACGCATACTCTCCTTTTGAATCATAAAACCAAATACAGCTGCAAGAGCTGGAAAAAATATTAAAACCGATAAAATATGATCTAACATATACTAAACTCCTCTACCTGATAAGAGTGCATTTGTCTCATCAGGGTTTTGTGCTGCAAGTCCAAAGATTACAGCTGATAATAGTAGTACTACAAGACCAACTACCATCCATCTAAGCATAGCAGATAAATTACCACTTTGCATATCTCTTGTTTTATCACCAGTATTATAAATAACACCTGCAATTCCATCTACTGTTGCATCTACAATTTTAAGATCTATTTTTTGCCAGAATATTTCAGAAAGTATTCTATATGGTTTTACAATAAACTCTTCATAAGCATAAGGAATATAGTATTGATTAATCAATAGTTTATAGACAAAAGAGTTCTCCATTTCAGATGTACCATCAGGAACTTTTATAGATGAATTTGCATATTTTTTATATGCGTAAAGAATTGCTAAACCAACAAATAGTTGCGTTCCAACTAACATAATTAGAGCAGTTCCATGCGCTATATGATACTCATGTGCTTGCAGTGCCTCTTCAACCATATCAAAGAAAGGTGTTTGAAGTACCCCTGCTCCAATAGCAACAAGGAGTAATGGACTCATAGCTACTAACATAAATCTATAAGCTTCATGTGGATGAATACCGAAAAGTTTGTAACGCTCTTCACCATGAAAGATTAAAGCAACAAGTCTAAATGAATAGAATGCAGTTAAACCAGCAGTAAAGAGGAGAACACCATAAATGACCATGTGATTTCCAGAGTATGCTGCTTCAAGAATTGTATCTTTAGAGAAGAAACCTGCGAAAGGAATAACACCAGCTAATGCGAGTGAACCGACCACCATCATAATCCAAGTTCCTTTCATCACTTTTTTAAGTCCACCCATCTTAAATGGATCGAGTTCATCATGCATAGAGTGCATAACATTACCTGCACCTAAGAAGAGTAGTGCTTTGAAACCAGCGTGTGCCATTAGGTGAAAGAGTGCAACCCAGTAAGCACCAAGACCAGCCGCTGCAAACATATATCCTAACTGTGAAAGTGTAGAGTATGCAATGACTCGTTTCATATCACGATTTACTAATGCCATAGATGCTGCAAAGAGTGCAACAAATGTACCAAGAGAAGCGATAAAGAGACCAACATCTGGGATTAAACTATAGAGTTCATGAGAACGGATGACAAGATAAACACCTGCAGTTACCATAGTCGCAGCATGAATAAGTGCTGAAACTGGAGTAGGTCCTTCCATCGCATCTGCTAACCATGTATGAAGTGGAAATTGTGCTGATTTACCCATCGCACCTATAAATAGGAAGATACCTATCATTGTAAGTGTAGCAGTAGGTAATTGATGAAATGCTGCAAAAGC
>JALUKS010000120.1 GCA_027056465.1 Sulfurimonas sp.
ATATCCAGCTTTACTGAGTGGATTAGAGAACTATCTAACAACTTTAGACTTATTACGGCAATTTAGTGTTGAAGAACTTTTTAAAATGAGAGATGAATTGGTTGAAATTATTGGGCTTGAGGTTTAGTTTGTGTAGAGAGGTATGGTTATATTAGGTACAAGTAAGCCGAGTTTTGTAGTGATAGTTATTAATCTACTGCACACCTTATGATATACCTCTAGCGAAACAAAAGCATTGTAAGACGCTAACCATCTGTTTCTTGCTGCCATGTTGGGTTTTCAAGCTCTCTGCATCGCTACAGAGACTGGTGGTCTCTTACACCACCTTTTCACCTTTACCACTCTAAAGTGGAAGTAATATTTCTGTTGCACTTTCCCTCGTATTGCTACGGCCATTCGTTAAATGGAACACTGTCTTACAGCAGCTCGGACTTTCCTCTTGAATAGACTCAAGTAACTATCCTTGTACCTATGAAATTCTACTCTAATTATCCTTTATTTAGCTTATTTAGAGAGAAAAGTTAAATTTTATATATTACTCTACTCTACATTTCACATAAATTCTAATCATGTTATATTATATAATATTAAAACAGAATCAAAAAAATGGCTAGCTAATAAAAACTAGCCATTTTATATTAATAACTATTTAGTCATAGCTTCTTTAGCATATTTTTCACCAAGTTCATAAGCTTTTTTATTTACTTCATGAACTTTAGCAGGTACTTTTGAAAGCATTGTATCGACAAGTGCCGTTTTATCAATAGCATCCATCATTGTGTTTGCAATAGCAAGAGCAACAACAGATTGAGTAATTACATTACCAACCTCTTCTTTTGCTATTGTAATAATAGGAATTTCATGGATGTTCCACTTTTTTCTATCTTCATCAGTTGGGTGAACAAGGTTTGGATCAACAACTATTGTTCCGCCAGGCTTCACACCATCTTTGAAAAGTACATAACTCATCTGCGCAACTGAGAGCATAAAGTCAACATCACCATCAACAGCATATGGATAATAAATTTCTTCATCATCAAGTTGAATATCAACAACAGTTGGTCCACCACGAACTTGTGATGTATATGTAGCAGTCTTTAGTCCTTGCCCACCAGTTTTAATTTTTGCAGCTGCAAAAATCTCACCAGCAAGAAGAACACCTTGACCACCAACACCTGTAAATCTCATTAATACTTTAGAATCACTCATTCGTCTTCCTTATATTTTTTTAGCAAAGTCAGCTTGTGTAATCTTAGCACGTTGACCTTGGTGAACTTTTTGAATCTCTGCATACATTTCACAATACTCAAGAGCTTCTGTGTCTTCTTTTAACACACCTGTAGGTAGAAGGTTGAGTTGTTCCTCTTCGCTTAAAGTATCATATTTCTTTTTAGATACAGTAATACTATCAATCCACTCAAGATTTGCCATAGCAGACATCATTTTATTTTTACGACCAAGGTTAATATGACAGTTAGATAAAACTTCCATCATAGAGAAACCTTTATGTTGCATCGCTTTTACAAGAGACTTCTCAAGTTTCTTAGGTTCAATCATACTCTCACGTGCAACAAAAGAAGCACCAGCTGCAATTGCTAAATCACAAGTATTAAAAGTTGGGTCAATATTACCAGCTTTTTGAGAAACTGTCCACATACCTCGAGGAGTAGTTGGGGAAGTTTGAGAGTTTGTGAGACCATAAATAAAGTTATTAATAATAATTAAAGTCAAATCAATATTACGACGACAACCATGAATAGTATGGTTACCACCGATTGCAAGTGCATCACCATCACCAGCTACACAAACAACAAGTTTATCAGGACGAGCAAGCTTAATACCTGTAGCATAAGCAACTGTACGACCGTGAGTAGTGTGAACAGTATTGAAATCTACATAAGAAGAGAATCTTCCTGAACATCCAATTCCTGAAACAACACATATATCATCTTGAGCAATATTCATTTTTTCAATAGCTCTAACGAATGCTTTTAAAATAACACCGTCACCACAACCCCAACACCATAGTGTTGGCATTTTTTCTAGTCTTAAATATTTATCATAATTAAATGCCATTAGTATAACTCCTTAACTTTTGCAGCGATTTCATTTGGTGAAATTGCTCTACCGTTTACTTTAAATAGTCCATCAATATCTAATCTTGCAGTAGCACGTTGTACTTCTGAGTGATATTGACCAATATTTAACTCTACTACTAAAACATTTTTAATTTTATCAGCATACTCTTTCATCTTTGTTGCAGGTGATGGCCATAAAGTGATAGGTCTGAAAAGACCAGCTTTAATACCCTCTGCACGTAGATTACGAATAGTCTCTTTAGCAGCAAGTGAAACAGAACCATAGGCAACTATCATTACATCTGCATCATCCATCATAAACTCTTCATAAGATTCTAGTTCATCTTCGTGCATAGCAACTTTATCTTCTAAACGTTGAATAAGCTTACGACAAGTCTCAATCTCTTCAGTAGGAAAACCATTTTTATCATGGTGAAGACCTGTGAAGTGGTATCGATACCCCTCAAACATAGGATTAAGAACTGCAGGTTCATCAGCTTCACACTCATACGGAAAGTACTCATCAGCAGGACCATCAAATTTCTTACGAGGAACGATTCCCTCTTTAACAGCTTCGGCAGTTGGAATAACAGCTTTACCATGCATATGACCAATAGTTTCATCAAGTAAAACGATTACTGGTTGCATAAAACGGTCAGCTAAATTGAATGCTCTTACAGTTTCTGTATAGCACTCAGCTAGTGAACCAGCACATAAAGTGATTGACTTATAATCACCGTGAGATGGGTTTTTCGCTTGAAGAACATCACCTTGAGATACACGAGTTGGAAGACCAGTTGATGGACCACCGCGCATAACATTAACAAGAACTAAAGGTACTTCTGTCATTTGAGCAAGACCTAAGTTCTCAGCTTTAAGTGATACACCAGGACCCGATGTAGCAGTTAATGCACGATCACCTGCCATTGCAGCACCGATAACACAACAGATACCTGCTATTTCATCTTCCATTTGAATCGCTGTTCCACCTATCTTAGGTAAAAGATCAGAGATAACATGCATTACTTCTGAAGATGGTGTAAGTGGATACCCACCAAAAAATCTACAACCAGCATCAACTGCTGCAATTGCAGCAAGCTCATTACCTGTAGATATTACTTCTCTAATTGACATTATTTAGCTCCTTGTTCATTGAGTGACATATAATTATTTGCAATTACTGCTGCTTGACGTGTTTTAGCATCATCAGTAAGTTTAGCAAAACTCACTCCTGCCGCTTTTAACTCTTTTCTATCTGCTACAAATATAGCAAAATCTGGACATGAAAGTTCACATTCATTACATCCAATACAAGCTTCGGGATGGTCAATTGAAATCATTGCACCAAGAGTTGATGTTGACTCATATCTCATACCAAGAACACCTGAAGGACATACTGAAACACATATATCACACGCTTTACAGTTATCTGTATTTACCCATACTGGTTGATCACCAGGGTTTACCATTGGACTAGCTGCCATATTTTCTCCTAATTATTAAAGTGCAAGATTTATTTTGCACATTACTCTTCGATAAAAAAAGAGTACCTAAGTTTTCATAATATATCTCTAAAATGTGCTACTATCGCACCCTAAAGATAACAACTGTTACATTTAGGGTGCTCACACAAGGATTAAAAACTATTTTTTACCTAAAACTTCTGCTATTGCTTTACCAATTTCAGCAGGACTTACTACGACTTTAACACCAGCAGCTTCAAGTGCTTCCATTTTTTCTTTTGCAGTACCAGCAGAACCTGAAACAATTGCACCAGCATGACCCATAGTTTTACCTTTAGGAGCTGTTTGACCAGCAATAAAAGCAACAACAGGTTTAGTGATTTGTTCTTTGATAAGTTTTGCAGCTTGAATCTCAAGATCTCCACCGATTTCACCAATCATAACGATTGCTTCAGTCTCTGGGTCAGCTTCAAACATTGGTAAGATTTGGTTATATGAAAGACCAATAATTGGATCTCCACCAATACCAATAGCAGTAGTAATGCCAAAACCTTCGTTACAAACTTGATTAGCACCTTCATAAGTTAAAGTACCAGACTTAGAGATAAGTCCAACATTCCCTTTTTTGAAGATAGAACCAGGCATAATACCTATCTTACACTCTTCAGCCGTGATAATACCAGGGCAGTTTGGCCCAAGTGTTTTCATACCATGCTTAGTTGCATGAGCCTTAGCCATCTGCATATCTTTCACTGGAGCACCTTCTGTAATAATTACAGCAAGTTCAATCCCAGCTTCTGCAGCTTCCATAACAGCATCACCAACAAAAGCAGGTGGTACAAAAATCATAGAAACAGTAGCATCAGTAGCTTTTATAGCTTCTGCAACTGTATTAAATACTGGCTTATCAAGGTGAACTTGTCCACCTTTGTTTGGTGTAACACCACCAACGATGTTAGTACCATAAGCTATACACTGCTCTGCATGAAAAGAACCCTCTTTTCCTGTGAAACCTTGAACGATTACTTTTGTATCTTTATTTACTAAAATTGACATATTTTATTACTCTCCTTTTGCTGCAGCTACAGCTTTTGCTGCACCGTCACCTAAGTCATCACCAACAATTAAGTTAGCTATATTTGCATTTTTAAGAATCTCTGCTGCCTCTGGTGCATTTGTTCCGTCAAGACGAACAATAACAGGAACATTAACATCAGTAATCTTAGTAGCTTCAATAATACCATTAGCGATACGATCACAACGAACAATTCCACCAAAGATATTTACAAAAATTGCCTTTACTTTAGGATTTTTAAGAATAATCTCAAAACCTTTAGCAACAGTCTCTGCATTTGCACTACCACCAACATCTAAAAAGTTAGCTGGAGTTCCACCCATATAGTTGATCGTATCCATAGTACCCATCGCAAGACCAGCACCATTTACCATACAACCTATCTCACCATCAAGTGCTACATAAGAGAGACCATATTTAGCAGCTTCTACTTCATCAGCATCTTCTTCTGTTAAGTCTCGCATTGCAGCTATCTCTGGGTGACGACCTAATGCTGAGTTATCAAAGCCCATCTTACCATCAAGTGCGATAAACTCACCCTTTCCAGTTTTTACAAGAGGATTGATTTCAATCATCTCTGCATCATTTTCCATATAGAGTTTATAAAGTTTAGATGCAAATCTAATGATATTTTTTTGCTCATCTTTGTCTGTAAGACCAAGACCAAATGCTAACTCACGTCCGTGAAAGCTTTGAAAACCGATAGCTGGATCAACAGGAACTGTAATAATTTTTTCAGGAGTGTTGGCTGCAACATCCTCAATATTCATTCCACCTTCAGTTGAAGCCATAATTAAAGGCATTTCTAATTTTCTATCAAGAACAACAGAAAGATATAGTTCTTCTTTAATATCTGCTCCATCTTCGATGTAAAGCTTTTGAACAAGTTTACCCTCAGCAGTTGTTTGGTGTGTAACTAAAGTCATTCCAAGAATTTCATCAGCTAATGTTTCAACTTCTTCTAAAGACTTAGCAAGTTTAACACCACCACCAAGACCACGTCCACCTGCATGGATTTGTGCCTTAACAACCCATACTGGACCACCTAGTTGCTCAGCAGCAGTTACTGCATCTTTAACACTCTCTACCATTATACCTTTTGGTGTTGGTACGCCGTACTTCTTGAAAATCTGTTTCGCTTGATATTCATGTATATTCATCTATTCTCCTTAATTTAAAATGTGGGATCGCATAGCATTAAGCTTTAGGTGCAATCATATCCTCTGGTACTACATACTTATCAAACTCTTCAGCTGTAAGTAATCCTAACTCAATAGCAGTCTCTTTAAGCGTTGAGTTGTTTTTGTGTGCTGTTTTAGCAATTTTTGCTGCATTATCATAACCGACATAAGGGTTAAGTGCAGTTACTAGCATTAAAGAGTCATGTAAAAAGTGATCTATCTTATCTGCAACAGGTTCAATCCCAACTGCACAATGATCATTAAATGAAACGATAGAGTCACCTAAAAGACGACAAGATTGTAAGAAGTTATAAGCGATAACTGGCTTATAAACATTTAACTCAAAGTTACCTTGTGAAGCTCCCATTGAGATAGCTACATCATTACCAAAAACTTGACAAGTAACCATAGTTACTGCTTCTGCTTGAGTAGGATTAACCTTTCCTGGCATGATAGAACTTCCCGGCTCATTCGCAGGAATCTCAATCTCACCGAGACCACAACGAGGACCTGACGCTAACCATCTTACATCATTTGCTATTTTCATCATATCAGCTGCAAGAGCTTTAAGTGAACCATGTGCAAAAACAAGAGCATCATGAGATGTTAAAGCATGGAATTTATTTGGTGCAGTTACAAAATCATGACCAGTAAGTTCTGTTAACTTCTCAGCAACTCTCTTACCTAATTCAGGGTGAGCATTGAGTCCTGTTCCAACTGCTGTTCCACCAAGTGCGAGTTCACGAACTGCTTCTAGTGAATCTTTTGCCATTTTCTCACACTTGTTAAGCATCTCAACCCAACCACTAATCTCTTGACCGAGTGTAATAGGTGTAGCATCTTGAAGGTGAGTACGACCAATCTTTACTACAGACTCAAATTTAGCTGATTTTTCTGCTAAAGTCGCTTTAAGTTTTGCAATAGCTGGTAAAACTTGTGTCTCAACAGCAATAACAGAAGCAACATGAAGAGCAGTTGGGTAAGTGTCATTTGAAGATTGGGACTTGTTTACATCATCATTTGGATGAATAAGTTTTTCAACTCTAAAATCACCACCTAAAATTTCTGTAGCACGGTTTGCAAGAACTTCATTGTTGTTCATATTTGACTGTGTACCTGAACCTGTTTGCCATACAACTAGTGGATAGTTTCCATCTAGCTTTCCAGCTAACATATCATCAGCAGCAGTAGCAATTGCATCTGCTTTTTTTGCATCAAGTTTACCGAGGTCTTTGTTTACTAAAGCTACTGCTTTTTTAAGATAAGAGAATGCTCTAGTGATTTCATAAGGCATTGTCTCTTCACCAATTTTGAAGTTTTCTATACTTCTTTGTGTTTGAGCAGCCCAGTAAGCATCTACTGGAACTTCCATATCACCCATTGTATCTTTTTCTATTCTTGTACTCATATTTTTAAACTCCTTGGAAAAAATTATTTTCTTTTAGTATATTAATACCATCTTCTATAGATTTAACTGAAATTGCAAATTTTTCTTTCGTTTTTTCATCTAAATCAAGTTCTATTATCTTTTCTACACCATTTGCACCTAAAACGACAGGCACACCAACTGCTACATCTGAGTAACCATACTCACCATTGAGTATGGTACAAGAGGATACAATTGCCTTAGAATCGTTTAAGATAGCTTCAACCATATGTGCAATAGCACGAGCTGGACCATAGTAACCTGATGTTCCTAGATATTTTACTATCTCTGCACCACCATTTTTTGTTCTAGCAATGATACCCTCCATATCCTCTTTAGAGACTAAAGAAGTAAGAGGAATATCACCAACAGAGACCTTGCATGGAAGTGGAATCATATTCTCCCCATGATCACCAATCACTAAACTACCCGTTTGGTTTGACGCATAACCAGTTAGCTTAGAGATTTGGTAAGCCATACGTGAACCATCAAGCGCACCAGCAAGACCGATAATTCTATTTGAATCCCAACCAGTTATCTGTTTTGTAACATACGTCATAACATCTAAAGGGTTTGAAACGCATATGATGATAGCATTCGGAGAGTTCTTTTTGATGTTTTCAACGACTTGTTTCGTAATCTTCGCGTTTATCATAAGTAGATCTGCTCTTGTCATATCACCCTTACGAGGAACACCTGCAGTAACAACAACTATATCACAATCTTTAATATCTTCAGCCGTCTCAGCAGCAGTGATAATAGTACCCTGCTCTGAGTAGTAAGATGCTTGAGCCATATCAATAGCTTTACCTTTTGCAACACCCTCTGCAATATCAAAAAGAACAATCTCATGACAAGTTCCCATCATTGCTAGAGTATATGCAGCAGTAGCACCAACAGCACCAGCACCTACAATTCCAACTTTTCTACTTTTCATTCTTCTTCTCACCTTTTTCTATTTGTTTTAAATCATCAAAAAAACCATTAGCATAAAGGACATCCACCATCTCTTGAACAGAAGCGATAGAGTTCTTAAATCGTGTTTTTTGAAGAGTTTTAAGTGTCATCTCGATAACCTGCTCTGCACCACCAGCACCAATCATAACAGGTACACCACTTACCATATCAGAGTAACCATAATCATTTTGAAGCATTACAGCACATGAGTGAATCTGCTTTGTATCTTTTAAAATTGCTTCAAGAATAACAGCAGTTGATTTTGCAGGAGCATAGTAAGCTGAACCATCACCCAGTAGATTTACTATCTGAGCACCACCATTTCTAGTTTTTTGTACGATTTCACCAATCTCTTCAGAGTCAAGCAGATCATCAATAGGTACACCAGCAATAGTAGTAAACTTAGGAAGTGGCACCATAGTGTCACCATGTCCACCCATTACAGTAGCACGAATCTGCCCTGCTCCATAGCCTAGCTTTTCATAGATAAAGTGAGCCATACGAGCAGCATCTAAGATACCAGCCATACCGAGAACTCTCTCTCGTGGAAAGCCTGTATATTTCAGAGCTACATAAGTCATTACATCCAGTGGATTACTCACAACCACGACAATAGCATTTGGTGCATACTTTTTAATCTCTAAAGCATACTTTTTGACAATTTCTGCATTTTTAATGAGTAAATCATCTCTGTTCATACCTGGTGTTCTAGGAGCACCAGCAGTGATAACAACTATCTCACTGTTTATCATATCTTCTGGACCATTTGCAGCTCTTACTATGGTATGCTCACGTGCAGCATTAGCTGCTTGAGACATATCGAGAGCTTTTCCTTTTGCCACATCGATATTCCTACCAAGGAGTATGACTTCATGACACGACCCACGCATAGCGAGAATAAATGCCACTGTAGAACCAAAATTACCCGTTCCTATGACTGTTACTTTACTTGCCATTAATTTCCTTTGAGTGAATTTTTTAACTTTTGATTTTTAGCTAATCTCTAGTAAATATTAGCTAAAAACGAAAAGTTATGACTCTTTGCAAAATTTTCTGCAAAGAGCATAAAGAGTAAGCCTTTAGGCTAAATAGCGTCGATAATAGCGTTTAAAGTTGCAGATGGGCGCATAGCAGATGTTACTTTTGCTTCATCTGGCATATAATAACCACCAATATCTTGAGCTTTACCTTCAATAGATAAAAGTTCAGAGATGATACTCTCTTCATTTTCAGTAAGAGCTTTTGCTACTGGAGCAAATTTTTCAGCTAGTGCGACATTGCTAGACTCAGCAAGTGCTTTTGCCCAGAACTGTGCTACGAAAAAGTGAGAAGCTTTGTTATCTGGCTCTCCAGCTTTACGTGAAGGTGATTTGTTTTCACCTAAATATCTATCATTTGCCTCATCAAGTGCTGCAGTTAATGTAGCTAATTCATCAGAATTATTCTTTTTCGCTAAAAATCTTAAAGACTCTGCAAGTGCTAAAAACTCACCTAGTGAATCCCAACGAAGGTGACCCTCTTTTAAGAACTGATCAACATGCTTAGGAGC
>JALUKS010000121.1 GCA_027056465.1 Sulfurimonas sp.
CTAATATTATGGTTAAGAAGTATATCGCAATAGTGCTTCTCGTACGTATCATCAAAAGAAAGAATTTTTAATGTTGAATTTTTAACTTTTAACTGTTTTTCATATTCATAATCAATACTGTAATGGTCTATAACTATCATACCAATACTCTGTTTTTTGATAAATTTATCCAACTCTTCTATATCATTTGATTTTAATATCTCTATTTTGTATCCAGCTTCAACTATTTTATGATTTATATTTCCCTTTAAATCTTGCACAGCAAAAATAATAGTTGCATCTTTATACAAAGAGGCTAATACTAAGTCTCGCATAATATGCCCTGTGCCTATAGTAGAAGAAGAGTCAGCACGAAAAAGAATTTTATTCATAATGTATTTGTTCCTCTAAAACACGATACATAATCTCAGCTCTTTTCCAATCTTCTACAGTATCAATATCTTGTACTAAATGACGAGGTAAAACAATAGGAACAGAATCTTTCCCAAACATAGTCTCACTAGAACTTTCATTTAACTTTGTCCAGTAAAACTGTCCTGCATCTTGATACGCCTCTTCTAAATCTTGTGAACGAGTCATATAATACTCAGGCGTAAACATCTCACAGCGTTCATGCTCATCTATTTTAAATGTTCTCTGAATTGGAAAAGGCATAGAGGTTACAGAAAAAGCATTAATAGCATCACTATTTTTTAATTTTTCAAATCCTTCTATAAGATACTTTTCTTGAAGCAATGGAGCTGTTGCATAGATAGTACAAGCATAATCAAACATCTCACCTTTATCTCTTAGATACCCTAATGCATGAGTAACAACATCCCCTGTTCCTGTAAAATCATCCGACAACTCTTTAGGTCGAATAAAAGGAACATCAGCCCCATAAGCTTTAGCGATAGAAGCTATCTCTTCATCATCTGTACTAACTATCACTTTATCAAAAAGTTTTGAATTTAATGCTACCTCTATGGAGTAGGCAATAAGTGGTTTACCATGAAAATCTTTAATATTTTTTCTAGGAATTCTTTTACTCCCACCTCGTGCAGGAATGACTGCTACAACATTAGCCATTTAACACCTCAAAGAGTGTTTTAATCACATATTCTTGTTCTTCATTATTCAATTTAGGAAACATTGGAAGAGAAAAACACTCTTCATAATATTTATCCATAATAGGAGTATCTTCATTCCCGTAACCCAAGCTTTTATAATAAGGCTGTTTATTGATAGGAATATAGTGCAGTTGCAACCCTATACTCTTCTCTCTCATCTTAATAAAAAGCTCCTCTTTACTAATAGAGAGTTTAGAGAAATCAACTTGAACCACATAGAGATGATAAGAGGATTTACCATCATAAGTATAAAGAGGTTTTACTATACTATTTTTAAAAGCATCATCATATTTTTTAGCTATCTCTATTCTACGAGATACAAAAGATGGAAGTTTTTTAAGCTGAGAAAGCCCCAAAGCACACTGAATATCAGTAATACGATAGTTAAAACCAAGCTCTCTCATCTCATACTCCCACGGTTTCATTTTAGGGGTTTTAACCATGCCATGACCTCTAAGCGTTAGCATCTTTTCATAAAGCTCTTTTGAGTTAGTGGTAATTGCCCCACCCTCACCAGTAGTTAGATGTTTAACAGGATGAAAAGAGAGTATTGAGACATCAGAGTTTTTACAAGAAGCAGATTTAATCTCTTCCTCTTTTGCTCCAAGAGCATGAGCGTTATCTTCTAATATAAGAACATTATAGTTTTTTTTAAAAAATTTTAACTTTGTTTGATTAAGCATTCGTCCAGAAAATGCAACTCCATAGATAGCTTTAATAGAGTTATCTTTTTTGAGCATCTCTTCACAAAGGTCAAGGTCAATATTGCCATCTTCAGCAATATCAACAAAAATCGGCTCTGCTCCTGCATAAAGAATAGCATTAGAGGTTGCTAAAAATGAGTTTGGCGTAGTTAAGACTCTATCCCCTTTTTTCAAAAGAGCTAAAGAGGCTAAATGAAGAGCTGCCGTACCATTAGCTACAGCAATGGTATAAGCAGCACCACAATAGTCACTTAAAGCCTCTTCAAATGCCTTTACTTTAGGTCCCGTAGTCAAGTAGTCAGATTGTAGAGTCTCTATAACACTATCAATATCATCTTGTTCTATTAGTTGCTTGCCATAAGGAATAAACTGCATATTACTACTTTTTAGCCATCTCTAAAAATGCTTCTTGTGTCAACCACTCTGTATTGTTCAAGGAGTTGTATTCAAAACCTATACCAATATCTTTACCTTTTTCACCCAAAGCATTAACAGTATATTCTACATTATGATTAAATTGGATAGTAGGTGTAATAGTATAATAGGTATCAAACTCAACAACTCTATCATCTGCCGTTATCATCACCTCATGCATCTTCTCGCCTGGTCGTATACCTATGACTTTATGCTTTAAATTAGGAGCAAGTGCTGTTGCTAAATCGGTCATTTTCATAGATGAAATTTTAGGTATAAATATCTCTCCACCATGCATTCGCTCAAAGTTATCAAGTACAAACTGTACCCCATCTTCAAGAGTAATTAGAAATCTTGTCATCTTCTCATCGGTAATTGGTAGTTCAGTAGCCCCTTCACTAATAAGTCCTTTAAAAAAAGGAACAACAGAACCTCTACTGCCTACAACATTTCCATATCGAACCACAGCAAATCTTGTTTTTCTCTTTCCAACCATATTGTTTGCAGCAACAAAAAGTTTATCAGAAGCCAATTTTGTAGCACCATAAAGATTAATGGGACTTGAAGCTTTATCGGTTGAGAGTGCTATTACTTTTTCAACTTCATTTTTAATAGCTGCTTTAATGACATTCTCAGCACCTGTAATATTTGTCTTAATACACTCCATTGGATTGTACTCTGCTACAGGAACGTGTTTTAAAGCTGCAGCATGTATAACAATATCCACACCATCCATCGCCTCCACAACTCGATTTTCATCTCGAACATCTCCAATAAAATAACGCATACATTTATTGTTAAACGACTGTGCCATTTCATATTGTTTTAGTTCATCTCTACTAAATATGATTATTTTATTT
>JALUKS010000122.1 GCA_027056465.1 Sulfurimonas sp.
TAGTCATAGGGGTTACCCCTGTTATGAACATTCTTTTAAGAGGTGAATCGTTACCACTTGTAGCAGTTTTTAGCACTGTAAAAAACTGTTTAAAGGACGCTGTCTTTTCACTCACTAAGCCTAGATATTCTGTTTTTTCTCTTAGGAGTAGTTTGTTTGCGAAGTTGTCGTACTCGTCTATGAGTATCATGAGTTCTAGATTGTTTTCTTGCATAGCTTTAAAAATATCATTAAATAAAATTATGGGATTTTCTCTTAAAGAGATATTCAAATCATATTTTAAAATAAAGCTTTGTAATTCTCTTAAAAGATAACTTCTAAAACTCTCTTCAACATCATTCACATCAATCCCAGAAAAATCAAACCTCATGATATTGTATTTGTTAGCAAGAGAAGTAGTGTTTTTTCCTATGTAGGTATCCCCAAACATCATCTCAAAATCATTTTTATAGTGCTTATCATAGTAGGCTTCAAGCATAGCGATAAAAAGAGATTTACCAAATCTTCTTGGTCGTAAAAAGATTAAAAATCTTTCGTTGAGATTTTCAAGTTTTTCTATAAACTTTGTTTTATCTACGAAATAAAAATTTTCCTCTTTTATACTTTTAAAGTCTGATAGCCCATAAGGTATTTTTTTCATATCGTTTGCCTAAAATAATATTTTCACATATTGTATCAAAACTTACATAATGTTCGACTTTTGTTATTATAGCTATTGATTGGGAAGTATTAGAGGATGAAACGACTTAAGGTACCAACTCCCGTAGGAGTTATTTGATACACTAGCTATTAACGAGGATGAGTAAGACTCTACAGCTTGTCTTGTGTAAGACCAACCTCTTCAAGAAAGTGGCGAAGTTTTACTATAGCATCTTTACTTAACTCATTGTTATGTGAAAGAGATAGAGAGTGCTCTTTTCCATTGAGGTGAAGTAAAGCACGGTGTTGCTTGTTAAGATCTACAGTCGCACCATAATGTTCTAGTGCATGAAGCAGTTTTGTTGTGTCGATATTCCCAGAAAGTGGGTGTGCATATAACTTTTCTATTTTTGTTTTGTGATTGCTCATTTGAGCTCCTTTATGTTTATATCTTTATTATCTTACTTTCATCATAAAACTTCACTTAATTCTACTCTAACTTTGAGTTCGCATTACAGAACGATACACTACCAACACTAAAGAGCTAAAGACAGTCACAAAAATGATGGTATATCCAGTGGGTAAGTCTAAATGATACGAAGCAAATAGAGCGACAATTATGCTAAGTGAGCCAAAACCCCAAGCAAATGAGAGAGGTTTAAATCTCTTCTGCATTATACCTGCATAAGCAGGAGCGATGAGTAGTGCAAAAACTACTAAAACACCAGCAGACTGCACTGAAGAGGTTACTGTAAACGCCAGCATGATGAAAAAGACCAACTCTTTTATAACACCTTTTGTGCGAGGGTAGATAAAAAACATTACCAAAGAGATAGGGATGTAAATCATCGCATCTACACTCAAATCATCTGAAGAGGTGAAGAGAATATCGGCAGCACTCAGCTTAGAAAATAGCTCCATTCCCTCAGCACTTTTTGCTAACACTAACATAATGCTTGAGATACCAAGAGCATAGAGAAGACCTATAAAAGCCTCCACATTTTGCACCTTTTTCGTTGCCCAAGCTATAACTACAGCAGCCATAACAGCAAACAAAAGTGTGAGTGGCGTTTGGTATGCTCCATCTAAAAAAGCAACACTTAAAGCCATCCCAACAGCAGCGATTTGCCCTATCGCTAAGTCAGTAAATATAACCCCGCGTTTGATAATCTCCACACCAAAAATGGTGTGAATATATACTAAGAGTATCGCCAGTACAAACGCAGGCCAGAGAAGTTCTATTAGTTGCATATTCTCTGTGCTATCATAGTATAAAATTTTTCTAGTGTATCGCTTCCTTTTACCGAACCAACATCATGAGGAATAATCTCTACAGTTGCCCCTGTTTTAGCCGCGATAAACTTTGCAGTTCTTTTCTCATGATAAGCATCTTGAAGTATAGTTTTTACATGCTCTTTTTTCATCATCATAATAAGTTGCAATGTATGTTTTGAACTCGGGGCAATCCCTGGAAGTGGCTCGATATTTCCTACATTTGTGAGACCGTAACGATTAAGAAAGTAGTTATAGAGTTCATGGTACTGCACTACTTTTTTTCCTCTACAACTTGTGAGATTTGCATCATAAGCTTTGAGATATGTTTGCCATTTTTTACTAAAACTCTCTAGGTTGGCTTGATATGTTGCCATATTGTCAGGGTCAATCTGCATCAATTTATCTGCTATTGCCTTAGCGATAGTGATCACTAAATGTGGGTCAGTTGAATAGTGGGGGTTTCCTTGTGCATGAACATCACCAAAGGCACGAGAAACGGCCGCTGGTTTGTCTATCATAGGGATAAAGTGAGAGATGTCTAAGAGACCTTTCGCACCGTTTTGAATTTTTCTATTGTTCGCATTTTTAAGAAGTGGTGGTAACCATCCTAGCTCTAATCCTCCTCCGTTCATGATGAGTAGGTCAGCACGGCGAAGTTTTGCGAGGAGTGAGGGCTTTGGCACGATGAAGTGTGGGTCGTACTTTGAGCTTCCCAAAACAGTAACTTTTACTAAGTCACCTCCCACCTCTTGAGTAATAGCACCAAGAGTTGAGTATGTTGTATCGACTCGTAGAGAGGCGAAGAGAGCTGATGAAAGTAGTAGTGTAAGTAGTAATAATTTTTTCATAATTTGTTCCTAGTAAGAGTGAGCGCCATGAGCGCCTGCTGCGATGTTAAGTGTAAGCATAACTGTGTTTATATCTTGGCGTTTGTCTGCGATAACCTTACTTCTATCGTAAGAGTAGCTTAGACGCAAACGCGACATTGGAAAAGGTTTGTACTCTAGCATCGCTGTCACCTTGTCTAAGTTGCTAGTATCTACACCACTATAGGCACTTAAGTCTGTATCGTTCTTTGTAATAACATCATAACGGATACCCGCTGAGTAATTGTTGTTATACTGATAGACAAGTTGCGTATAGAGTCCACCTTGTGAGTCGTTTGC
>JALUKS010000123.1 GCA_027056465.1 Sulfurimonas sp.
AAATCTTTCCAAAGTTGTAACTCTTTTTGACGGTTTGTCTCTTTGAACTTTGAGACGAGATTATCATGAGACTCTTCAAGCAGAAATCCTATGGACTCTATCCTCTCTTTTGCCGAGAGTTCAAACTCTAAGTCTCTCATTATCTCTACTTTTTCATACTCTTTTATTCGGTTGTCAATCTCTTTTCGTGGATAAAATTTCACTAAAAAGTCATCATATAAAAAATCAACTAAAAAGGAGTCATTACTTAAGTAAATCCTTGCTCTTGGTGGCGTTGTAATCTTTTTGACTTTAATGACTTTTGGTGTAACAACATCTATGTTGGGGAGAGTATCTATCACTTTTGTATAGACTTTTGCGATGTCATCTTTAGCAAACTTTGGTGCTAAACTCATCTGCTTATATTGCTCTATATCTATATCTAACTCTTGGACACTGTTTGTCTCTATGTTGAGGAGAAAAGGTGGCGAAGTCTCTATGACTTTATACCCTTTTTTTGAAAGATTAGATTTTAAAGAGTATTCCCCTTTATAGAGTTTAAACTCATACTTCACATTAAAAGTCCCCTCAAGAAGTCTAAGTGGTTCAGGGCTATAGTCGAAGTAACATCTACCTGTTGCTAAAACCTCTTTCACTAAGATATATCCGAGTGTACCACTAACTGCTTCCATGGTTGCATTGTAGTAATCTCTTGAGACAAATATATTTGCCATTCTAATAATATTTTCATCATCACTATTTTTGAGTTCTCTATAGGAGTAGGCATTAGATATTCTCTCTATGTTCACTTCTGAGCCTCGGCTAATCTTACCATTTTTCAAAAATTTTGATTTATAAAACTGTAATATCCCTGCCAATGAAGATTTTACACCATCTAATCTATATGTTAAAAAGTAATCTCCATTTGCACTACTTTTTTTACTCTTTTGTGTTTTCTCTTCAGCCATAGTTTGCAACCAATTATCTATGGCTTGTGAGTTTATTTCTGCAGGAGAAGGTGCAGGAGTGGTCATGATAACACCTGTTTTATAGGCGACACAAACAGCAGCAACATGTTTACAGTTGTAGGAGACAGGACAACTACACTTTCCCTCTATCATAAGCTCATAATCATAGTCGAAATAGATATCTATACTTTGAGTATATATATCTCCAATGCCACGTACGCTAGAGTTCAGTCGTAAAATATCCACACCCTTTTCATTACGATAGGATTCTTTAGATAAGGTAAGCACTCGCCTTTGGGCATAATACTCAACTCCTCGTTTATAGTAGATAGCACCTAGATTAGATTTTATATCTTGTGAGTTTATTGTCATTGTTGTTCACTTTTTAGAATTTTATTTTACGATACTTTTTTCTTCTTACTTTTTCATACAGCATTTTTTATATTTTTTACCACTTCCACATGGACAAGGATCATTTCTACCTACTTTTGGACTCTCTCTAATAACAGCACTTGCTTGCTCATCCAAGTCATCAACTACAGTATTCAAGAGTTTTTGTAACATCGTTGGCTCTTTATCTGTTTCTCTCTCTTCTCTTAAGCCCATTTTTATCTCAACATCTTCTAAATCACCCATATACATAAGATCAATAGCATCTCTAGCATAGCACTCTTTTATAAGCTCATGATACTCTGTAAGTTTATTGTCAACACATATTCCCATTATATATGCATTGACTATATCATTTTCTCCATGATTAAGAATCTCTTCTATCAGTTTATTTAGCTCTTGGAGTGAAATTTCACCTGCCTTCAACATCTCTTTGATGGTATCTATATAACACAAGCGAGTCCATGTACTATTTGTCTCTTTCCTTAGCTCTTGTACAAAATAGTGATGCATATCTTTACGATAAGGTACTATAAGTTCTGAAAAATCATCTAAAATCCAATCATCATAATCGTCATCATCTCCATCTTCTACCATTGTTATAAGTATATCTTTAAATTCAGGTACTCCAAGTTCGCTTAGTGCATACCAAGCATGAACAACACCAAAGAACTCTAATCCCTCATCCTCCGCAGTATCACCGTAATCATATCTGTAGATATCCATATCTTGTGCAAGTTCTAGTAGTTGTGCTACATCTTCTTGATTAAATCCAAACTTTTTTATATAAGAAATTTTCTGACTTTTCATCAATGAATCTCTTCCAAGGGAGAGTAGTTTTGCTACTCGCCCATCATATTTTACTGTGATCTTGTGTAACTCTTTAAGTGGCATTTTTCTTCCTATGTGTTTAGATAAATATTTGAGTTTAGCTTGAATCTGTAGCTACTTAAGTTATTTATGCTAAAATTGTTTTATTATTATACTAGGATTTTTTTTGCAAGACAACCTTTACAACCTAGCGTTTGAACGCTCCATACTAAGTTCCATAGTTTTTGAACCTAGCCAGTTTGATGAACTCTCAACTGCACTCAGAGAGGATGATTTTTATCTTCCTGCACATAAAGATATATTTATGGCTATGATGACACTCCTTCAAAAAGATCAGCCTATTGATGAGGAGTTTATCAAAAAAGAGCTTATCAAGATAAAGAAGTTTGATGAGCAAGTTCTCCTAGAGATACTCTCTGCAAACCCTATCTCAAACACAAAAGCTTATGTCGATGAGATAAAAGACAAGTCACTCAAACGCCACCTCCTAACACTTACAACAGAGATAAAAAGAGTGACAGTAGAGGAGGAACTTCCTGCTGCAGAAGTGATAGATATAGTTGAGAAAAAACTCTACGACATTACACAAGATAACCAAACATCAGACTTCAAAGATGCACCGAAGATGACTTTTGACACGATGGAGTATATAAAGGAGATGAAAGCTCGTGGAAATTCTGTTCTTGTTGGAGTCGATACAGGATTTGCTGAACTCAACAAAATGACAACTGGTTTTGGTAAGGGTGACCTTGTCATCATCGCTGCTCGCCCTGCCATGGGAAAAACTTCTTTTGTCCTTAACACAGTAAATTCACTCATTCTTAATGGCAAGGGTGTCGCTTTCTTTTCACTAGAGATGCCTGCTGAACAGCTCATGCTGCGTTTGCTCTCTATTCAGACCTCTATCCCTCTGCAAAAACTTCGTGTAGGTGATATGGATGATAATCAATGGTCGAGTCTTAATGGTGCCATCGACAATATGAACAATGTCAAGCTTTTCGTAGATGATCAGGGAAGTATTAACATCAATCAGCTTCGTAGTAAGCTTCGTAAACTCAAAAACCAACACCCTGAGATAGAGATAGCCGTGATAGATTATCTCCAAATTATGCAGGGTGTGGGCAATCAAGATAGACACCTGCAAGTCTCTGAAATCTCACGTGGACTTAAAATGCTTGCTCGTGAGCTTGAGATGCCTATAGTCGCCCTTTCTCAGCTTAACCGTGGACTAGAGTCTCGTAATGATAAACGCCCGATGTTGAGTGATATTCGTGAGTCTGGTTCTATTGAGCAGGATGCTGATATTATTCTTTTTGTCTATCGTGATGATGTCTATCTTTACAAGGAAGAAAAAGAACGAGAAAAAGCTGCTAAGGCTGAGGGAAAAGAGTTCGTCTCTGAGTACATAGAAAAAGAGGAAGAGGATGCTGAAATCATCATCGGAAAACAGCGTAATGGTCCAACTGGTCATGTAAAACTCGTTTTTCAGAAAAAGCTTACTCGCTTTGTGGATGCTCCTACTTTTAGTGCAGGAGTAGAGACTGTCTATGAAAACATCGATACCTCATCAGCGCAGATGGATATTCCCATAGCCGATATGCCAATACTCTAAATGCTAGAAAAAGTCTCGCTATTTAGAAATAGGCGAGACTTCTTTCATCTTTTTCTACTGCTCTTCGTTCTTTTTTCACTCTCAATAAGTATGGAGTTTTACAACTACAAAGAGCTTACAAAGTTTGATACTCAGCTTGTAAACGCCACGGTCTTGAAACAGTACACAAAATCAAAACTCACAAAAACAGGCAAAACAAAAACCTATCAGGTTCTTAAACTCAAGAGTGATGATGGCTTTGTTTTTTACTCAACTGCTAGTAAAAAACTGCAAGATATAAGATATAGAAAAGTGCAACTTGAAGCATGGGCTGGCAAGATTAGCTTTTATGAGTATATGCATGGATTTTACTGTTTTTCAAAAATCCTTCATCTCTATCCTAACAACTCCTATAAAAATAGACTCAATAGTTTCATAGATAAACAGCACAAAGACAAAGATATATCTCTACTCTATCAGGCACTTTTTACAGCCAAACAGCTCCCCTATAAACTCCAAAAACTCTTCTCAAATCTCGGTGTCACACACCTCATCGCCATTAGTGGCTTTCATCTAGGAGTACTCTCTACTCTGCTCTATTTTCTCCTAAAGTATCCCTACACCTTTTTACAAAATAGATATTTTCCCTATAGAAGTTATAAGCTAGACTCTTTTATCATCATCGCACTCTTCTTACTCACGTATCTCCTTTTTTTAGGTTCGCCACCCTCTCTACTTCGTGCCTTTGTAATGCTTCTCATTGGATTTGTACTCTACGATAGAGGGGTCGAAGTGGTGACTATGCAGACGCTACTTCTCACAGTATTACTTATCTTAGCCCTCTTCCCTCGACTCTTTTTTAGTCTTGGTTTTTGGCTTAGTAGTAGTGGTGTTTTTTATATTTTTCTCTTTTTGATTTACTTCAAGCATCTTAGCAAAACTGTACAATTTCTACTACTTCCCTTTTGGATTTATCTTATGATGCTCCCATACTCACTCGTAATCTTTGGCAACTTTAGCATCTATCATCCACTCTCCATACTCTGGACTTCGCTCTTTACCCTCTTCTATCCTTTAGCAATTTTTTTACATACTTTTGGCTATGGCAATGCTCTCGACACACCATTAGAGTGGCTTATGAGCATAGAGACAAAAGCCATCACACTTGAAGTTGATTATAAACTTCTTCTACTTCAAATGGCACTCTCCCTCTTAGCACTCTACAGAAAAGTGTTTCTTTATATACTGATAGGAGTCTGTTTTACTGTTTTTTTATATGCTTTTTATTGTATAATGGCATAAAGGTTTAAATGATGCAAGAAGAAAAAAATAACGATGGATTAAAAGAGGTTGGTAAATCTCTGTTGACTTTAGCAAATCTTTTTTTAATTATATTTTTTATAAATAATTATCTACAAAAAGATGATTACAGTATAATAGGTATAATATTGTCTTTATATACTGTAATAATGCTTTATTTTACAGGATATACAGCTATTAATAAGGGGGATAGAAATGCTTGAACTAGGCATAATTGGAGCTATAATAGCAACGATAGCTTATATTGTTATTAGAAATATACCTTCTCTAACTACTCATAAATAGAAAAGAGTTATAAGCCCTATTTTACAATAGGGTCTTGATTAAGATTTACTACTCTAATCCCATCTTCGCAGGATTTAAGATATTTTTAGGGTCAAACGCCATCTTTATTGACTTAAAGAGGTTCATCTCTTCATCTGTAAACGCCATGTGCATATAAGGTGCTTTTGCAAGTCCTATTCCATGCTCTCCACTGAGTGTTCCCCCTAAATCTATTGTTGCTTGAAAGACCTCTTCTATCGCCTGATAGGCTATCTTTACTTGCTCAGGGTCACTTCCATCTACCATAACATTTGTATGAACATTTCCATCACCCGTATGCCCAAAACATGGGATATTTACACTATATTTGTCGGCTATGGCATAGAACTTCTCTAGGAGTTCTGGGAGAACGGCACGAGGGACTGTTACATCTTCGTTGAGTTTTTTACTTCCATAAATGCTAAGTGCTGGACTCGCGTTTCTTCTTGCAAACCAGATATCTGCTGACTCTTTTGCATCTTTAGCAATTTTAAAATCACTACAACCATTCTCTTTAAAAACTTTCTCAATCTGAGTGAGTTGGAAGTTGAGATCATCCTCTAAGTTCCCATCAACATCAGTCACTAAAAGCGCACCAGCATCTACAGGTAGACCTTTGTTAAAAGTCTGCTCCACTGCACGGATAGTGAGATTGTCTAAAAACTCCATCGCAACTGGGGTGATACCACTTGCCATTGTTTTATAGACTGCTTCCATCGCATCATTTACAGTAGGAAATATTCCCATTGCAGTTTTTGTCATTTTTGGCTTGGGGATAAGCTTAAGTGTTATCTCTGTAAGAACTGCTAGCGTTCCCTCACTCGCTATGAGAATACCACTGATGTTATATCCTGCTACATCTTTAATAGTGCGTTTTCCTGCTTTTATAATGTCACCATTGGGTAAAACAGCACGAGTCGCCATCACATAATCTTTGGTAATTCCATACTTCGCAGCACGCATACCACCCGCGTTTTCACTGACATTGCCACCGATAGTGGAGTAGTCTTGACTCGCTGGGTCTGGTGGATAGAAGAGTCCTACCTCTTCGACTGCTCTTTGTAAGTCCATATTGACAACACCAGGTTGCACTATGGCTACCATATTTTTCATATCTATCTCTAAGATTTTATTCATGTGCTTTTCAAAGCCTAGAACAATCCCACCAGAACTTGGTAATGCTCCACCAGTAAACCCTGACCCTGCACCACGAGGCACTATCACTATTCTGTGTTTATTACAGTACTTAAGTATTGCACTTACATCCTCTTCATTACGAGGAAATACAACTGCATCAGGCTCAAACTTTGTTCGTGTTGCATCGTATGAGTATGCTATTAAGTGGGCTTTATCACTGTAGATATTTTCACCACCTACAATAGATGTAAACTGTTCTATATGTTTTTTGTCAATCATTACTCTATTCTCCTATATTAAATTTTTTTAATAAATAGTGCAGTTTAGGGTCACCATTTTTTATAATCTCATAAAGTTGTTTGTTCTTTTTGTTGGAGGAGATTAAGAGTTCATAGTAGTGTGGTGCATACGTCTTAAGCTCTTCATTCCCTTTCCCAAACCAGTTAGCATCTATCTTTTTTACCCTTGAATAAAAAGGAAGTTTCACACTATCTTGCTTTAAAGGTGCCGCACTTATGCTTAAAATTTTAAAGCTTTTTATATCTACCGTATAGACTTTTTGGTCAAGATAGAAAAAAACTAGTCCTACACTACTGACGATACTCATAGCTTCAAAGTCTTTTTTGAGAGGTGTTGGATGTCCACGATAAGAGAGAACAGTTGCAAAAAGGTCTGGATGTACCCACTGAATCTGCACACTTTTTGAGATACGATGGTAAATCTCTTCGCTAGGAGCGATAAGCAGTGCGCGAGAGTAGCCAAATGCAAGTTGGGCTTCATCACCAACCTGCACTTTCCACTTGCCTGTTGGTAGAGAGTTGTTTCTAAGGGCGTTAAAGTCAGTCATCTTAAGTGTAGCTATCTTTGTTGCTTTGTCATAGTTAAGTACAGTTGCATTTTTTAAAATACTTGTATGATTCTGGGCGATAGTATGCACGATAAACCCACTTACACCAATATCAACTTTTTCTACTTTTACAGTTGCCGTTTGATTTGTATCATTTACACTAAGGATTGGTGCTTTTATCATCGAAGCAAAAACCTCACAGGATATTAATAGTAGTACAATTATATATTTCATAGCTCTTCTTTTTTAAGTAACAATTACTTATTTATTTATGCGATTATATCCAACAAACCTCAGACTAAGCAAAAATTTGCTAATGTTTTATAATTTTTTACATTTAGGTATATACTTTTGATACGAATTTTCTTAGCTTTGCTACTTACAACTACAATTTTTGCGTCCTATGTGGATCGTTTTCGATGGAATAATGGTGAGACTTATCTCGTGTTTTTACAAAAACATAAGCTTCCTATTCGCCCTCTCTACTATAATCTCGATAAAGATGACCAACGCCTTACAGAAGAGATGAGAGCAGGAGTGCATTATCAGATTTTGAAAAATAGTGCAGGAGAGATACTCCAGCTTCTTCTTCCTCTCAATGATGAACTTCAGATTCATATCTACAGAGAGAAAGGGGTCTATAAATTTGAAGCCATTCCTATCATCAGCACAACAAAAACAGAGGCATTTGCTACGAAAATAGTAAGCTCACCGAACTACACCATTTTAAAAAAGACGGGGAGTCATAAGCTTGTACAGATATTTACAGCAAATTTTAGACACTCTTTAAACTTTAAAAATGACATCCGAAATGGCGATAACCTTGTGATGATTTATGAGCAGAAGTATAGATTAGGGCAACCTTTTTCTATGCCTATCTTAGATGCTGCGATGATAGAGATGCACCATAAAAATCACTACATCTATCTCAACGATGATAAACGCTACTATGATGAGAAAGGGCATGAAGTCGAAGGTTTTCTACTTGCACGTCCAGTAAAAGGTGGTAGAATATCCTCTTACTTTACCAAACACAGATGGCACCCGATACTCCATAAATGGACAGCACACTTAGGAATAGACTATGCCGTAGTAAGAGGTACTCCTATCCATGCTGCTGGAAGTGGAACTATAAGCTGGGCAGCTAGAATGGGAACCTATGGAAACCTTGTGAAAATCCGTCATGCTGATGGTTATGAGACACGCTATGCACACATGAAAGCTTTTCGTAGAGGTATTCATAGAGGTGTACATGTCAAAAAAGGGCAAATTATAGGGTACGTAGGAACAACAGGACGTTCAACAGGACCACACCTACATTTCGAGCTTCGTAAACATGGTCGTGCCATAAACCCACTACATGTAGTACAAATCACAACGAAAAAACTCAAGGGCAAGAAATACAAAGCTTTCCTTAGACTCAAGAAGAAGTATGATGAGAAGATTGATTTCTACTTGAAAAATCAAACACCATTTATAAAACCAGTTAAATTTGTTGATGAATGCCCTCTAAAATCATGATTTAAGTTTTGTTTCAACGGGGGGGGGCATTGCCATTAAGTTAAGCTCAAAAGTATCTACTTTACGGACTTTCACCTGACTAATTTCCAACATTTTTCTTCTTCCTTTTGAGATGATTTATAGAATTAGTGGCTATGGTGAATTTCTAAATATCTTTATCTAGTCGTGGTTTAGATTTTCGATTTGGTCGTATCACTATAGTATTGGTTAAAAACAACTCTGTTGGTTCATCTAAATAGAGCAGATCAAATACTTTATGTTTGATAAGATTAAATGATACTGCTATATTGACTTTTTGAACATATTTATTCTCTTTGGTACTCTCTTTTAAATCTTCATTTCTCACTATGAGCATTAAAAAAAAACTTAGCTTTAGAGAAAACATTTTTTCTCGGTCGACAAAGAATAAGCAAACTCCTCAAATGCTGTCTAGTTTAGTTTTGCTCTGGCTTAGGTATAGGCACTATTGGTGATAGTAACATCTTCACCCAAATCTAATTGGGTGTCATTGATGCTGTTCTGTAAAGATTTACTGCTCTTTTTTATCATCATAGTCATAATTCTACAAGTATTCTGGTTATGAATCCTATGCATGTCAAACCCTGCTTTCTTACCCTTGTAAAAGAGTTTATTCCAATTTTATGCTTAACTTAATGGCAATGACCCTCTGGGTACAAAACTACCATTACTATCTCGT
>JALUKS010000124.1 GCA_027056465.1 Sulfurimonas sp.
AAATGAAAAATACACCAAGGTAGTAGATAACTATCATGAAGCAAAAGCACTCTATCAACTCTCTTTAAAAAAGTTTCAAGTCGTGCAAAAAGAGTTAGAACTTTTTAAAGTCTATGCACCTATAAATAGTATTGTTTTGCGTTCAAATATTACACTGGGTTCCTATTTTGATAGACAAACAAAAGCACTGATTATCGGAAGTGATAAACTTAACTTGAGAGTAAATATTAACGAGTTTGATAGCTGGAAACTAGATAAAAACAGACAAGCAATAGCATCGCTAAGAGGTAACCCAAAAGAGCAGATAGCATTACAAGAAAAGTACATTATCCCTTTTATAGTTCCAAAGAAAAACCTTACTGGTTTGAGTACAGAACAGACTGATACTAGAGTACTTCAAGTTGTGTATGAACTCAAACACAAACCTGACTTTCCTCTATATGTTGGGGAAATGTTTGATGTGTTTATAAAAACTTCTAAGGCTCAGTAGTGTTTAGAGTAGCTGTCGAGATGCTTATGCATGACAAAACAAAATATATAGGGCTTTTTATAGGTATAGGTTTTACTGCATTTTTAGTGACTTTTTCTATGAGCTTTTTAGCAGGGTTCATGAGTAGAGGATTTGCCCTTGTGAGCGAAAATCCTAGTGCAGATATTTGGGTGATGGATAGAGCTGTAAGTTCACCAGAAGCTACTGTAAATATGAGTGATGGTTCCCTAAGTCTTGTTCGTGGTGTAAAAGGTGTTGCCTATGCAACGCCACTTTACTTAGGGGATGTGACTGCCCGTTATGGGGATGGGAACTTCCAGAAGTTTCAAGCTATAGGTGTAGATGATGCAACACTCAGTGGCGCACCGAGAAGTAAAAATAGACTTCGATTACCTGATAGTGTCATCATAGATAGTGGTGGGACAAGTGGTAAACTCCAAACGCCACTCTATAAAAAAGATATGTGGCCTCATGATGGCTCTCATCTTCATGCTACAACGCGAGAGTTGCACTTTGGGGATAAACTACTTATAAATGATAAAAGAGCGATAGTGGCAGATGTTTCACATACCATCGCTAGATTTCCCCCACGACCCTTGCTTTACACAACAGCATCAAATTTTAAACGACTTATACCCTCTGCGAAACGCTATACAACTTTTATCATGGTTCGTTCAGAGCGAGGTGTAGATGCTAAAGAGTTAGCAAAAACTATCTCAAAGCAAACAGGCTTAAAGGCTATCACAAGTCAAAGATTTAAAAAAGAGACTGTGTTGTGGTATCTTATAAACTCCGAGGATGTCGGTGATATGGTAAATATGGTAGTGCTTGCTATGCTTGTAGGTTTTGGTGTAACAGGAGTAATGCTCTATATGTTTACCTATGAAAATATCAAACAGTATGCAGTTTTAAAAGCTATGGGTGCATCAAATAAACAGCTTAGAGATATGGTGTTTACTCAAGCTTTTATTGGGGTAATTGCAGGAAGTGGTATCGGTATTGCTGTGGCAGCACTCATCGGGGTAAGTATATCTGGCAGTGACTTTCCCTTTAGAATGATGTGGTTTGCTCCTATGTTTGGATTTTTAGGAGTGTTGATAGTGAGCATCACTGCCGCCATGATAAGTGTAAGACCAATAGTGAAAATGGAGCCAGCAATAGTTTTTAAAGCATAAGCCTACACTTTTTTTGCTAAGAGTTTCATGTAGTAAAACATAGAAATCTCTTCTTGGAACAAGAAGTACTTTATTGTATGATAAAGCTAACTATATAAACATTTCGTATCTGACCATCATGAAGCATAGAGTTAAGTTTCTCTTTTATATGCTCACAAATTTCTCTTTTACCCCGATCTGAAAAAACATCGACCTGTGTATAATTGCTAAGAATGAGTATGATTTCATCTCTTATAACAGCATTTTTAGCATCGAGTTCATTTTTGAGGAGCTTACTATTTAGCTCAAGGGAGAGTGTTGCTTTGAGATAAACATCTTTTCCATCAGTAGTTTTGAGATTTACAGTGATGGGTGCAAGAGGATAGAGTGGTCCAACTTCTGCTAATGTTTCATCTGCAGGGTTTACTTGCTTCTCTTGAGGTGTGGAGGTTGTATTTGTCTTTGCATTTGTATCATCTTTTTGCATATACCAAAAAACTCCAGATCCTCCACCAATAAGAATCAAAAGTAAAAAAACTATAATAATAATTAAAATTTTATTTGAACTATTTTGTGCCATCAAGAGACTCCATTATGATGTAAAAATCCGATGGCAATTGTTAAAATTCCCAACAAAGAGAGTGATAAGGCACTTATCTTACCTGCACTATTTTTTGAAAATATATAAGCATAAAAAGCTTTTAAGATATTGTTACTTCCTGTCGCGATGAGGATTGCTGTTGCTGCATTTTGGGATGTTACACTAAACTTCGATGAGAGTATAGAGAGTACAAAAGGATCTATATCTGTAAAACCAACGATAAATGAGAGAATGTTTAATCCAATATTTCCATATTTATTAAGTACAAAATGTGTGAGAACTGCCATAACAATAAATAAAAATGCAAACAAAAAAGCTGTACTGAGTTCAAGGGGGTTTTTATCTTCGTTTGTGGTGTTGTGAGGATTGATTGTATCTTTTTTCGACTTCCTATAAAGAAAGAGGGTAACTACTAGGGTTAAGAGAGTTAAAGTAACAAAAGGAAGCAATAAAATTTGAGCAATTTCAAAGTTAAAAGCATAGGTAATACCTAGTAATCGCAGATACATGAGAGCAGTTGCAACGACTATGGAAGATGAAAAAAGATAGGGTGCATTTCCTGAAGATGCTTTTTTTGCTAACACTATTGTAGTGGCAGTACTTGAGTATATCCCACCTAGTATACCAGTAATCAGGTAGCCTTTATCGTTGAAAAGATATTTTTTAAGAATATAACCGATATATGAAAAAAGAGAGACTACAACGACAGCAAGCCATATTTTAAAGTAAGAGACAGGAATAAGGTCTGAGATCTCTTTATGTGGCAGTAGAGGTAAAACAACACCACTTAAAAGAAGAAGTTTGGCAAATATCTCTATCTCTTTTTCATCAAAGATAGTGTAAAAATGCTCAAGACGTTTGTTTATATTTGATATAAATACAACTGCTACAAAGATAGTAAGTAAAAACCATATATTAAATTTAATCACTATCATACCAAAACTATAAACAAGTGTAGAGAGTAGAAAAATAATAATACCACTTTTTGTAGTTTTGAGTTTTGAGTTGTAAAAGAGGAGTAGGTGCATCACTATAGCAATATAACCAACGATGAAGAGATTCATGCTAATGGATGCAAAGATATACCCGATAAGTGCGATGAAAGAAAAAGTTCTTACACTCCCTATCTCTTTTGTAAGATTTTTATTAACACTGTGTGCTTTTACTTCAAGACCAATAAGTAAACCAGCAATGATAACTACTACTAATGAGACCCATTGGGCATGAAGCAAGTAATCTAAAAACATATTTATCCTTTATCGTTTATCTGTGTGGCTATCTTATAAAGATACTCATGCATATCGAAGTAGCCTATCATAGCTTCAAACATCATACGCCAAAAAAGTTCTAAAAGTAGAAATATACCAAGAGATATGAGTAAAACTTTAGACTTGCTTTCTATGTTTTTAAAGAAATCACTGCTTGTAATAAATTTATTGTTATATTTATAAAGAAGAAAAGGGACAAAAATCGCACCTACATAGTAGAAGAACACCAATACATTCTGAGTTATAAAAGTATTAAAAGAGAGAAAATCATACATTATACAGCCTATTTTAAATATACAATGCTATTATAACACTAATAGAAGAAGTCTATTACTTTTTTAAAGGAATTATACAAAATATGAAATACCTATCTTTACTTTATACTTTTTTCATTATCTCTTCTTCTCTTTTGGAAGCAGATATAAATAACACTTTTATGATGAATGTAGAAGAACAGTTTAATGCTGAATCAAATAAAAAAGGAGCTGCGTTTGCATTCTCTAAGATTGATACAAGTACACCTGAGACAAAGGCCCTTATGGATTCGATATGGGAAGGGAATTTCTTTGGTTTAACACCTTATCATGATAGCTATTTCCTTCCATTTTCAATGGCAAATAGTAAATATCCTCGAATATCAGAGAATCAGAATCCAAATGCACCACTGACTCCTTTAGAAGAAAAATATAAGAACTATGGAAAATTAGAAACAGAATTTCAAATCAGTTTCAAAAAGCAAATAAGTTACAATTTTTTTGGTTGGAATGAGTTTATATTTGCAGCATATACACAAACAGTTTTTTGGCAACTGTATCAAAAGTCAGCACCATTCCGTGAGACAAACTACAAACCTGAAATTTACTTATCTATTCCCTCATCTACTTATTTTGATGAAAATTTTGGACTTAAAGCTGTTAGATATGGATTTCTTCATGATTCAAATGGACAAGATGGTTACCGTTCACGTTCTTGGAATCGTTTATACATTAAATGGCTTTGGCAGTGGAAAAATCTTTTCTTAGCTTCAAAAGTATGGTATAGATTACCTGAAAAACAGAAATCCTATGCTTACTATCATGGTAATGGTTTTGAAGCAGATGGTTTACCAACAGATCCACATCAAGAAGGTGATGACAATCCACATATAGAGCATTATTTTGGCTATGGCGATTTGAATTTTCATTATCTTTATGGAAAAAGTCAGTTCTCTTCAATTGTGCGCTACAACTTTGGAGTAGGTGGTACACAAAGAGGGGCAGTAGAATTTAATTGGTCCTACCCATTTCTTTATTCAAAAAATATGTTTTGGTACACGAAAATTTTTAGTGGCTATGGTGAAAGTCTTATTGACTATGACCGTTCAGTAACTAAAGCATCTTTTGGCTTCTCATTTTCAAGGGCACTTTTTTAGAGCCTGTAAGTGTAGCTTTAGTGAGCTACACAAACACAACACTCCTATTTTCTATCTTCATAATCCTATCGCAATACTCCAACATCCTATCATCATGAGTGACCATAACGATGGCTACATCCTGCTCTAAGGCTATCTTTTTGAGCATCTTTACAACATCCACTGAACGGTTCATGTCGAGTGCAGCAGTCGGCTCATCAGCTAGTATAATTTCAGGGTTATTCATCAGCGCTCTTGCTATGGCTACCCTCTGGTTCTGCCCACCACTAAGTTGGCTTGGCATAGCGTTTTCTTTATCAGCTATATCGAAGTACTTTAGGAGTTCTTTTGCTTTTGCCTTGGACTCTTTATCTGCTACTTTATTGGCTTGAGGAAGGAGTGTGAGGTTGTCTATGATGTTTAAAAAAGGGATAAGATAGTGAGCTTGAAAGATGAAGCCTATCTTCTCTCTTCGTATCTTTCTTGTCTCTTTTGTGAGCCATTTATTCTCAAAAACTTTCTCATCTCCTAGCCACATAGTTCCTGAGTTTGGCTCATTGACACAGCCGAGCATCATAAGGAGTGTTGTTTTTCCTGCACCACTTGGGGCGATGAGTGCTACGAGTTCACCCTTGTTTATAGTGAAGTTAGCATCTTTGATGACATCTACAAAGGCATCACCTTTTCCAAAAGATTTGTTAAGGTTCTCTACCTTTATAGCTTGTTTTGTACTCATGTTAGCCTCCTATAGCAGCAGTTGGGTCTGCACTTATAACTTTCTTGACTCCCACAAAAGAAGCAACTATGGAAGCGATAACAACGATGATAAAGAGTGTCAAGGCATCAGGAGCTTGTAAGACAACATTTTTTGGAAACTTTGTATAGATAAGATGTGAAAAGACATTTCCAAAGATAAACGCCAGTACTCCAAGAAGAAGAGTCTCTTCAACTATCATCTTTACTATAGTAGAGTTTGGCAAACCTATAAGTTTCATGATAGAAATCTCTTTCATTTTCTCAAGTGTCATAGTGTATATGATAAGAGAGATGATAATAGTCGCAACTACAATAAGAATAACAGTAAAAAGTCCTATCTGCTTAGAGGCTTTTTCAACGACATATTTCGTTAAGACATCGGTCTGTTGCTCTCTAGTATAGATACCTTTGTGAAGCCACTTTCGTAAAGTTTTCGCTGTTGCATCTACCCTATAACTCGGATAAACAGTTGCTATGATAGCATTTACAAGATGTGCATCACCACCACTGGGTATACCTCTTGCTCTATCAGTCTGTATGCGTTTGTTCGTATAGGTAAACTGCAAGGTTTGAGCATCTTTAAGTGAGACATACACAAGTGGGTCTCCACCTGAAGCAACTGTGCCATGAGTGATACCCACAACAGTGTAGATATCTCTTCCAAGTGGAATAGTGTCACCGAGTTTATAGTCCGTTTTATCACTTACTACTATCTCATAGTGGTCGTTTTGCAAGGTTCTTCCAGCGATGAGTCTTTTAGTGTTTATTGGCACTATTGAACCATAAACATCATAGCCTATAGCCATCACGGAAAGCTGTTTTTCATGAAAAGGTATCTGGATATTTTGAAAAGTAATAGCCTCACTCTTATCTATAGCCTGATACCCTTTGAGTGTGAATTTTAGATCTTCATGTATGCGAGAAGCCTCGGCAAATGGTCCTAGAGTATCCTCTTGCACCACCCACAAGTCTACATCTAAATCATCTAAGATAACACGTGCATCAGCAATCATTCCACGATAAACGCCAATCATAATCAGCACAATCCCAAGCAACATCCCAACACCCATAGCAGTTACAATGAACTTCCCTAAGGTGTGTTTGATGTCTTCTTTTGCTAGATAAATCATAGGTGAATACTCATCCCCTCTTTAAGGGGCTTTTTGTGGCTATTTGGCACGATAATCTGAGCTGTTAGAGGAAGGTTTTTCACTCCTACTTCATGGCTATTTTTGGCGATAATATCACATACTACAAAGTGAGCATGAGTATCTTTAGCTATCCAAACACCAAATTTTCCACTCTTTTGCACTAAGAGTTTCGCAGGGATTTTCACTATATCTTTGTGCATCTCTACTTCTATCTCTACTTGAGCTTGTTCATTTATATAAAAGGGTTTTGGTATCTCCTGAAATGCTACCTCTATCTCTCTTTCAAGTGTCACACTATCACTAATGGGATTGATACGAGCAACTACTCCCTCATAAATTTTATTCTCTTGTGAACGGAGGTGGATTTTGACACTTTGTCCAAGTTTGACACTGCTACTGACTCTCTCATCTATCTTCGCCACTACCCAGAGAGTTTTACTATCTACGATGGTAAATATCGCTGTAGTTGGGAGAACATTTTGTGCAACTTGTGCATTTTTTGCTGTGACATAGCCATCTACTGGGGCATAGATTTTAAGTCTATCTATCTTGACTTTAAGGGCATCTATATTTTTAGAAGCGACAACTGCTGCAGCTTTCGCCGCGTTTATGTGCGCCTCTGATGCTCGAATAGCTGCATCAATACTCTCTAAATCAGCCTTCGCCTTATCATATTCAGACTGAGAAGCAAACTTTTGTTTTTGGAGTTTTGCATATCTGTCATAAGTAATTTGGAGAAGCTTTTTTTGTGCTTTTTGGCTCATCAAGTCACTCATAGCTGCATTTATATCTGCATTTGCTTTGTTAAGATTTGCTTTTGTGATGGCAAGTTGAGCAGGTAAATCAACACCATCCATCTCTACAAGCAAATCTCCTTTTTTGACCCACTGACCAATGTCTGTATGCAGAGCTATGATTTTACCACCTGTTTGCGCTGTGATAGCATAGCTCTCCTTCGCACCGACATTCCCTATGCCTTGCACTGTGACATTTAGGTTGCCACGAGTAGGGGAGAGTGTTGTAAATGTTGTCTTTGGGATGTAGACTTTATTGTAAAAAAGAGTGCCTAGTCCAAGAACTAGAAGGGCTGAGAGAAGATATTTTATTGCTGGTTTCATTTTTGTTTTCCTTGAAGATATTGAAGTCTATTTATCGCTTGTGCGAGTTGGTACTTAGCATTGATAAGTCCGAGTTTAGCATTAAGTTCAAGTGCTGTAGCATCGAGAACCTCTATGTAAGTAGCTAGTCCCTCTTTGTATCGCCCATCTAAAAGAGCAGTAGTTTGGTGTGAAGAGTTTAGCTGTGCTTTTTTCGCTTCTATAGTATATCTATATTTCTTAATGTCAGTGAGAAGATTTTTACTCTCCTCTTTGAGTGCTAGTTCGGCTGAGGCTTTTTGCTCTTTTGCTATTTGAGCACCTATCTCTGCTTTTTGAGCTTCTGCACTTACTCTTCCACCACTATAGAGTGGGATATTAAGTGTCAGACCTAAAAGTTTTGAGTCATACTCGTTGAGGGAGTTAATACGAGTGTATGAACCTACTGCATCTATGGAACCGTAGTGACTTGCTTGTGCTGACTTATGGAGGAGTCTATTCTTTTCTATGTTCTGTGCAGCGATTTTGAGTTGGTAGTTCTGTGCTAAAATCTTCTGCTCTACATCTGCAGATGTTCTAAAGTCAGAGTCAAGAAGTTCACTTTCTAAGAGTGTATCAGAAGCGATAGGCTCACCCATATAGAGTGAAAGAGAGTTTTTCGCCTTCTCAAACTCTGCTTGAGACTCAGCTAAAGACTCTTTAGAGAGATAAACAGCCGAGAGAAAACGGCTAGAGTCAGCAGTTGTTTTCAGCCCTTGTTCTACAAACGCCATAGATTGCTTATAGTAAGCCTCTTTCGTTTTTAAGTCCTGCTCTCTTACCGTAACAGCCTCTTTTTGGACTATCATAAGTTCATAGAGAGACTTTACCTTAGAGACAAGAAGGGCTTTTATATCTTCTAGTGAGAGTTGTGAGATGCTCTCATCAAGTTTAGAAGCATCTACAGAGGAACTTGTTTTAGAGAAGTCCCAGATCTTCTGCTTCACAGATGCCCCAGCACTCCATCCTGAATCATCTATAGTGTTAAAAGTTCCATTAGCAGGAAATACAAAAGTCTGCACGACATTATAGTTCGCACTTAGATTTACCTGAGGGAGATACTCTGAAAAAGATGCATCATAAGCAGAGTGAGATTGACTCACTCTAAGTGCAAAAGTCTTTACATCTGGATGGTTTTGCAGTGTTTTTTGTATGCTCTGCTCAAGTGTAAGTGTCTGCGAGAAAAGGAGACTTGAGAGGAAACAAGAGGTGAAGAGTAAACGGTTCATAATAGCTCCTAAAATTTATCTGTATTGTACTCCTCTAGTGTTAAGTCATCGTTAAAGTAAGAGATACTTTTGAGATTGTATCTTCAACTTTTGATACTTCTTCTCTTGTTGACATATTATTTTAAAATGAAGTTGAAAAGATACCCAATACAGATAATCCCGAATCCAACAATGCCAAAGAACACACCTATGAGTCGTATATGAAGAATCTTTTTAAGTATCATTGCTTCAGGTAGGCTCAGAGCTGTCACTGCCATCATAAATGAGAGAGCAGTTCCTAAAAGCATACCTTTTTGTGTAAGTACTTCTACTAGAGGCATAACACCTGCTGCATTGGAGTACATAGGTATTCCCATCACGACAGCAACTAAAACTGCAAACGGATTATTGGCTCCTGCATACTGTGCTATAAAAGTAGCTGGAATATAGCCGTGAATAATGGCACCAACACCAACACCTATGAGAACATAAAGATAAATTTGCTTGAAAATATCAGCAGTATAGATATAAGCCTCTGTAGCTCTCTCTTTCATACTAAGAGAGATTTTTACCTCTTCGAGTTCTCCCTCCATAGGTTTGACATCCATTAATACATACTTCTCCATACCAAGCTTACCGATAACAAATCCACCAACAATGGCGACTAAAAGACCAAAACCTATGTAAATAGCGGTAACTTTCCAACCAAAAAGCCCAAAGAGTAGGGCGATTGCTATCTCGTTGTTCATAGGGGAGCTGATGAGAAAAGAGAATGTAACACCGATGGGAATTCTAGCTTGAATAAAGCCTAGAAAGAGGGGAATAGCAGAACAGCTACAAAAGGGAGTAATAATCCCAAAGAGTGCAGCCAAAACATTTCCATAGAGTTCAGATTTTCCTTGTAGGTGTGCACGGACATACTCTGTATTGAAGTGAGTTCGTAGATAAGAGACTACAAAGATGATAGCGATGAGTAAAAACCATATTTTGATAGTGTCATAGATGAAGAAGTTGATACTTTCACCTAAATGCCCACTTAAACCGAGTAGATTAAAAGTAAGATAATTGACTGCCTCTTGCCACATAAAAAATCCTTATGAGTTCATAAACTCTAAAACTTCACTCACGCTAAGTACTTTTCCAGTACTCACTACTTTGCCATCTATAACAAGCCCTGGGGTACTTACTACTTGGTACTCCATGATTTTCATAATGTCATCTACTTTTTCAAGTTGAACAAACTTACCACTTTTTGCGATGGCTTGTTTGACAATCATCTCTAGCTCTATACATTTTTTACAGCCTGTGCCTAGTACTTCTATCTTCATGAACATAATTCCTTTTTGATTACTGGTAAAAGATTTTGATTAATAAGTTCTAGTGCTTTTATGTACTCCTCATCTGCTTCTCCACTTGGGTCTTCAAAACCCATGTGAATAGTTTTTACAGCCTTTGGAAACATAGGACAACTCTCTTTTGCATTATCACATACTGTAATAACAAGGTCAAAGGCAGTGTCAAGAACTGTTTCTATTACCTTAGAATGATAAGTGCTTTTCCATAAACCCTGTTTCTCCAAGAGAGCTTGTGCAGTAGGATTTACCTTACCACTTGCTTTTACACCAGAGCTTTGAGCTGTAACACACTCACTAAGTTTAGCATTTATGAGAGCCTCTGCCATGATAGAACGGCAACTGTTTCCTGTACAGAGTATAAGAACATTTTTTTTCATTATGAGCCTTTTTGTATATTATTATAGTGAAATTGTAACATAAAAACATAACAATATCAAGATATATTGATATATTAATAAAAATTGAGAATAAAATATACTCAAAGCAGATTTAAAGAGACTTTTAAGTATAATTCATGGATTTTAAATATAAAGGTGTATGCATGACTAATAAACGTGTTTTAGTGAAGTTTTCGGGTGAAGCTCTTGCTGGTGAGGCAGGTCATGGGATTGATACAAAGATCTTAAAGTACATAGCTGGGGAGATTAAGTCTCTTGTCAATGCTGGCATTGAAGTTGGTATTGTTATTGGTGGGGGTAATATCATTCGTGGTGTGACTGCTGCTCAAGATGGCATAATCAAACGTACTTCTGGTGACTATATGGGTATGCTAGCTACTGTTATAAATGCTGTAGCTATGCAAGAAGCTTGTGAATACACAGGGCTTGAAGTTCGTATGCAGACTGCCATCAAAATGGAACAGATTGCAGAGCCTTACATCAACCGTAAAGCTGTACGCCACTTAGAAAAAGGTCGTGTTGTGATTTTTGCAGCGGGAACGGGTAATCCTTTCTTTACTACAGATACAGCAGCGACTCTTCGTGCAGTTGAGATAGGTGCCGAGGTAATTATAAAAGCAACTAAGGTTGATGGCGTTTACGACAAAGATCCGGTTAAATATAGTGATGCAAAAAAACTTGATCAACTTACATATGATCAAGCACTTCAAGATCATATTAAAGTGATGGATGATACTTCTATCGCTTTAGCAAAAGATAACTCACTTCCTATCATTGTGTGTGATATGTCTATAGAGGGTAATCTTCTTGACATTTTAAATGGTAACATGAGCAACTGCTCAATAGTAAAATAAAAAGGAATATAAAGAATGAAAACAGAAGAATTAACAGCAAAAATATTAATAGACAATCCAAATATAGATCGTTATCAGTTAGCAATAGCAGTATCTAGAAGATGTGATCAATTAGAAAATGGTGTGCAGAGTAAACTCAATGTAAATACTAGTGTAATCAAGTCTGCTGATTTAGCACTTATGGAAATCGCAGAAGGTCTTGTCGTAGTGAAAGGCTTTGTAGACCTAGAAAAGTAATTCTCTTGGGGTTAAGTAATGTAGAGATAGACAAGGTTAAACATCTTCATGATGTTGATGCTTCTATACACTATCTTTTTACTCATATTGACTCCACCCCTCTTTTAGAAAAGGCACTCTCTTTCTCTATTGAGGCACATAAGCTACAGTTTCGTAAGTCTGGTGAGCCTTATATTATCCACCCCATCCTTGTCGCTTCCATTGTCGCTTCTATCACTGCTGATGAGGCTATGGCTATCGCTGCACTTCTTCATGATGTCGTAGAAGATACACCGACAACGGTAGAAGAGATTGAGACTACCTTTGGAAAAGATGTAGCACACTTAGTAGATGGTCTTACAAAAATAGATACCATTCGTGATAGTGAACTTATCCCTTCACATTCAAACGAGAAACTTGTTGCTTCTGCACTCACTTTTAGAAAGATGCTTATCGCAAGTATAGAAGATGTACGTGTGTTAGTAGTAAAGCTATGTGATAGACTGCACAATATGCTCACACTCGATGCTCTTGCCGAACATAAACAGCAACGTATATCAGAAGAGACACTTGTTGTTTATGCCCCTATCGCACATAGACTCGGTATCTCTTTTTTAAAAAATATACTTGAAGATTTAAGTTTTTCATATCTTTTCAAAGAAGAAAGACATCATATAGACAACTATCTTGACAAAAATTATCATGCTATAGAGCTTAAGCTTAACGACTTTAAAGTGGCTATCTCTAAACTTCTTATTCAAAATGGTTTTTGTGAAGATGATTTTGAAGTGCTTTCACGTGTAAAACACCGCTACTCTATTTATCTCAAGATGCAACGAAAAGGTGTGAGCATAGATGAAGTACTCGATCTTTTGGCTCTACGTATCTTAACAACGGATCCGGTGAGGTGTTACACTATTTTAGGACTTATTCATCTTCACTTTCGTCCACTTGCCTCGCGTTTTAAGGACTATATAGCTGTAGCAAAAGATAATGGTTATCAGACTATTCATACAAGTGTTTTTTACAATACCGCAATTTTTGAGGTACAAATACGTACTTATGAGATGCACAAAACAGCAGAGCTAGGGGTTGCTGCACATTGGAAGTATAAGAGTGGTGGTGACACTATAAAGCTTGATTGGTTAGACAACTTGCAGTATCAAGATGAGTCCGTAGAAGATTTTTATGCACTAATAAAAAATGATCTTTATAGTGAAGATATAAGTGTTTTCTCTCCAACCGGTGATCCTTTTACCCTGCCTCGAGGAGCACTTTTACTTGACTATGCTTATGCAGTACATTCAGAAGTTGGAAACAAAGCGATTTCAGGACTTGTAAACAAAACAAAGTCCTCCCTGCTTACTGAACTTAACAACGGAGATATAGTAAAAGTCATAACTGGTGAGCAGATGATTACTCGCTGTTCATGGATAGATGCAGTTAAAACATCTAAAGCTCAAACAAATATGAAGCTTAACTGTAATGCGAGAATTCGTGAGATAAATAGTAAAGCAGCTCTAAATATTGTGGCAACTTCTATGAGTCTTAGTGTCCATAGAGTGAGCGAGTGGTTTAAGGAAAACAAGTGTGAAGGTATCGCAAATATTACTAGTGATTTAGAGAGTTTTAAAAATGTTATACATAGATATGTGGCAGATATTAATAAAAATAGCCGTTTTAGAAGTTTTTTGGCAAGACACCGTTTTAAACTCAAAACAGTAACTGTTGCAGGTTTAGACATTTATGCTACAATGAATATAAATGATGTTGTCTTTGATTACTGTTGTCATCCAAAATCTGGTGATGAAGTGATAGGCTTTTTAAACAAAAATAGAGTCAATGTTCACCACAAACTCTGTAGTGTAGCTGCAAAAAAACTTGAAGAAGATACTCCTATGGTCTTTTTGAAATGGGCACATGAAAAACACTACAACTATAAACTTATAGCATCACTGCACAATGAAAAAGGTGCCTTAGCAGAGTTCTTGGCTTATTTAGCCAAACTTAACATTGACATTAGTACTATTGAATTAGGCAAAGAGAGTGAAAACTACACGAAGTTTTGCGAGTTAGAATTTGAAGCTAAAGAGTCAGATATTAATCTATTACGTGCTAAAATAGAGTCAAAGATAAAAGTCATAGACATTATACGTACTGATGATGCCTATAAAACTAATTAAATTTACGGAGAAAGAGAGACAATGATACAAGAAGCATTAAGAGAGATTCAGAGAGGAACAGCTGAGATAATAGACATAGAGAGAATAGAGAAACTTCTAAAAGCATACTTTGATGAGGAAAAAACATACACTGTAAAAGCTGGTTTTGATCCTACTGCTCCAGATCTTCACTTAGGGCATACGGTACTACTACAAAAACTTGCAATCTTTCAAAAGTATGGTGCAAGAGTACAGTTTCTTATAGGCTCTTTTACTGCGATGATAGGTGACCCAACGGGAAAAAATGCTACAAGAAAAGTGCTTACAAAAGAGGATATAGTTACCAATATCGACTCTTATACGACACAAGCATTTAAAATTCTTGACCCTGAAAAGACAGATATTGTTTACAATAATGAGTGGTTAGATGAGCTAGGTGCTGCAGGGATGTTAGAACTTGCTTCTAACCTTACAGTCGCTCGAATGTTAGAACGCGATGACTTCTCCAAACGCTATGCTTCACAAACGCCAATAGCAGTGAGTGAGTTTATCTACCCACTGCTACAGGGTTATGACTCTGTACATTTAGCTTCAGATGTTGAGATAGGGGGAACTGACCAGAAGTTTAACCTCCTTATGGGTCGCCAACTTCAAAAAGCTTATGATATTAAGAAACAACAAGCAGTGCTTATGATGCCTATTTTAGAGGGTCTTGATGGTGTTCAGAAAATGAGTAAATCTTTGGGTAATTATATAGGTGTAACTGATACTGCTAATGATATGTTCGGAAAAGTGCTTAGTATTTCAGATGAGTTGATGTGGCGTTTTTATGAGCTACTCAGTACAAAAACTCTTGATGAAATTGTAGAGCTTAAAAGTGGTGTGAGTGATGGTTCACTGCACCCTAAAAAGGTAAAAGAGGCATTAGCCCTAGAGATAACTGCTCGTTTTCACTCAGATGAAGAGGCAAATGGTGCAAAAGAGGAGTTTGATAAAGTTCATGCAAAGAGTCAAATTCCAACAGATATTGCCGAGTTTGAGTGTGATGGAGAGGTTTGGATAGCAAAAGCTTTGTTGGATTGTAACATTGAGCCATCAACTTCTCAAGCTAGAAGAGATATTAAGCAAGGTGGCGTTAAAATAGACCAAGAAAAAGTGACTGATGACAAGTTAGTCCTTACAGCTGGAGAGTACCTTCTTCAAGTTGGAAAAAGAAAATTTGCAAAATTAAAGGTAAACTAATGAGCTTCAACTCTTTAAAAATTGGAAAATATACTATAGAGAAGCCTATCGTTCAAGGTGGAATGGGTGTTGGAATTAGCTGGGATCAACTCGCAGGAAATGTCTCCCTTCAAGGGGGGCTTGGTGTTATCTCTTCTGTGGGAACAGGTTACTATAAGAACAAAGAGTATAGTAAAAAGCTTGTGGCTAATCGCCCTTTAAGTGAAAAAAATTTCTACTCTAAAGAGGGCTTCAATGCTATCATAAAAAGTGCTAGGGGTATTTGTGGCGATAAGCCATTAGCTGCAAATATTCTCTATGCTATTAACGATTATGGTCGCGTTGTTCGTGATGCTTGTGAAGCTGGTATCGACATCATTATCACTGGTGCTGGACTTCCTACAAATATGCCAGAGTTTACCGAGGGGTATCCTGATGTTGCTCTTGTGCCTATCGTATCCTCTGCAAAAGCACTCAAAATCATCTGTAAACGTTGGCAAAAACGCTATGACAAACTTCCTGATGCTGTTATAGTAGAAGGTCCTAAATCTGGTGGTCATCAAGGTTTTACTTATGAGCAGTGTAGGATGGAAGAGAATCAGTTAGAAAATATCGTAGCCCCAGTCGTTGAAGAAGCAGCTAAATGGGGAGATATTCCTGTTATCGCTGCTGGTGGCGTTTGGGATAAATCTGACATTGAGCAGATGATGCGTCTCGGCGCTCGTGGTGTACAAATGGGAACTCGCTTTATCGGTACTTATGAGTGTGATGCTCATGCTAACTTTAAAAAAGTTTTATTAGAAGCGAAAAAAGAGGATATTCAACTGATGAGTTCTCCTGTTGGTTACCCAGCGCAAGGTATCGCTACAAATCTTACTCATTTAGTGGAAAAACGCGAAGGACCTGCTATCAAGTGTATCTCAAACTGTGTTGCTCCTTGTAAACGTGGAGAAGAGGCAAAGGTAGTTGGTTTTTGTATAGCTGATAGACTCTCTGATGCTTATGAGGGTAATCTCGAAACAGGACTTTTCTTCTCTGGTACAAATGGCTATAGAGTGAATGAAATCATTACAGTTGAAGAGCTCATAAACAAACTTATGCAGGGCGAATAGTCTTTTAATGTTGCGTTTACTCTCTATACTTTTTATCTTTGCACTCTCTTTGAGTGCCATGAGCGATAAAGAGACTCTTAATCGTGCAAACTCATTTATAAAATCTTCAAACAAAAGTAAGCAGTTTCGTGCTTATAATGACTTCAAAAATCTCTATCTTCGTGCTTTGATGCACAACAACAGTTCTTTAAAATATAGTGCTCTGCATGGAATAGTGCAGAGTGGCAATAAGCTTCATATAGATGTCTCTCAGTATGAGGAAGAATATAAGTTGCTAAAGCCTAAAAGATTTTATAAAAAACAAGTATCTAAGAAAAAGAGTAAAACAAAAAAAATGCTTAGGGTGAAATCTTCACATAAACTCAAATCAATACGATGGAAAAATGGGCGTTTGCTGCTTACTTTTGATAAACAACTTCGTAATAATCAGATAAACTATTTTACACTTTATGATTCAAAAACAAAAAAGTACAAATATATTTTTAATATTCATGCTTCTATGTTAACAGAGTCTCAAGCTTTAAGAAAAGAGGGTGTAGAAGAGATTAAAATAGTACAATACAGTTCAAATACACTGCGTTTAATAATAGAAAATAATTATAGGCTCAAGATACGCTTTAAGAAAGAGAGTAGAACTCTTGTTATAAATATTTTGCATGTAAAAAAATCTACTCATCTCAAGACTAAGCACAAAGTAATACCTGTTAAGCAATTTAATAGACGCAAAAGAATTGTCATAGACGCAGGGCATGGAGGGAAAGATCCTGGTGCTACTGGGTATAGACACTATAGAGAAAAAGTAGTAGTGCTTCAGATAGCACAGAGACTTAAAAAGATTTTACGAAGTCGCGGCTATGTTGTTTATATGACTCGCAATTCTGATAAGTTTGTTAAGTTAAGAAACCGTACTCGTTTTGCAAATAGAAAAAATGCAGATCTTTTCATTAGTATTCATGCCAATGCAGTGGGGCATAAGTCAGCGAAAAAAGCACACGGTTTAGAGTGCTATTTCCTCGACAAATCACGATCTTCTCGTGCAAAGAGAGTTTCAGCAAGTGAAAATAAGGCAGATCTTAAAGATATGAATTTTTATGGAAAAGAGAGTTTTTTAAATACACTTAATACTCATAATATAGTTGCTGCGAACAAACTTGCAATAGACCTCCAAAGAAGTGCACTAGGCTCACTTAATAAAAGATTTAGAAATGTTAAAGATGCCGGAGTACGTTCTGGACCATTTTGGGTTTTGGTTGGTGCTCAGATGCCAGCTGTTCTTGTAGAAGTTGGGTTTATTACGAATCCAGCAGAAGCGAGACGTTTAGTTAATGCGAAGTATCAACAGACACTTGCACTTGGTCTTGCCAATGGAGTAGAACACTATTTTGTAAATAACAATAACTAGGAGAAGAAGGATTACTCCTCTCTTTTCCACTCTAAATCACCATGCATTGCCTCTTTATCGTTGATAATATCTTCTATCTGGCGTTTTACTTTTTCATAACTATACTGCTCTTTAAAGTGTGGAATTCTTCCTCCAGCTGCATTTGGATGTCCACCTCCATTTGCCCACTCTTTTGAAATCTGTGCAACACTTACATTAAAGTCAGCACGCAAGCTCATTGCACCTTTGAAACTTATATCTACGATAAAGTCATACTCTGGGTAGGCTACTAAGAAACCATTTCCCACTATAGAAGTATTTCCAACAGCATAAGAGAGGTAACCCTTGTAACCTTTATAATAGATAGTATTTGTTTCTCTTTGAGAGCCTAGAAGTGCTACAACAAAATCAGTTGCAAGATTATCTAGGGTGTCATTTTTACCGCGTTTAAAAAAAGCTTTTTTGATAAGATGTATCTTCTCATCTAAAACTATAGGTGCATCTTTCTCATCTATATACTTTACTGCTTCTTCTAAAAGTGTCAGTTTATAATCATTATCTTCATTTGCAAACATAACGCGATTAAGTTCTCGTGTTTCATTGACTAATCGCATACATACTTTTCCATACTCAAAGTTGTCATGCTCCTCTTTTTTCCAGAGGTCAACGGCATTGACAATATCTACATACTTCTCCATCCATGATGGCTCATTAAACTCAAAATGCTCTTTAGCATAGTCATAGACTATCTTTGTTGCACAACGCTCTGTATCGAGATAGTACCAGTCGTGTTTTTTGGCACTCTGTGCACCACTTCCATGGTGATCAAGAAGAGTGAGCTGAACATCTATCTTGCTTGTGTTGCACTTATCTACTTCGCGTTTAAGCCAGTCTGACTCCTCTGCGGTAAGGTTTAAATCACTAATGAGTATAAGTGCAGGAGATTTCTCTGCTCGTATCGCATCAAGGATGAGAGAGAGTTTTGCTTTTACCTCTGGACCATAGTTGGCGTTAAAGTTTACTTTCTTGTAGGGTGTCTGCTTGAGTACAAGCTGGCAGCTATAGCCATCTAGGTCTATATGTGAGAGGTGATATATTGTTCTATTGTTCATTATTTATCTGTTTCCTTTAAAATTTAAGTTGTTTGTATAGATATAGAACCAAGTACTTCAAATGTAGCACTAGAGTCTATCTCGGCATGAGAGAGGACGACAACATCGAGAGAAAATCTCTCAAATATTTCAGCGACACCACGGCGAAGTTGAGGGTCTACGATAACGATAACAGGTGAGATACCTTTTTGGAGTATCTCTGTAGCTTTTGTGCTTGTGGCTTGAATGAGACCATTTATCTCACCGACATTCAACAGGAGATTTCTTATACCATCTTGCTCTTGCGATTTTTGTAGAAGCATCTGCTCGGTATCTGTGTCAAATGTAAGTAACTTAATAACACCATCTTCGCTTGAGTACATCTGTGTGATAACACGAGAGAGTTTCGAGCGAACCTGTTCAGTAATAAGCTCGACATTTTTTGTAAACTCTGCAATATCTGCGATAGTCTCCAAGATAGTAAGCATATCTTTAAGAGGAATTTTCTCATGAAGAAGTGCTTTAAGTACTCGCTGAACAACTCCTACAGAAGCTACTTTCATGACATCATCGATAATAACAGGGAAACTATCTTTAATCTTATCTATAAGCCCTTGTACTTCTTGGCGAGTGAGAAGTTCTTCTGCATTGTGTTTGATAAGCTCACTCATATGAGTAGAGATAACAGTAGATGGATCAACAACCGTATAACCATTAATGATGGCATCCTCTTTCTCATCAGGGTAAATCCATAAAGCATCAAGACCAAATGCCGGCTCTTTAGTCGCTTCACCTTTTATCTCTCCTGTTGCCATGCCACTATCCATAGCGAGAAATTTATCGGGCTGAATCGTGCCTTCACCTATGCTAATACCCTTGAGGAGTATCTGGTACTGCTGGGGTTGGAGATGTAAGTTGTCACGTATACGTACTTGTGGCATTAAGAAACCGAAGTCACTTGCTATTTTACGACGCATTGAACGGATACGTGCTAGGAGGTCTCCCCCTTGGTTATTATCGGCGAGTTTTATGAGCTGATACCCTAGAGTCAGCTCTAGCATCTCTACTTTGAGAATATCTTCAAGTGCTGCCTCTTCCTCTTGTGCTAACTCTTCGTTACTCTTCTTTGGTTTGATTTTTTCATGCTCTTGTTCAAGTTGTGCTTTTGATTTGTTGCCTACGAGGTTATCAATATCTAAGATAGAGAGTTCCCCTTTGTCAAACTTATAGATAGCCCATCCAAGAGAGGCGAAAAGAATACCAATAAATCCCATAGAAGCAGTAGGAAGACCTGGAACAAGAGCAAAAAGAATCATAATAAACCCAACAATCATCATAATCTTTGAGTTACCAACCATCTGATTAATAGTTCCCTCAGCGAAGTTATCCCCATCGCTCGAACTTCTAGTAATCATAATACCCGTTGCAGTAGAGATGATAAGTGCTGGAATCTGCCCAACAAGACCATCACCAATAGTAAGCAGTGTAAAGGTAGAAGCAGCATCACTGACACTCATATCGTGCTGAAAAACTCCTATAAGAAAGCCACCGATGATATTGATAAGGGTGATGATAATACCTGCAACAGCATCCCCTTTGACAAACTTACTCGAACCATCCATAGCTCCATAGAAATTGGCATCTTGTAAAATTGCGGTACGGAGTTTTTTTGCTTGGGCATCATCTATGACTCCAGCGTTTAAGTCAGCATCAACTGCCATCTGTTTTCCTGGCATTGAGTCGAGTGTGAAACGTGCTGCAACCTCTGCAACTCTTCCCGAACCTTTTGTGATAACCATAAAGTTAATAAGCACAAGGATGGCAAATACTATAATACCGATAACAAAATTTCCACCAACAACAAAGTTACCAAAAGAGGTGATGATGTCACTCACTGCACCTGGACCTTCACTTCCATGGCTCAAAATCATCCTTGTTGTGGCGATATTCAGTGAGAGCCGAAAAAGTGTAAGAATAAGGATAATTGTCGGAAAAGTTGTGAGATCGGTAGGCTTAGGAATATAGAGTGAAATAAGTAAAATAAGAACAGCCATAGCCATAGAGATAGTAAGAAAAAGATCTAAAACAGCAGAGGGAAGAGGTACAATGATAATGGCAAGAATTGACATAACAAAGAAGACGACACTAAGATCTTTCTGTCCAAGAAGAAAGTTGAGTGATGTACCGATTTGCTGTTTAAATGTCAGTTTTCTTGCCAAGTTTTTCTCTCTACTCTTCTATAAGGTCTGCAAGTGTAAGTTCACCGAGAAATGAGTCTATCTTCCCTTGAAGTTTATGTAAAAATGGCCAGATAGAACAACTCTTCGCTCTATCTGATGGGCAACTACTCTCAGAAGGTGCACACTCAAATACTGCTGGAGCTTTCCCTTCAACGGTTGTTGTGACATCAAGCATACTTATCTCATGAGGCTCTTTAGCTAGAGTAAAGCCACCCCTTACACCTTTGTAAGAGAGAAGAAGCCCTTCTTTTGCCAGTGCTTGGAGTATCTTTGCTAAAAAACTTTTGGGAATACTCAGCTTACGAGAGAGTGTTTCGCTATCCATAGGATCTTTAGCAGAAGAGAGAAGTATCAAAGAGAGTATCGCATACTCACTAGCACGGGTTATTAACATATTTTTTCTTTATAATTATTTAGAATTTATATTATAGCTAAAAAAACTAAAAATATTTTGCTATAATGTCATTTCAACTTTACATATAGTGTGTGAATGTTAGATTAATATACCCATCAGGAGGCTATTATGGCTTTAGATTCGGCTAAAATACAAGAAATTGTTACAAAATACGGACGTAATGAAAACGACACTGGTTCAAGTGAAGTTCAAATTGCATTATTAACTACAAGAATTGCAGAGTTAACTGAACACCTTAAAGTATTCAAAAAAGATCATGCATCACGTTTAGGACTTCTTAAACTTGTTGGTCAACGTCGTCGTTTAATGAGATACTTTAAACGTAAAGACAAAGACGCTTATATGAAACTTGTAGAAGCTCTTGCAATCCGTGACAACATCTAGTTAGCACACTTTCTCATTGAGATAGAGAAAATTCTCTATCTCAATACTTTTTATGTGTTATTACAAAAATTATATATCCTATTAATCAACGATTCTATAAAAAGAATGGAATCTTTAACATCATCAATATAAATAGTTCTTAACTCTTGATAAGTTGGTTCAATATCAGCTTCATGCGATATTTGGTTTCTTCTATCGATAATTAAATTAAGTTTTCTTTTAATTTGTTGAAAGCCACTTTCTGAATTAGTAGTTATTTCTTCCCATATATTTGTATCTATAATTAATGATATTGCCTCTTTGATTTTCTCAGCTTCTTGAAAACTTTTAAATCCATTCCTGTGTCTTATTTGATAATCGATCCATACGTCATTTTTCTCTTCCATAATTGCTTTTTGAAATAAAATATCTTTGTCTGTAGACAATATAAATTGTTTAAATTTTTTTGTCACTTTCCTATTACCATTATATATTTCTAGCATTCCAAATTTAACTAATTCATGAATAAAATGGTCTAAAGCACTAACAAGCATTACATACTGAGCTCTTAAAATATCACTTAAATCTAAAGTTGATGAAGTGCCAATAGTGTTGTAAATTAAACCTAGGTTTTTAACTCTAATAATATTTTGTTCAAAATGAAGTTTAACATTCTTCATTAGTCATTCTTAAAATACTATTAGCTAAGTCTGAAAAAAGTTTTTTAAAACTAGAGATTTTTTCTTTTGAACTTGTCCAAACAGCACCGCTCTGCTTGATGTCTTCTTGTGTTAAAGAAAAAACAGGTTTGTTATGCTCTTGTGCATAAGTTATTAAACTATTAAAATTAGATATTTCAGCTAAAATATAATTTTCATTATAGCAACTATCATTTAATAACATAGATTTTTTATTTAAAGATGGAATAAATTTAGTATTAGTATATTCATTAATTTTTTTGAACCATTTTCTGAATCCTTCTGTTGGTTGATTACTACGAACATTAAATTGTTGAATTACATTACCTAAAAATTTTGGAGTTTTAGTTGGAAATTTATATTCTGCATCTTGTATGATTTCATTCTTTTGTAATCTTATTGCTTGAGTGTACCATTTTGGTAATACATCAGATAAAGAATCTAACGCCATCACGGAAAAATAATCAGGTGCAGTAGGAATAATAAAATAGTCACTAATCATAAATAGATTTTGATTAATAGAACTGAGTGAAGGGCTCATATCTATAAGAATATAATCAGCATCATATCTTTTAGCTGTTTCATCTAAAAGATAGTTGATTGAACCAGGTAAATTTTGAAGTGTTACTAAAGAATCAGAAATTGTTTGAGACATTCCTAATGTTATATCATACTCTGCAAATTTAATATTACCTGGTAGAAGATAAAGATTTGATTGTTCGTCTATCTCAAAGCATTCTACTGGTTCAATTAATTTAGGTCTTGATTCAAAAGCAGGAGAAAGAGCATCTTTTATATTATTGTAATTATCATCTAGTTCATCTAAGCCTTTAAATCCCATAACCATACCTGTTAAATTACACTGGGAATCTGCATCTACCATAATTACTTTTTTGCCTTTAGAAGCTAGCATCCAACCTACATTAAATACAGTTGTTGTTTTGCTTACTCCTCCTTTATGATTAAAAAATGCTATTTTTTTACAAGTGAGCATATATATTCCTTTTTTCTAAATAATCTTATATGATTATAACATACTTTATTGCCATTTTTCTATCTCTGAATTGACATCACTAAGAAATAACCCAAAAAAAATTGATTATAAAAATATCTCCACAGCTCTCTCTAAATCTTCTATAGTATCAATCCCAAACCCAGTAGAGGCTACTTTTACCATAGTAATCTTTTTGCCATGATAGATAGCACGCAGTTGCTCTAATTTTTCTATATCCTCTATCGGTGCATCTTTAAGAGAACAGAACTCTTTTAAGCTCTTTTTAGAGAAACCATAAATCCCGATATGTCCAAAATATTTCGCACCTCCACCTTGGTTATAAGGAATAGCACAGCGTGAAAAGTAGATGGCGTTGTCCTCCTCATCGAGTACCACTTTTACAAGGTTTGGGTCTCTGGCTGCGTCTGCGTTTATGGCATTGTAGCAACTCCCCATGATAAAAGGGGCGTTAGCACTCTGGAGTTGTTTGAGTTTTTTTATGAGTGAAGCAACAACATCAGGCTCTATAAAAGGCTCATCGGCTTGAACATTGATGATAAGCTCATCATCATCTAAATCCAAAATAGTTGCACACTCGTGAATACGATCGGTACCACTCTTATGTGTTGTCGATGTAAGCATCGCTTCAATGCCATACTCTTTACAAACCTCAATGATTTTTTCATCATCAGCTGCAACGACAACACGGTCGAGGTGGGCAACTCTCTTTGCCGTACGAACAACCATAGGAAGCCCACCAATATCTGCTAAAACTTTTTGAGGAAAACGCGAAGATGCTAAACGTGCTGGAATAATAATCATGTAATGCCTTTATATTTGGTATAATTACAAAATTATATCTAAAAGGTACTTTTTTTACTATGAGACTCTATCAACCAGAGCAGGGATACTGCTATAACTCTGACTCACTCTTTCTTTATAACTTTATAGATAGTTTTCACCCTCGTGGTCGAGTGCTTGATGTTGGGGCAGGGTGTGGTATAGTTGGACTTCTTGTCGCAAGAGACAATAAAAAAGTTATCTTAGAAGCAGTAGAAAAGTATGCCCCTTTTGTGCCTTATGCTAAGAAAAATGCTCAAGAGAATGAGATAGAGTATAAACTTTATGAAGAGAATTTTTTAGAGTTAGAGGTGCAAGAGAAGTACGACTACATCATCTCAAACCCACCTTTTTACCCAGAGGGAACAAGGCAGAGTGAAGATAGTATGCTTAGGAGTGCGAGGTATAACACCAATCTTCCTTTAGATGGTTTTTTTCAGCAGGTTTCGCGTTTGCTCAAACCCCATTCACATTTTATCTTCTGTTATGATGCTACGGTTTTTGCAGAGATTTGTGTCGCCTTAGAGAGTGTCAAAATGCGAGTCGTCGATGTAGTGTTTGTGCATCCAAATGAGAATAAAAATGCCTCTTTAGTGCTTATTCATGCACGCAATGGCTCAAAATCTATGATGAAGATACATCCACCAGTCGTTGTGATGGAGGGGTTAGAGCCATCAGAAGTGGCAAAAAAAGTTTATGAAAAATCCAATACAGAGAGTATAAAATGTCAGCTATAATAAAAAAAGAGGGCTATCCGTATGCTTTTAATCAAGAGGCTTGTGCCACTTGTGCAGGGAGATGTTGCACAGGAGAGAGTGGTTATATCTATGTAACGAAGGAAGAAATCTTTAAAATCGCAGAACTCTTAAATCTAAGTGTTAATGATTTTGGAGTAAAATATCTCTTCAAAAATGGCTATAAATACTCCATAAAAGAGCGACTTCATGAGGGTTCGTATGAGTGTGCTTTTTATGATAGAGAATCAAATGGCTGTAAAATATATGAAGCTCGTCCATCACAGTGTATAACTTTTCCCTTTTGGGATTACTTCAAAATGCGAGTTGATGAGTTAAAACAAGAGTGTCCAGGAATTATAGATGATTAGAATAATCTCCCTTTTTTTAGTAGTATTAGCGTTTACATCTTGCAGTTTAAGCACTCCAAAGCCAGTGGCTGGTAACCAAAAAACTTTTGATTTAGAGGATATGGACATTATGTTTGCGCTTCGTGCCGAGCAGATAAAAGATTATAAATCAGCTTCAAAGTTATTTGCTATTCTCTATAAAAAGTCTCATAAAAAAGAGTATATTTATC
>JALUKS010000125.1 GCA_027056465.1 Sulfurimonas sp.
ATCCATTATCTTCATATACTCTTCAATAGCTAAGAGTTGGTAGAAAACTTTTTGGTTGAGATTTGAGAGATATTTACTTGTTTCAATAGCAAAAGCAGGTTTATTGTGTGTGACAGCAAAAAAAGTAAGCGAGTGTTGCATCGCTTCATCATGAAACTTTGTTTTTGTATTCTTGACATTAAATTGATGATGTTTTTTTATAAGCTTTTTATTAATACTATCTTTGACACTTTGGGCTATCTCATCAAGACTACCAAACTTACGAGAGGTTTTCAGCTCACACTGGTCGATGACACATGTCTGCCCCCATGCACTTGGGTTAAAAATACTTCCCTGATTCTCTTTACGATAAAATCCATGCCCATCATGTAGGTTGAGGATGAGAGAGACATTTTTAGAGAGGATGATTTTTTTAATCCCCTCGACTATTTTTCTATCTAAGTCATTTTTCTTCATATAAGCAAATTTTCTATTCATATCACCATGAATACCGCGTCTGTTTGCGACTATGCTATCTGCATTGAGATTAGGAATAATCCAAAGATTTTTGCTCTTTATCTTGTAGTGTGTAGCAAGAATTGCTGGAGCGAAATATCCCCCTGGTTCATTGCCATGAATACCACCTATAACTAGGAGTGTAGTATTTGAATCAGGATTCTCTTTTTTTATCAGTTGTATATCTGCTTCAAGATAGGTAAGCGAGAGTAAAAGAAGTAAAAGTAAAGTCCTCATCTATTTCTCAGTAATTATTTTCATTTGAGAATTTTCAAGTTTAACAATTAATATTTTATCGCCTAAGTATGAAAAGTTATTTGCTTTATATGTTTCAAAGAAGGTTATTTTATAAGTATTTTCAGTGCCAGGATAAGGAATGACATTAAGTTTCGTAAATAAAATTGTCTTTTCCCCCTTTTTCGCAAAAACTCTCTGTTTGTAGCGTTTGAATTTTTGAATATTCATACCATCAAAACGTTTAAATTCTGAAGAATAGAAATGAAGATAGTTATCTAAATCATTATAAATCCAAGCATATCTCCATGCATAAAGTTGAGAGAGTACATTGGAAAGTTTCTCTTTAGAGACTTGAGTATTATTTTTGGCTTCATTTATTATGAGAAGTGTTTGATTTATATTTATATCTTTATTGAGACGCTCAATGTTTTTATTGCTAATTGCAATACAACCTTTAGTAAAACTATCTCTCTCTTGCGAAGTTGGTAAACCATGTATCCAAATTCCATGACCACCTTTACCTCTGTACTTATCATAAGAGTTTGGATAGGATGTTACAAATGCCATAGGACCATAAAATGGATCTACTTTATCAAGTTTTTTTGTAATAGTATAGACACCATCAGGTGTTTTTGAATCTCCCTCTTTAGCCTTATCACCTTTGAATTTTCCAGTAAAGGCACTATACTCTTTTACAGGAGCATAATGATTTTCTTTATTTTTAATGTAGAGAGAAAGTGTCGCTTTGGCTTTGTCGCAAAAGAGAATATTTTTATATGATTCTAAATAACCAAATCTTGTATCAATGTTTTCAAGGTATTTATTCCAATACTTCTCATCAGTTAACTCATGATCCATCTGCTGTTTCAGATTTTCTATACCATAGAGTCTATACTGTGTTAAAATATCGGCATGCAAGCTAGAAAAAGTTAAAAAGATTAAAGATAGAATCTGTAAAATAATATTTTTATTTTGCGTTATCATAGCCTATCTCTTTGAGAAAATTCACATCTTTTGTCCACCCTTTTTTCACTGTTACTTGCAGGTTAAGGTAGGCTTTTTTTGTGCTAAGTCTCTCTATCTTCTCACGAGCAGATTTACCAATGCGCTTGATAGTCTCGCCACCCTTACCGATAATGATACCCTTTTGAGACTCTTTTTCGATGATAATCATAGCAGAGATAACATCTACATGAGCCTCCTCTTCAATACTCTCAATGATAACATCAGACTCATAAGGGACTTCATCACTGACATTTTCAAAGATACCCTCACGGATAAAACCAGCATAGATGTCACGGACAAGTTCACTTGTTAAATCTTCAGGGTCAAAAAGAAAAGGAGACTCTGGAAGATTTTTCGCAATGAGTTTTAGCAGATCTTCATGACCCACTTTTTTAGGAATGGCAACAGGAACAAGTGCTTCAAAATGGTCTGAAAATCTATTGTAAGAGGCGATAGTCTTAAAGAGTTTCTCCTGTTTGACTTGGTCTATCTTGCTAATAACAATGATATGTTTAATGTTCTTTTTGTTCAGTTTTAAAAACTTCTCATAATGTTCAACACTATCCGTAACAGGGGCAAGATAGATGATAAGGTCACAATCACCCATAGCTCTAAGAGCTTCATCCATCATATACTGGTTGAGTATTTTCTCCCTCTCATGTAATCCTGGAGTGTCTATGAAAATAATCTGTGTATCTTCTACCATAACTATGGCGTTTGAACGCCGTCTTGTGGCGTTTGCTTTTTGAGAAACCATAGCAATTTTTTCACCTAGAAGTGAGTTCATCAGAGTACTTTTACCCGCGTTTGGACGACCTATGAGAGATACGAAACCTGCTTTTGTCATTGTGTGCCTTTTATTTTATAAAATGTAACGGGAAAGGTCATCATCTTCGACAACCTCTTCAAGTTTTTCATGTACTAACTCTTTTGTGATCGTAAAAGTAGAACCTTTATGCTCATCAGCATCGAAACTTACCTCTTCGAGTATATTTTCAAGTACGGTATGTAAGCGTCTAGCACCGATGTCTTCTGTGTTTTCATTGGCGCGGTGTGCAAGTTTTGCGATGGCACGAATAGCTTCATCATCAAAAATAAGTTCCATTCCCTCAACACCGAGTAGGGCGATATACTGCTTAAGAAGTGAGTTTTCTGTTTGTGTAAGAATAGCATAGAGTGTCTCTTCTGTAAGAGATTCTAGCTCAACGCGAAGTGGAAAACGCCCTTGAAGTTCAGGGATAAGGTCACTAGGCTTACTCACATGAAATGCACCAGCAGCGATGAAGAGTAT
>JALUKS010000126.1 GCA_027056465.1 Sulfurimonas sp.
GAGACTTTTTCTGGAGTTGCCACCTTGACACCGATAGCTGCTGGAAAACCAAAGCCCATCGTTCCAAGCCCTGAAGAGCTTATAAACTGGCGAGGTCTCGTAAATGGATAGAATTGCCCACTCCACATCTGATGCTGTCCAACATCTGTAGAGATATTTGCATCATCTCCAAGAAGCTCACCAACACGCTTGATAACCCACTGAGGTTTAAGACGTTCTGTATCTTCATGAAACGCGAGAGGATGTAACTCATTGAAATTAGTAATAGTCTCTCTCCATGCAGAGTATTTTTGACTATCTATCTTCTCAATTTGTGCGAGCATATCTGCAACAACATTTTTTACATCACCAACTATTGGGAAGTCTGCATTTACGAGCTTTGAAATAGAAGCTGGATCTATATCTACATGAATAACATCAGCATTCTTAGCAAACTCTGAAAGCTTACCAGTTACACGGTCATCGAAACGCACACCAAGCCCTATTACTAAATCTGTCTCACTCATTGCCATATTTGAAGCATAAGAGCCGTGCATACCGAGCATACCGACAAGCAACTCATCATCATAACTTAAAACACCACGAGCAGTAAAAGTCTCAACTGCAGGAATACCAGTTTTTTTAACAAACTCTCTTACTTCATAAGCTGCGTTTGCATTGATGATACCACCACCAAGATAAAAGAGAGGACGAGAAGCATTTGCTATTGCTTCCATCGCTTTTTTAATTTGACGAGGATTACCTTTTGTATGAGGCTTATACGTCTCTAAATCAAGCTCTATATCATAGTTAAACTCTTCTATTTGAGCAGTAACATCTTTTGGAATATCTACATGAACAGGACCTGGACGACCAGTTCTTGCGATGTAAAATGCCTCTTTTAAGATACGAGGAAGATCTTTTGCATCAGTTACAAGGTAATTGTGTTTTGTACATGAGCGGCTAATTCCAACAGCATCTATCTCTTGAAAAGCATCTGTTCCGATAAGACTCATAGGAACCTGACCAGAGACAACAACCAAAGGAACAGAGTCCATATAGGCATCAGCTAAACCAGTTACTGCGTTTGTAAAACCAGGACCAGAAGTAATCATTGCTACCCCAACTTTTCCACTTGCTTTTGCATAACCCTCAGCAGCATGAACCGAAGCTTGCTCGTGTCTATTTAATATATGTTGAAATTTATCTTGTTTATAAATCTCATCGTAAACATTCATGATTGCCCCACCTGGGTAACCAAAAACTGTGTCTACGCCCTCGGCAATAAACGCTTCTATGACCATCTGTGCACCACTAATTTGCATGAAAAGTCTCCTATGTGAAAAATATGATTTTTAAAATCTCGTAATTATACTAAAAAAGAGTTGTGTTTGAGGTTAAAAAGATAGACTAGAATATTTTTACCCAAAATGGGTAAAAGGAAGAGTGCATGGCTCTTTCTACAAAAATGCAAAAACCAAGTCAGGAAAAAGTATAACAAGCCCAAGACAAAGAATTTGTAGGAGAATAAAGGGAATAATCCCCTTATAAATCTCCATAGTAGTTACACTATTACCCGCTGCACCCTTTAAGAAAAAAAGTGAAAGTCCAAATGGTGGTGTTAAGAAAGAGGCTTGTAGATTCATAGCTATTAAGATAGCAAACCAAATAGGGTCAATCCCAAATGCTGACATCACAGGCACTAATATAGGAACAATGATAAAACTAATCTCTATAAAATCTATGAAAAAACCAAGTATAAAAATAGCAAACATAGAGACCCCAATAAAGACCCAAACATTCCCGATATCTTCACTAAAAAACTCTAAAATAACATCAGTGCCACCAAGTTCATTAAAAACAAGACTAAATGCCGTTGCTCCAATGAGAATCATAAAAATCATACCACTAAGCTTCATAGTCTCAAAAAGTGCATACTTTATCATCTCGGTGGAGAGGGTTTTATTTAGAGTTGAAAGTATTAGCCCTCCGACTACACCAAACGCGGCAGACTCAGTAGGTGATGCGATACCAGCAAAGATACTCCCAAGTACTGAAATCATCAAAAGAAGAGGAGGAACGATAGCTTTTAGCAAATCAAAGAGAGTTACTTTTTCATCGCTAATAAGTGCAGGTGCATCCTCTTTCTTGAAGTAGGCTCGGATGAGTATGTAGGTAATGTAGAGACTTACAAGTGTAAGCCCAGGAAGCACAGCCCCCATAAAAAGATCACCAACACTCACACTCATAACATCCCCTAAGATGATAAGAATGATAGAGGGAGGGATAATCTGTCCAAGTGTTCCAGAAGCGGCAATAGTTCCACTTGCGAGAGACTTGTTATACCCTGCGTTTATCATAAGAGGAAGAGCGATTACACTCATCATGACAACTGAGGCTGAGACTATTCCCGTGGAAGCTGCGAGTATGGCACCAACGAGAACGACACTTACACCAAGCCCACCACGGACACCTTTAAAGAGTGCAGACATAGAGATAAGAAGTTTTTCAGCCATACCTGATTTTTCTAAGATAAGACCCATCATGATGAAGAGTGGTACAGCCATAAGAGTCGTATTGCTCATGATACCGTAGATACGAAACGGCAAGATATTAAAGACATCAAACCCAAGATCAGGGATGATAAATGCGAACATCATCGCCACCCCACCAAAGGCAAACGCCACAGGAATACCAAGTAGAAGAAGAAAAAGTGCTACAACAAACATCACTAAGGCAATCATAAACTTCTCCATTTTTTTATTTCATCTGCTAAGAGAGCAAATGCTTCAAGAGCTAAAAAGGTAAACGCCAGTGGCATCAGTGACTTCACTATCCATCTATGAGTAAGCCCACCCGGATCAGAGGAGGCTTCGTCTTGCATAAAACTCAATTCCACAAAGCCAATACCGATGTAGATTATAAGAAAAGAGAGAGGCAGTATGAAAAATAGCACTGAAAAAATATTAATAAGAGCCTGCGTTTTAGGAGAGAACTTATCAT
>JALUKS010000127.1 GCA_027056465.1 Sulfurimonas sp.
CACATTTAAAAGCTAAAGGTAAACATAGTACTTCAGCACAAATAGCTGTTATGAGAAAAATGATTATTACGGCTCATTCTCTTTATAAAAATAACCGTAAATATGATGAAAATATTAACACTCAAAAGTAGTTGAAGTGGAATAAATTCTCAAAATAGTGTTACTTTTGGTATCATTGTTAACTAAAATGGTTCATTTTTTAAAAAGTCTCTTGAAACAGCTGCGTTTAAAAGAGACCATAGGGACTCTTTGTGCATATATTTTGTATTCATTACCAAACTTTCTTTTGACTTCTATCTCCTCAAAAACAATTACCATAAAAACGATAAAGAGCATCTCTAATGGAGCGATAATGGTAATGAAAGTCGGCATACCAAGGAACAATGCCCAACCTGGTGGCAATAGGGTAAGACCAAAGAGCATAGGGTGACGCATACATTTGTAGATGCCTGTTGTGACAAGTCTATTTGTCTCTAAACGCGGCATATTTTCATCTCTTCCTTTTGCCAACTCCTTACCACCATTGGCTGCTGCTCGAAATGCTAAACGCAGTATGAAAAGACCTATGAGTGCGGAGAGTAGATGAAAGAGTGGCGACTGAAAAAGAAAGTCGTTTTTATCTATGCTATAAGCATAGAAAGCCCCTCCTACTATCATAAAGAGCCATAAAACTATGCGAATAACTACGGAGGAAGAAGTGTTGATTTTCATATATTTTTCCTAAAAAATAGAGTGCCAAAGAAGCTTAAACGCCAAGAGATAAAGAAGCCCTGCCATAATCTTTTTGATATGACTCTGTTTAAGTTTAAAGTGCATCATGTAGTTTCCGATGTAGCCACCTACAATGGCAGAGAGCGCAACAACTAGAAGCATCATCCAATCAAGTGGCACATAAGTTGCATAGGTAAAAAATGAACTGAGTGCAGAAAAAGGCACTACAAAACTCACTGCAACTGCGACTTTTTTAGGTTCATAGCCGAGAAGTAACAAAAGAGGAATGAGAATATTTCCCCCACCTATGCCTAAAAGTCCAGCGAGAAAACCGACACTGCCACCTACTATAAAGAGTATATATTTTGATTCTACACGAAAGAGAGCTTTTTTCTTGCCAAACATCATCATAGTTGCTGAGTAGAAAAGCATAAGCATGTAGAAAATTTTTACTACATTTTCATCTATAAAACTACTGCCATAAGCACCAAGTGGAGCGAAGAGAAGCATGGGTATCGCTATGGGAAATACAAACTTATAATCGACTACTTTTCTTTTTATGTTCATGACACTTGAAGTGATGGTAGTCGAAGCTCCTGCAAAAAGTCCCACCGCTTTTGCAGCAGTGAAGTCAAGCCCTAAAAAGTTCAAAATAGGAATAAGAGCAATACCAGAACCCGCCCCACCCATAGCAAAAATGGCAGAGAGGATAAGTGTTAAAAGTGAGTAGAGTAGATAGTCGTGCATTATTTTATAGTGGGTGGTGTGATATTTTTGCCAAGGAGTGCATAGCTTTTACCAACTCGGGCAAGAGGCGCATAATCCAATGTTATATTCTCTTTATCACTGATGATTTTATCATCTATAAACTGTGCTTTTATCTCGACAATAAGAGGAACATTTTGTGAGCCTTTGAGTTCTATCTCTTGATAAAATTCACAAAAGAATGCACTCGGTACACCCGAGACCATAGGAGGAAATCCCTCTATAACTTTTTGGGTTGCAATATCAAACGCAGTCGCTTCACTCTCATGATATGCTAGCTCTTTCGAGCTAAAGTGCATCGCTTCAAGATGAGCCTCATCGACCATACAGATAGTGCATTTTTTCATTTTACGAATATTTTTTAGTGTATCTTTTTCACTCCCATCACTCTTATGAGCGATACTCACTATCATCGTAGCAGGTTCAGCACTAAGCCCCATAAAATAGCTAAAAGGTGCAATGTTAAGAACCCCCTGTTCATCCTCAGTGACAATCCAGGCAATAGGTCGGGGGATAATAGTCTGCGCCATAAGTTGATAATGCTGTGTAAATTCTTTCTCTTCATAATCTACAATCATTTAAAGTCCCACTATCTGTTTAATATTATCAAGCAGTCCGTGCTTCTCTTCATAACTCTTTTCATCTTCTTGCTCTTCTTTGCCTCTATAAGCATCTTCAGGCATCATATTTTCTGGAGTTCCATCAACATTAGTCACTTGAAGTTCTGGATGGATAAGCTCTCGCAGTTTTTTCTGCACAACCATTTTTGTAGTCATAAGACTCATAGAACAGCCACCACAAGCACCTGTAAGAGTGATGTAAACCACACCATCTTTTGCACCTAAAAGGTCAATACCACCACCATGAGAGTTTACATATTCGCTTACTTTTGGAATGTAACTCGCAACTGCATCATAAATATCTTCATCTAAAAATTGCATAAATCCACCTTATTGTAAATATATGTAATAATTATAATAGTATAGATTTAAGATAAATTGATATTATTTTTTAAGTAAGAAGTTTTAGAAAAGAAGAAAGAGTTTACCAAGAGAAAACTCTTGATAAAAGTAGAAAGTGAAACGATTAACGTTTAGAGAACTGACGAGAACGACGAGCTTTACGCTTACCTGGTTTCTTACGTTCAACAACACGTGAATCACGAGTCATCATACCTTCTGGTTTGAGAACTGCTTTTACTTCTGGGTTGAATGCTACAAGCGCACGAGAGATACCGTGACGAAGTGCATCAGCTTGACCACCAAAACCACCACCTAAAGTAGTAGCAACGATATCAACAGACTCAGAAAGCTTAGATACAGCTAGTGGTTGTTTAACACGAAGTTTTTTCGCTTCAAGTCCACCTAACCATGCGTCTAAAGAGAGACCATTGATTGTGATTTTACCAGTTCCTGGAGTTAACCATACTTTTGCGATTGACGCTTTACGGCGTCCTGTTG
>JALUKS010000128.1 GCA_027056465.1 Sulfurimonas sp.
ATGTTACTCAAAGTACAGGTGTGATTCTTCGTGCATATAGACATGACTTTTTTGTTCATGATGGCGAAAAAATCGCAAAAGTAGTACTTAATGAAGATGCAAATGGTTATGCATGTATTCAAGGTAAGGAGAGTGCTTCTATAGTTGGAATTATTCAAGATGATAACTCTAAGTTGCAAGGTGATGAGGGAACTATACTTCTTGAGGCATCTTATATTCCACCTGAGATTATTAGTCGAAAAATGGCTGAGTCTAAGATAGAATCTGGTCCAATGTTCTATAAGACATCACGTGGTAGTGAACCCGCTCTTGATGCAGCTCTCGCATACTGTGTAGATCTACTTGAGGCGAACTCTTGTGCGACTACATATAGTGGTCGTATAGAACTTATGAACTCTTATAATGAAAAAATTGTTATGGTAACTAAGCAAGAGATTGATGAAATTATTGGTGCAAATATTGACAAAATAACTGTCGCTAAAATTCTTAAAAATCTTGGTTTTGATACTTCTAAATCCTCTCCAGATAAGTTTGTTATCTCTGTGCCACAATTCCGCCACGATATTGTAAATAAACAAGATATAGTTGAAGAGATAGTTCGTATGGTTGGAATTGACAATATCCCTTCTAAGCCTTTTGTTTTAACTGAAGATAACCGTTTAGAAGATAACTATTTCGAGTATAAAAAACGTTCTATCTTTAGACATCGTGCTGCACAGAGTTGTTTTTATGAAGCTGTTCATTTTGTATTTGATGAGAAAAAAGTACTTAACTCTTATGGTTTTGAGACTACAAAAGAGGAATTAGACCTTTTAAACCCTATTGTACAGACTCTTGATACTTTAAGACCTACACTTTTAACAGGTTTACTTAAATCAGCCTCAAACAATTTTAAAAATGGTTACTCTTGTGTAAGACTATTTGAAATAGGTTCTGTTTTTACTCCTGCTCGGGAAGAGTCTTATAATATGGGATTTTTATTTAGTGGTGAGAAAGAGAATGAATATATTGCAAATGCAGGAAAACCAGTAAATGTTGATTTCGCTTACTTTGTACAGAAAATCTCTGATGTGATAGGCTCTGTAGAACTTCGTGAGAAGAAAACAACCCACTCTCTTTCACATGATTTTCAATCAGCTACTGTTCTTATTCAAGGAGAAGTGGTTGGTGAGCTTTTCCGTGTACATCCAAGTGTAGAAAAAGAGTATGATCTTCCTATAACATTCATGTGTGAGTTAGATTTCGCAAAGATTCCTTATGGACTTAAAATCGCTCAAAAAACATCAAAGTATCAAGCATCATTTAAAGACTTAAGTCTTATCATGCCACAGGATATGAATTATGATAAAGTAAAAGAAGTAATTCAAAATGCTGAAATTACTAACTTAGTGAGATTTTATCCAGTTGATAAGTATGTAGATGAAGCTCTTGGTGAAAATATGAGTCTTAGTATCCGTTTTGTACTTCAATCAAATGAAAAAACATTAGAGGAAGATGATATTACCTCTGCTATGGAGAGCATACTAGCAAAACTTGATACAGAGTTAGGAATAGGTCTTAGATAATGAGTAAGGTTCTTGTATCGCCGGCATCCCCTTTTTCACTAACTATAGATTCTATCGCACCAGATAAATCTATCTCTCATAGAAGTGTGATGTTTGCAATGTTAGCCGATGGTGAGAGTAGTATTGAAAACTTTTTACGTGCTGAAGATACGATGAACTCTCTGGAAATTGTTAAAAATCTCGGTGCAAAAGTGAGTGATGATGGTGAAACTATTAAAATCTCTAGCGATGGAATACAAGAGAGTTTTGAACTCCTAGAGTGTGGAAATTCAGGAACTGGTATGCGTCTTTTTTGTGGACTTTTAAGCTCTGCAAATGGACATTTTATTCTGACAGGAGATAAGTACCTTCGTTCTCGTCCTATGAAAAGAGTAACAACTCCACTTCTAAGTATTGGTGCAAAACTCGATGGAAGAGAGGAGGGTGATTTTGCACCACTCTCTATTCGTGGAGCTTCACTCAAAGCTTTTGATTATGAGAGCAAGATAGCATCAGCACAAGTAAAGTCTTGTATGATTTTAGCGGCTCTTCGTGCTGATGGTGTTTGTACTTATAGTGAGCCTGAACTCTCTCGTGACCATACAGAGCGAATGCTTAAAGGTATGGGAGCAGATGTAAAAGTAGATGGACTTGTAACTACTATCACTCCTATGAAAGAACTACTTAAGCCTCTTAGTATCCGTGTTCCAGCTGATCCTTCATCTGCATTTTTCTTTGCTGTAGCTGCTGCTATCACAGAGGGATCTAGTATAGTTCTCGAAGGAGTTACTCTAAATCCTACTCGTATAGAAGCATTTAAAGCACTTGAAAGAATGGGTGCAGATATTACTTATACTTTGATAGATAATAGATATGAGCCAATAGGCGATATCGCTGTCAAATATGCACCACTTAAAGCAATAACAGTAGATGAAAATATCTCATGGCTTATAGATGAACTTCCTGTACTTAGTATTGCTATGGCATGTGCCGAGGGTGAGTCTCTTGTCAAAAATGCAGAAGAACTTCGTGTAAAAGAGTCAGATAGAATTTCTATAGTAGTAGAGGCTCTTCGCTCTGCAAACATAGAGGTAGATGAGTATAAAGATGGCTACAAAGTTGTAGGTGGAACACTCAAATCTACTACAGTAGATAGTGATGGAGATCATAGAATTGCTATGAGTTTCATTATCGCTGGGCTTAAATGTGGTATGGAAGTGACAGATTTAGAGTGTATAAATACCTCTTTTCCCAACTTCTTTGAACTACTTCAAAAGATAACAAAGGTAGAACTTTCATGAAAATAGAACTTGCTGAAAATTACGGTTTTTGTTTTGGTGTGAAACGTGCGATTAAGATAGCTGAAGAGAATCAAAATGC
>JALUKS010000129.1 GCA_027056465.1 Sulfurimonas sp.
ATAGGGTCTTTAGTAGCTATAAAATAGAGATAAGTTCTGTATCCTGCTTCTTGAGCTTTTTTTAAAAATTCCACTTTATCTTTTGAGGACATAACCGTTTCAAATGTAAAAGATATTTTTGCTTTTAAAAGTTGATGACGGATGAAGTCAGCACAAACTGAAGCATAGTAAGAGTTTACTATGATGTTAAAAAAGTCTATTTTATTGTCTGCAAATTTTAAAAAAGAAACCTCATCTATTTCTAAAAGCGGATGAGTATTGAAAAATGATAAAACTTCACTTGCATTTGAGACAATCCCATAGTTAGACAAATCCAAAAAATTAAACTTTTTTATCTCTTTTTCTATCTCATCAGGATTTATATATATACCTAGTAATTCTTTACTTATAATAGTGTTGAGTGTACTTTTACCACTTCCATTTGGACCAGCGAACATCCGTAATCTTGGAGTATTCACTTTAGCAAAACCTTTGAATCTATCTCTACATGTAAAGATGGGGCAACATCTTTAATCTTGCATTTTGTCCCGTCAGCAAAGACTTCATAAATAGTATCATTAATAACTTCTAAAACGCTATCCCCAGACGCTAAAGTGTCAAGATACGCTTTTTGCATGGCACCTTTAGCTAGTAATGGTATAAATGCTTCTAAATTATCAAGTTCTGCATCTTTCATAAATCACTCCTTTTATAATTGACTGACATGTTTAGACAACTCTTTCAAGTTATCGAGTTTGTGTATCATACTATCTTGTTTATAAAGAGTATCTTTACTTCTTTTTATAAAAAAGATTGAGGGGGATTCGTATATGTTGAAACACTGAATAAATGCGAGAGATGTTTTGGTACCACTGTGTAAAAATGTTGTTGTTTTTGTATTTGCTCTTACTCTATTGTAGTAATCAATCGCAAGTATCGGGAGGTGGAGGTCAGTATTTGCCAATAGATTCATGGTCCCTTTTTCACGAGAGCTATAAAATACAACGATGTATTTCTCTGCTTTTGGGGTAAAAAGATCACTTTTTTCGTAAAAGGTCCACTTTTTAAAGTCGATAAATTTATACTCAGCAAATTTGTAGTTGAAGTAAGCGAAAGAGGCAGCAATCATAGCTGCACCGAAGAAAGAGGCTAAAAGAGTAGATAAAGAAAAAAGTGATTTTCCTTTTCTTTTAGCCAAAATATAATCCTTTAGAAACTATCCTAAAAGGGCATTAATTTTGTCAGCTAAAGCTTGCTTGCTTTGAGCACCAACAACTTGGTCAACCATCTCACCATCTTTAAAGAACATAATAGTTGGAATAGAACGGATACCAAATTTAACAGAGATATCTTGCTCTTCGTCAGTGTTTACTTTACAGATTTTTGCTTTACCATCAAAATCTTCTGCTAGCTCTTCAATAACTGGAGCGATCATACGACACGGTCCACACCATGGAGCCCAAAAGTCTACTAAAGATACACCTTCAGAAAGAGTTGCTTCAAAATTAGCACCAGTTAGTTCAATATATTTACCCATATGTAAATCCTTTTTATTTGTTATGAAAGTATTATACAAAGAATTAGTTAATTATATCTTTACTTTTAATAATTTTATTATTTTTATAAAAAATATAAGTGAAGTGGTAGTAAGGAGTACAAAAATATTTACTAATAATAAGTATAATTCTTACAAATAAATTAAGGGTTTAGTATGAAACTAACTATAACAGAAGGACAAATTGGTGTAAGACCACCAGCTACAAAACCACATCCAGGTTTTTTGCACGAAGTAGGGGCCAAGAGATTTGAGAAATTGGTTTATGACCACTATTCTCTTATAGAGACAAGTGCTATTGCTTTTTTATTTCCTGTTTTTGATGAAGAGGATTTTAATGAGGCAAAACGCCATGCATTTACTTTCTTACTTGAAGTCTCAGGTGGAGAGCCACTCTTTACAAAAGAGAGAGGCGCACATCAGATGGTCGGTCGCCATGCTCCTTTTCGTATAGATGAAGAGGGAAGAAGAGTCTGGCTTGAGCTTTATGCAGAGCTTTTAGAACCACTTGAAGCTGAGGGTATAAATCCTGAGTATATCCAATCTTTTTGGGATTATTTAGATATATTTTCCATGTGGGTAGTCAATACTAAAAGTTAAAATGTCACCCTCAGAGGTTTCTTCTTTCTAAAATAGATACACTCTCTATATCCTACCTCTTTTGCGAGGGAAACTATCTCATCATGAAACAGTCCTACTTGCTCAGGTTTATGGGCATCAGAGGCAAAAGTGATGGGAATACCAAGTCTGTAGGCATCTCTGAGTAGAGAGGCTGATGGATAGGACTCTTTCACATCTTTTCTAAATCCAGCGACATTTAACTCTAAAACCATATCTGCCTCTTTTATCGCGAGAAGTGCATTGTGAGCTATCTTTGATATGTTACCTTTTGGCATAAACTTAAAAACTTTGATGAGGTCAAAATGCCCTACGATTTGAAAAAGTCTGCTCTTTGCCATCTTCTCTATGGTATCAAAATATTTTTGCCAAATCTCATCTTTATCTTGAGACTCCCACTCTCCTATAAATTCAGGATTATCAAATCCCCACCCCTCTAAAAAGTGTACACTCCCGATGAGATAATCAACATCTGCGTTTAATACTCTGCTATCCATGTGGTTTGGGAGGTAATCCACTTCATAGCCAAGTAAAATCTCAATCTCATCTTTGTATCGCTCTTTTACTTGAAGTACACTCTTCTCATACTCTTCCATCTCTTCAAATTTCATACGGTACTTTGGGTCAAAATCCATAGGAGCATGGTCTGAAAAACCAAAAAACTTTGTCTTTGAGCTAATAGCTGCTTGAACATACTCTTCTACTGTTCCCTCGGCATGATTACAAAGTGGTGTGTGGTTGTGTAAATCTACTAGCATTCTTTTCC
>JALUKS010000130.1 GCA_027056465.1 Sulfurimonas sp.
GTTTATAGAAAAACTTAACCGTGAAAAAACTCCCTATATGGTTGTGACAAACAATACAAAAAAAGATTCTAAAGAGTTTTATGAGTATCTACAGAGTATCGGTTTTGATTTTCCTCGTGAACACTATATAGACCCACTTATGCTTCTTGAGGGTCGTATCTCAAAAGAGGGTGTGGCTGCATATGGCTCTGAGGAGTTTTTAAAAACATTGGAGCAGATGGGGTATCTTTTAGACTATCTGCATCCAAAGAGTGTTTTAATAGCTACAAAAGAGAACTTTGCAAGTGATGAGTATGCACAGATGATAGATTTTTTACTTTCAGGTGCAAAACTTGTCGGTATGCATGAGACATCTCTCTATGCAAAAAACTCGAAACGCTACCCAGGTGTGGGTGCAGTTCTGCGTATGCTTGAGTTTGCTACGAGTAGCTCTTATGAGGTGATAGGCAAACCGAGTGTTGCGTTTTATGCAGAGGCACTGAGACTTCTACAAAAACAAGATATAAAAGCTTCATATAAGCAGATTAAAATGATAAGCGATGATGTGAAGGGTGATCTCGGTGGGGCAAAAGAGCTTGGAATGGAGACTCTATTTGTCACGAGTGGAAAGTACAAAACAGCAGAAGAGATAGTGCCACTTTTAGAAGAAAATTTAAGACCAGATTTTGTATATGCAGATATGCAAGAGATATTGGAGAAGATATGAGTGAGTATAAAACTTTAGAAGATTGTCGAGAGGCGATTGACAGTATAGACAATGAGATGCTACAGCTTCTTAATCGTCGTATGGAAGTTGTAGAGAGAGTTGGTGAGATAAAAACAGAGAGTGGTGGGGCTATCTATAGACCTGAACGCGAAAAAGCGATTATCTCAAGACTTATTGCATTGAGTAAAGAGAGTAAAGGTCTCTTAAACGCAAGTGCTATCGAAGCAATATTCTTAGAGATTTTTGCAGTTGCACGTAACCTTGAACTTCCTGAACGCATAGCCTATCTTGGACCTGAGGGGAGCTTTACTCATCAAGCAGCTGAGAGCCGTTTTGGTGCGATGAGTGAGTACTTATCTCTTAACTCTATTGAGTCAGTTTTTAACACTTTAAACGCAGGTCGTGCGAAATTTGGTGTTGTGCCTATAGAAAATTCTCGTGATGGTATTGTGGGGGAGACACTTGATTTACTCTCAAAATCTCATGTCAAAATTGTAGCAGAACTCTATATGCCTATTCATGTTTCATTTGCTACCAAAGCAAGAAAGATAGAAAATATTACAAAAATTTACTCAAAAGATAAGGGTTTTGGTCAGTGCCGTAAGTTTTTAAGTGAGCATGGTTTTTATGATATTGAACAGATACCTGTTGAATCCACTGCAAAAGCCGCTATCTTGGCAGCCGAGGATGAGAATGCAGCCGCAATCTGTTCTCATATAGCAGCTAAACTCTATGGTGTACCAACGATGTTTGAAAATATCGAAGATGAGAGTGACAACGCGACAAGATTTGTCATTTTAAGTGACTTTAAAAATGGTATGAGTGGCGAGGATAAAACCTCTATACTTGTGCGTTTAAAGGATGCTGTAGAGGCGGGCGCACTTGTACATTTTCTACAAGATTTTGATGCACAAAATATAAATCTCTCTAAAATTGAGTCTCGCCCTTCAAAAGATAAAGAGGGTGGCTTTGATTACTGGTTCTATATAGACTTCTTTGGGCATATAGATGATATTGAAATACAAAAAGTACTAAGTAAGCATACTGATGAAGTTACATGGCTTGGCTCATATGTAAAAGGTGAGGAGTAAATAATGAAATTTAATAAAAAATTAGAAAATATAAAAACTTATGAGGCTGGAAAACCAATCGAGCTTGTTGTTCGTGAGTTTGGTATAGAGTCAAAAGATATAGTAAAACTTGCATCAAATGAAAATCCTTATGGATGCTCACCAAAGGTACAAAAAGCAGTAACACAGATTGTCTCAAATATGGCACTCTATCCTGATGATAGTATGCTGAAACTCAAATCAGCACTCCAAAAAAGATTTGATGTTACAGATGAAAATCTTATTATTGGAAGTGGTAGCGATCAAGTTATTGAGTTTATTATGCATGCAAAAGCAGATAGCAACTCAAAGATACTCATAAATTCAGTCACTTTTGCGATGTATGAAATCTATGCAAAGCATGTAGGTGCTGAGGTTATCCGTACCACTTCACAAGAGCATAATCTTGAGGAGTTTTATGAGCTTTATAAGAGTGAAAAACCAGAGATTATATTTTTATGTACACCTAACAATCCAACTGGTGATGCTATAGATAGTGTTGATATGTTGGCATTTTTAGAGAAGATTGATGAGGATACCCTTGTGGTTATTGATGGGGCTTATATGGAGTATGGGGCATTTAAAGATAAGCGTAAAAGTGTCGCTCCAAAAGAGCTTGTAGAGAAGTTCAGCAATGTTATCTATCTTGGAACTTTTTCTAAAGCTTATGGGCTTGGTGGTATGAGAGTAGGGTATGGTATTGCATCTGCTCCAATCATAAAAGAGCTTTATAAACTTCGCCCACCTTTTAATATCACAACACTCTCTTTAGAGGCTGCTTCTATTGCACTTGAAGATGAGGAGTTTGTAGTAAACTCTATCTCTTCATGTTTTAGTGAGATGCAACGCTATGAAGCATTCGCAACAGAGCAGAAGATAGAGATGATAGAGAGTTATACAAACTTTGTGACACTTTTACTGCCTGAAAATAAAAACTCTACAGAGTTAGCAGATGCTCTTCTTCGTAAGGGGATGATAGTGAGAGATTTAAGTGGATATGGTATGAATGCAATACGTGTAACAGTAGGAACTCCTGAGCAAAATAGTCGTTTCTTTGAACTTACAGAACAATTATTATAAACTAAAATGGGAATTTAATGGATTTTAAGGTACTTTTTTCACAGCTCGTTGTCCTTTACGATAAGCTTACAAAACAGCAGAAGATAATTATTGCAGCGGCTATTATTGGGATTGTTGCATTCTTAATATTTCTTGTTGTTTTTACTTCTAAAAAGGATGAAAAAAGTCAATATAAAGTCCTTTTTGATACACTGTCATCACAGGATGCTGCCAAAGTAGTTGCACAGTTAGAAAAAGACAATACTCCTTATAAACTTGAAGCAGATAATGTTATAAAAGTACCTAAAAATGTTCTTTACAAAGAACGAATAAATATTGCTTCTTTGGGAATTCCAAAAGATAGTGGGGTAGGATTTGAACTTTTTGATAAGCAAGAGTTTGGTGCAACAAGTTTTGATCAACAGATAAAACATCTTCGTGCCTTAGAAGGTGAACTTGCACGAACCATTACAGGGCTTTCACCTATTGAGAGAGCTACTGTGAGTTTAGCTTTACCAAAAAAGACACTTTTTGTCTCAAAACAGGTAGCACCTACTGCTTCTGTTATGGTTCAAATGGTAGAAAATCGTTCGCTCACAAGTAAGCAAATTCGCGGTATTAAAAATCTTGTTGCCTCTGCTGTTCCCATGTTAACAACTGCAAATGTTATGTTAATAAGTAGTGATGGTAATACACTTGGCGATGAAGACGAAACAGTACAGATGAGTGAACTTTCTTTAACCCAACAGCATTATAAACACAAAGAAGAGAAAAAACTTCAAAATAAGATTGTAAGTGTGGTTTCCCCATTTGTGGGTGGTCCAGATAAGGTAGTGGCTCAAGTAACCATAGAGTTCGATTTTTCGGTGAAGAATTCGAAAAGTGAAAGTTATGATCCTGAGAATGTTGTAAGAAGCGAGCAAACAAGTGAAGAAAAACGTACGGGATCCACACCACAACAAGTTGGTGGTGTGCCAGGAACAGTAAGTAATATTGGACCAGTTAAGGGACTGGCAAATAATAAAAAAACAGAAAAGTATGAAAAAAATACAGGAACAACAAACTATGAGGTTGGTAAAACCATCAGCACAACAAAAAGTCAATTTGCACGTATCAAAAGAATAACTGCAGCAGTAATAATAGATGGAAAATATAAGAAAAAAATAGATAAATCTGGTACTCCAAGCTTAAAACTGGAGTATACACCACTGAATGAAGCAGATATAAAAGCACTTACTTCATTGGTAAGTAAATCCATTGGTATTAATGAAAAGCGTGGGGATCAAATAAGTGTACAAAATCTACAATTTGACCGTAGTAAAACAGAGCTTCCTGTCGATAGTGTTACGGAAAGTAAAATCTTTATTACAACTTATCTTGCACCATTTTCTGAAGCTTTTAAGTATCTTTTTGTTCTTATTTTACTTTTTATACTCTACAAAAAGGTTATATCGCCATTTGCAGACAAGATGTTAGAAGTTTCTCGTGAAGAGGAAGAACTTCAAACTCCTACTTTAGATATTGAAGATGATGACGAAGAGGACTTGGTTGAGAAAGTCCAACAGATGCGTAAAAAAGTGGAAGATCAACTTGGTGTTGGAGATAACTTTGATGAAGATGGACTGAAATATGAGGTTATTTTAGATAAGGTTCGTGGTATGGCTGAAGATGCTCCAGAAGATATTGCATCACTTCTTCAAGCACTTCTTAGTGAAGCAGCAGAATCAGGCATCTCTAAATAATGAGAGAAGGAAAAAAATATGTCTAATTTAACACAACAACAGCAAGCATTATTTGATGAAATGAGTATGGCAGAAAAGATTGCTATACTCCTTTTACAGTTAGGAGAAGAGACAACAGCAACTATCTTCTCAGCGATGAGTGTTGAGTCAATTACTGAAATTTCTAAATATATCGTACAAAATACAACATTGGATAGAGTAATAGCAACGGCAATTCTTGAGGAATTTCACGCAATATTTCAATCTGGTCAATTCCTTACATCGGGTGGTATGGAATATGCACGAGAGCTACTCTATAGAACACTTGGTGCAGAAGAAGCAAAAAAAGTACTCGATAAGCTTTCAAGAAGTATGCAAGAGACACAGAACTTTGCTTATCTTTCTAAAATCAAACCACAGCAACTCTCAGATTTTATTATAAATGAGCATCCTCAGACTATTGCATTAATTTTAGCACATATGGATGCAACCGAAGCTGCGGATACTCTACAGTATTTTCCTGATGACCTTAGAAGTGAAGTGGCAATGCGTATGGCAAAACTTGGAGATATTTCTCCTTCAGTTATCAAGCGTGTATCTGCTGTATTAGAGTCGAAACTGGAGTCTCTTGCTTCTTACAAAGTAGAAGTTGGTGGACCTCGTGCTGTTGCTGATGTATTTAATCGTCTTGGTGCAAAAAGTTCTAAGTCTACACTTGCAAATATTGAACAGGTTGATGAAGAACTAGCAACGCTTATTAAGGAAATGATGTTTACTTTTGAAGATATAGTCAGTCTCGATAAAGCAGGAATTTCGGAAGTACTTAAGTCTGTTGAAAAAGCAGACTTAATGCTTGCCTTAAAATCTTCCCCTGAAGAGCTCAAAGAGAAGTTCTTCTCAGCGATGAGTGAGCGTGCTCGTGAAGCCTTTGAGGAGGAGATGCAGTTCCTTGGTGCTGTGAAAATGAAAGATGTTGAAACTGCACAACGTAAGATTGTCGAATCTGTGAACTCTCTTGCTGAGTCTGGTGTTATCCAAATGGGTTCAACAGAAGAGATGATTGAGTAATGGCTGTAGTAATTTCAAGTACATCCTTAGAAGCACATGATGTAAATAAATATAACTTTAAAATCATAAGCAGTGCAGCATCACAAGTAGGTATCAATGAAAATGAAGGTAGTATTCTAACAGATACTTCTGAAAAGAAGAGGATTACAGATGTAGATTCTAGCGCATTGAGTTCTAGTTCAAAAGAGTCTCTTATCGAGTCTTTAATGCAGAAAACTGATGAGATGTCTTCAAACTTTATCAAGTTACAGATGAAACTTGAAGCAAAGGAAGAAGAGTATAAAGCGAGTTTAGAAAAAGCAAAAGAGGAGGCTTTTGCAGAGGGTGTGGCAGCTGGTCAAGCAAAGGCAAATGAAGAGTTAGCAAGAAGTAGTACACAAGGTTTAGAACAGTTTGCAGAGTCAGTGAAAAAGCTTGATCTGAGTGCGCAAGAGTTTAATGTAGCTCTTGAGGGTATAAAAAGTCAGCTTATTGTAGCTGCTTTGGATATTTCTCAAGAGGTTGTTAAAGTAGAACTTCAAGAAAATTCTAATGAAGTTGCAAAAAAACTAAGTGAAGAGTTGCTTCAAGATTTGCAAACAGCTTCAAAAGTTACACTTAAAGTAAATCCTGCAAATCATGGTGCAATCTCTGAAAAAACTGGAAATTTAGAAAATGTAGCAGTAGTTTCAGATAGTGCAATAAGTGAGGGGGGTGTCATCGTAATAAGTGATGCTGGAAATATAGACTCTCAGATACAAAAAAGATTTGAGCGTGTAAAACGTGCGGCATTAAGTGAGTAGTAAAAGATGAATATTAAAGATAAAAGTATAGAAGAGTTAGAAGTAATATGTCAAGATATACGCCAAGAGATTCTTCGCGTAGTGAGTAAAAATGGTGGACACCTTAGCTCAACTCTGGGAGCAACTGAGCTTATCGTAGCGATGCACAAGGTGTTTGATAGTAAAAAAGACCCATTTATATTTGATGTAAGTCATCAATCTTATGCACATAAACTCTTGACAGATAGATGGGATGCGTTTGATACTCTGCGTCAGTTTAATGGTCTTAGTGGCTATACCAAACCGAGTGAGAGTGAGGATGACTATTTTGTAGCTGGGCATAGCTCAACTTCTATATCTTTAGGTGTAGGTGCTGCAAAAGCTATAGCACTTAAAGGCGAGCAGGAGAGTCGTATTCCTGTTGTAATGATTGGCGATGGCTCTATGACGGCTGGTATGGTCTATGAAGCACTTAATGAACTTGGCGATAGAAAATATCCGATGGTTATTATCTTAAATGATAACGAGATGAGTATAGCAAAACCAATCGGTGCGCTTTCGCGCATTCTCTCCTCTGCTATGGCGAGTCCATTTTATCAGCGTTTTAAAAAATCTACAGAGTCTTTTGTGGATAACTTCGGAGATGGTGCTCGTTATATAGCCAAACGTATGGAAGATGGCTTGAAGCTTATCACTCCTGGTATTTTGTTTGAAGAGATGGGTATCAACTATATAGGTCCTGTTGATGGGCATAACTTAGCACAGTTGATAGAGATTTTCGAGACAGCAAAAAAACTTAATCGTCCTGTTCTTATTCATGCCCAGACCACTAAAGGTAAAGGGTATGAGATAGCAGAGGGGAAGGAGGAGAAGTGGCATGGTGTAGGACCTTTTGACTTGAGTGATGGTTCAAGTATGAAAAAAAGCTCTACAAAAAGTGCGACACAGATATATACAGATGCACTTCTACATCTTTGTGAGGAAAATGACAAGATAGTCGGTGTCACTGCTGCCATGCCGAGTGGTACAGGTATGAGTGCTTTGATGGAAAAATACCCTAATCGTTTTTGGGATGTAGCTATCGCTGAACAGCATGCCGTGACAAGTATGTCGGCGATGGCAAAAGAGGGATTTAAGCCTTTTTGTGCGATATATTCTACATTTTTACAGCGTGGTTTTGATCAAGTCATTCACGATACGTGTATTATGGATTTACCCGTTGTTTTTGCTCTTGATAGGGCTGGAATAGTCGGGGAAGATGGAGAGACACATCAGGGTGTTTTTGATATATCTTTTTTAAGAGCCATACCAAATATGACCCTCTTTGCTCCTCGTGATGAGAAGAGTTTTCATCAAGCGATGGCGTTTGCAGTGGAGTATCAGCATCCATGCTCTCTGCGTTATCCTCGTGGCTCATTTATAGAGACAACACTACCAGAATCTATTCCATTTAGATTAGGAAAATCACAACTCCTCAAATCTACAGAGTCAGATACTCTCTTTATCGGCTATGGTAATGGAGTAGGTCGTGCCTTTGAAACAGCAAAATTTGTAGAGGATGATGTGAGTATCTTAGACCTGCGTTTTGTAAAACCACTCGATGGAGAGATGCTTAAAAGTTTAGCATTAAAACATAAAAAATGGTTTCTCTTCTCAGATAGTGCAAAGATGGGTGGTGTCGGTTCTGCTCTGCTAGAGTTTTTAGCTCAAGAGCAGATTGTAGATATAAAACTTACTAGCTTTGAGTATGAAGATAGATTTATCACTCATGGAAACACAAAGCTTGTAGAGGAGTCTTTAGAGCTTCTTCCTGAGCAACTTGCAAAAAAAGTCACTTCTTAAAGTTCTATTTTGAGTCAACTAAGTAAATATACACCTCTTTTAGATGGTGAGAGTCCAGAAGCTAAACGCGAAGAAATTTTAGACTATTTTTTAAATACTTTTGAACTTTATGAGAAAGTATTTGAACTGCTTAAAGATAATAGTGTCTTCTATAAGAAGTCCGAGATTACTCGCCATCCGATGATATTTTACTTTGGACATACTGCAACATTTTTTGTAAATAAACTTATCCTTATGAAAATTATTGATAAAAGAATAAATCCTGATTTTGAGTCTATCTTCGCTGTAGGTGTTGATGAAATGGCATGGGATGATATGAGTAGTTCTCATGCTATCTGGCCAGAAGTAAGTGCCGTGAGAGAGTATCGTTTACAAGTGAAAAAGCTAGTGAGACAACTTATAGAAGAGCTTCCACTTACTCTCCCTATACAAAAAGATTCAGCTATGTGGATTATACTCATGGGGATTGAGCATGAGCGAATACATATAGAAACCTCTCTAGTGCTGCATAGACAGATGCCTATAGCGTTTGTTAAAAAATCTAACTATTTTCCTCCTTGTGAAGAGTTTGGGGAAGCACCTCAAAATAGTATGGTAAGTATCGAAGCTCAAACAGTAGAGCTTGGAGTAGATGAGAAACATTTACTCTATAGCTGGGATAATGAGTATGGAACTTATAGAGAAGAAATCTCGGCGTTTAGGAGTGCAAAATATCTTGTGAGTAATGCAGAATTTATGGCGTTTGTGCAAGAGGGTGGCTACACAAAAAAAGAGTTTTGGGATGAAGAGGGCTTAGCATTTTTAAAACTTACTGGTGCTTTACATCCTCCTTTTTGGGTAGAAAAAGAGAGTGGGTATGGCTATAGA
>JALUKS010000131.1 GCA_027056465.1 Sulfurimonas sp.
ACAGGATAGCCAAGACCACCAGTCGCTACAACAACAGCGCAAGCATAGTAGAGGGTATTTTGAGTTTTCACACCATCTATGCGTTTGCCAACCGTAAGTAGCCGTTGGACTCTTTGATTTGTGATGATCTTAATATTCCATCTATTCATCTCTTGAGTAAGACCCTCTATGATAGTGGCAGAAGAGTGCGAAGTAGGGAAAATGCGAAAACCATCTGGGGCATGAGTCTCTATACCTATCTCATCCATAAACGCAACAAGTGCCTTGTTGTCAAAGGCTTTTAGAGCATCTTGCATAAAACGCCCATCACGACCAAATCTTGCCATAAAATCTTCATTGGAGAGAGTATTTGTAAGGTTACAGCGACCACCACCAGTTGCTTTAAGCTTTGCAGAGATATTGGAGAGTTTTTCTAAAAGTAGCACACTCTTACCTTTACGAGCTGCCATAATGGCAGAAATAATCCCAGCTGCACCACTTCCAATAACAATTAGGTCGTATTTATCTTTATACATATCTAATTGTAGTATAATCTCGTTAATGAAAACATATTACGGCGATAGAGAGAAGTGTTATAACTGTTTTAGACCTAAAAGTTCTTGTATGTGTGAGTATTTTGAGAAGATACAAACGCAGACAAAGTTTGTCATACTTATACACCCAAAAGAGTTTAAAAAAGTCAAAAATAACACGGGACACTTTACACATAAATCCCTTCCAAACTCAGAGCTTTTTATGGGTATAGACTTCTCTAATCATAGAAGAATAAATGAGATAATAGCCACTCATGAGAGCTTCATACTTTTCCCCTCTGTAAATGCAATCAATCTCACAACTACCAATCCAAAAAAAAGTGAGAAACCTCTAGCTATCTTTCTTATAGACTCCACATGGGCATGCACAAAAAAGATGTTTACACTCAGTTTAAATCTTAATAAATTACGACACATGAGTTTCACAACTTCAAGAACTTCGGCTTATGAGATAAAGGTACAACCAGATGAGGCATATCTCTCTACGATAGAGTCTACACTTGTGGTTTTAGAAGCTTTAGATAAGCATAAAATCGAGAAGATAGAAACAGTGCAACTTGAGAATTTTTTAAACCCTTTTCTTGAGATGATAAAGTACCAAAAAGAGTTGATAAACAATCCAAAAAGTCATGCTGTTCGTTTTAAGAGGCATACTTCAAAGTAAACAAAAGTTTACTTGTTAAACATCACTGAGCCAAGTCTAACCATATTAGAGCCACATGCAATAGCGAGTTCAAAATCACTACTCATACCCATAGAACATATAGTCGCATTTGGTAGAGTTTTGTAAAGTTCGTAAGTGGTCTCAAAACTCTGCTTTACAACTGCTTTATCCTCACTATGCGCACCGATACTCATCAAACCTTTGAGGTTTATATTTTTACATTCAGAAGTTATCTTCGCATAGATTTCTTGTGTCTCTTCAGGCATGAAACCATGCTTAGATTCTTCTTTTGCAGAGTTTACCTGTAAGAGACAATTAAGTGTCATCTCCTTAGCTTCTAACTTCTTTTGTAGTTCTAGTGCTAGCTCATAAGAGTCTAGTGCTTGAAAGAGAGTAGGGTTGATTGCTAAAAGGTTGTTTATCTTATTTTTTTGTAAGTTCCCTATGAAGTGCCACTCAAGTGGAAGCTCTTCTAGCTCATTTGATTTAGCTTTTAAATCCTGCACTTTATTTTCACCAAATGCACGTTGCCCAATTTCATAGAGATCTTTTATCTCTGAAGATTGTGAGTACTTACTTACTGCTACTATCTTTACTATATGGTGTCCACTCACCTGTAGTCTCGCTCTCTCAACGCGACGGATTACATCATCTATATATATTTTGTATTCTAATTGTGTCATATTTTATCCTAGGAGTCACTTAACTGTAATTGTAACAAATAATTGCTGAAAATAAGAGTATTTATCAATGCACCTTATAGATTCAGCGATTCGAGTAGACTCTAAAATACTCGCAAGTTTAGAGGGTAATGAAGCTATAGATGTACTAGGGGCTTAAGAGATAAGTTAAATAGTATGTGTTATAATATGTAAAATAGCTATAATCTTTCAGGTTGTAAAAAAATGTATGCTTGTGGTGAAAAGTACGAATTGTGTATAAATTTATATAGTGAAAATAAAGAGGGATATAATGGAAAAACAAGATTTTAATGAGGGACTTTTAGGCTTTTTAAATGCCTCGCCAACACCATTTCATGCGACACAAAATATGTCAATGATGTTTGAAAATGCTGGGTTTGCTAAGCTTGATGAGGTAGAGAAGTGGGAACTAAAAGCAGGGCAGAAGTACTATGTGACTCGTAATGACTCAAGTGTCATCGCGTTTACCTATCCTAAACAAGAGAAGAACTACTTAATGGTGGGTGCTCATACTGACTCACCAAACCTCAAGCTCAAGCCAAACCCAGTTATAAAGGAGCATGGCATAGTTAAGTTTGGAGTAGAGCCTTATGGTGGTCTGCTTCTTACTCCTTGGTTTGACCGTGACCTCTCTTTGGCTGGTCGCATCTCTTACCTTGATATGCAAGGCGAGATTCAAGATGCTCTTATAGATGTGAAAAAGGCAATCGCTACTATTCCCTCTCTTGCCATCCATCTTGATGATAAAGCGAACAAAGATAAAACTGTCAACAAACAGACTGATGTTTGTCCTATCCTTACAACAGATGAGAGTTTTGAGTTAGATACATTCTTGAGATGGCAGTTAGATAGAATAGGGCGACCTGATGTTAAAGAGATCTATGCGAGTGAGCTAAGTTTTTATGACACTCAAGCAGCCGCGTTTGTAGGTCTAGAAGATGACTTTATCTCGAGTGCTA
>JALUKS010000132.1:0-8413 GCA_027056465.1 Sulfurimonas sp.
AAGATATAGCGTTTGCAAAAGAGTTTGGTTATGCTATCAAGCTTTTAGGTATCGCTAAAAAAGATGGCAATGAAGTAGAACTTCGCGTGCATGCTTGTCTCATTAAAGAGGATGAGATGATAGCAAAAATTGACGGTGTTATGAATGCTATCTCAGTTGTTGGTGACAAAGTAGGGGAGACACTCTACTATGGTGCAGGCGCTGGTGGTGATGCAACTGCAAGTGCAGTAGTGGCAAACATCATCGACATCGCAAGAAGTGGTAAATCAACGCCAATGCTAGGCTTCGACAGACCGATGGAGGGGAGTAAACTCACTCTCAAATCAACAGATGATATTCACTCAAAATACTACTTACGTATCAATATATCAGACCGTGCAGGTATCTTAGCAAAAGTAACAAAACTCTTTGAAGATAGTAACATCTCAGTAGAGACAATGCTCCAACGCCCAGCGACAGAAACATCAGCAAACCTTCTCATCTCTACACATTTAGCAGTAGAAAAAGATGTTCAAAAACTTATGAAAGAGCTAGAAGCACAAGAGTTCGTAAACGTAGCACCTGTTATGATTAGAATAGTCTAATAAAAAGAGCGAAAATATGGAAAATATTGTAACTATTGATAGCGTTTGTACATACTGTGGAGTTGGTTGCGATATAGCCGCTCATGTAGACACTAAAGAGAATAAGATTGTAAAGATTTTCGCTCATCCTGATGGTGTCGTTTCTCAAGGGAAACTCTGTATCAAAGGTAAATATGGTTTTGATTTTGTAGATGCTGATGATAGAGTTCGTACTCCTCGTATAAGAAAGTCATGGCTAGAGAAAAATCCTGAGATAAAAGATGCAGTCGCTTCTTCTCTTGTTGCTTTAGATGAGACTTGGTATGAGACAACTCTTGAGACAGCTACAACTGCAGCCGCGATGAAACTGCAAGAGACACAAAAAAACTACGGCGATAGCTCTATCTGCTCTATCGGTGGGGCGAGAAGCTCTTGTGAGTCTGCTTACCTTTTCCAAAAATTCACACGCCATACTCTCAACTCTCCTCATGTAGATAACTGCGCTCGCGTTTGTCACTCGCCATCACTTAGTGGTATGCGTGTAACTATCGGTGAGGGTGCAGCTACAAACCCTTACAATGACATCTATAACACTGAATTTATGATAGTTATCGGTTCAAATACGACAGAAGCCCACCCCATCATAGCAAATCGAATTATCGATGTAGCACGAGAGAAAGATAATCTTGCTGTTTTTGATGTTCGTGATATTAAACTGCATAGATTTGCAAAGTATAAGGCTATTATACCTCATGAAGCGAACCTTCTCACTCTCAATATGCTTGCCTATGTTATCATAGATGAAGAGCTGTATGATGATAATTTTTTAGCTGATAGAACGGCAGGATTTTTAGAGTTTAAAGCAAAAATTATGAGTGATGCTTATGCAAATCCTGACTTTTACAAAGGGATAGAGGGCTATGAAGATATGGCAAAAACTATCCGTAAAGTGGCTCGTGAGTATGCTCTGAAAAAGTCGATGATATTTTGGGGGCTTGGGATTACTGAGCATATAGATGGCTCTTATGCTGTTATGGCGATGGTGCATTTGGCTCTTATGACTGGAAATATAGGAAAAGCAGGGGCAGGATTGATGCCTCTTCGTGGGCAAAATAATGTCCAAGGAGTTTGCGATATGGGAATGCTTCCCTACTACGACCCAGATTATCAAACGCCAAAAGAGGTGGGATTAATGACACCACAACTTGTAGATGCGATGCTTGATGATAAGATAAAAGTTGTCCTCAATATGGGTGAAGATTTAACGCATATTCATCCAAATCTCAACAAAGTAGATAAGGCATTTGAGAAGCTTGATATGATTTTCGTTCAAGAGCTTTTTATGACAGATATTGCAAATCGTGCAGACATAGTTGTGGGTGTGAAGTCAGCTTATGAGAAGACTGGCGTTTACATAAACGCGATGCGACGCCTACACCTTTCACAGCCTTTAGTAGAGTCAGAGCTACCCGATGACTGGGAAGTGTTACAACTCTTAGATAATAAAATGGGAGGGGATGCTAAGTATGCTTCCTCAAAAGAGGTGTGGCAAGAGGTGCAAAAAGTAGCCTATCGACGTTTCTCTGGAGCAGACTACCACCGTTTAGAGAAGCACCGTAAACGCGGACTTCAGTGGCCAGTCCATACAGAAGACACCCCAATCCTACACCAACTAGACTTCCGAACAGAGGATGGATTAGGGCATTTCAAATATAATCAGTACAGACTCCGTGGAATGGTTAAAGAGATTATGGAGAAGAGGCTTACAGGCTACCATCTCAGTACAGGAAGAACATTAGCTCACTATAACAACTCTGCACAGACTTCAAGAAGTGAGAAGCTGATGAAACGCTATGAGGAGGATATTTTACTTGTGTGTGAAGAGGATGCAGCAGATTTTACATCTAAGCAAGTAATCTTAAAAAGTGAGTTCGGAGAGACAAACCCACTCACCATAAAAATCACAGACAAAGTCCAAGCAAAAACCCTCTTTAGCACCTTCCACCACGCAAGCTCAAGAATTAACGCACTCTTCGGAGACGCAGCCGATGAGGTCATCTTAACGGCTGCGTTTAAGAGCATAAAGGTTGAGGTTATTAACTGCTAAGGTTTTGACTTATTAATCTATCTTTGGTATAATTTTAACGAAACAATGTGATTCCTTATATTTTGAGAGTGATGATCTCAATGTATTGGATTGAAAGGGCGGCTAGATTTATTTCTAGTCGCCCTTTTTTTTTGTGGGTGTGTTGGGTGGGAATCCAATATAAAGGAGTCACATTGTTATTTAAATTAGTAGTAGTCTTTTTAGTTTTTATGGTGTTTGCACCGTATATATTCTAATCAACACAGAGGGATTCATCACCCTCTGACTACTGCTCCTATGCACAATATAAAAGAAGTAAAAATGAGCAGAGCAAAAGGAAATATCGCTGAAGAGAAGGCTTGTGCCTTTCTTTATGAGAATGGTTTTGAGATAGTGGAGCGAAATTTCTACTCGCGTTTTGGGGAGATAGATATTATCGTTATGAAAGAGAGTGTACTTCATTTTGTTGAAGTGAAAAGTGGGGAGGATTATGAACTTGCTATTCAAAACATCACTCCCTCAAAACTCTCAAAATTTACGAAAACTGTCTATGTTTATCTCAAGAAAAACTCCTTAGATGTTGATTTTATGATTGATGCAGTTATTGTGACACCTGACAAAATCGAACATTTAGAAAACATAACTTTATAAAAAATTCTCTCTTTAATGAACTAATGCTATAATTTCCCTAATTAATTAGAGGAAGATTGTATGCAAGCAAAAATATTTTTCGGCTCACAAGAGGCGATGACTGATACAAATAGTGAAAGAGTCAGCCCATACTCTGGCGATGTTGTTTCAAATGCTCCAATATGCAGTGTAGATGATGCACTCAAAGCACTCAAAATAGCAAAAGAGGCTACAAAAGAAGCAAAGGCTTCGACACTTGCGCAAAGATGTTCTTGGCTCTTAGATGTCGCGCAAAAACTTCGTGACAACAAAGAGGATATGGCAAAGACTTTGACTGATGAAGTTGGTAAGCCTATTGCGTTTGCTCGTGTTGAGGTTGATCGTTGTATAGAGACTGTAACACTTTCAGCTGAGACTATGCGCACAATGCACGGGGAGACTATCAACACCGATGCTATGGCTAGTGGGAAGAAGACGATTGCATTTTTTACTCGTGAACCTGCTGGGGTTGTTGTAGCCATTACTCCATTTAACTTTCCTCTTAATCTCGTAGCACATAAACTTGCTCCTGCTCTTGTCGCAGGAAATGCCGTAGTGTTAAAACCAACTCCTGAAGCACCTTTGACTGCCTATAAATTTGCAAAAATGTTTATAGAGAGTGAGTTTGCTGTACCTAATGCTCTCTCTGTTGTCTATGGAGATGCTGAGGTCGGTTCTGCTCTTATCACTTCAGATATTCCTCGTGTTGTCTCCTTTACAGGCTCAGTTCCCGTTGGAAATATCATCACAAAATCAGCAGGTATAAAAAAAGTATCTTTGGAGTTAGGTGGTAATGCGGCGACCTATATCTCTGCTACTGCTGACTTAAACCTCGCAGCAACTCGCTGTGCTTTGGGGGCATTTGTGAACTCTGGTCAAGTCTGTATCTCTCTGCAGCGTATCTATGTTCATGCAGATATTTATGATGCTTTTGCGATGAAGATGGCTGAGGAGACAAAAAAACTTGTCGTTGGAAATCCTTATGAAGATGAGACTTTTATGGGTCCACTCATAGATGATGCATCGGCTGAACGAGCGATGAAGTGGGTTGAGTCTGCCATAGAAGAGGGTGCAAGACCACTTCTCCCTCCTCACCGTGAGGGTCGTATGTTTCACCCATGTGTCATGGCAGATGTAAGAGATGATATGGCGATAGTCTGCGAAGAGGTATTTGCTCCGATAGTAAGCCTTGTGAAAGTAGAGAACTTTGATGAAGCAAAAGAGAAGATGAATAACTCCCCTTTTGGTTTACAATCTTCACTCTTTACAAATGACTTGCGTTTAGTACAACGAGCCATTAGTGAGCTTGAAGCTGGTGGCGTAGTGATAAACGATATGCCAACCCTACGTTTTGATATTCAGCCTTATGGTGGCGTGAAGTTGAGTGGCGTTGGGCGAGAGGGTCCTAAGTTTGCTATCGAAGAGATGACAGAGATTAAATCTGTGATTATCTGCTAAAAGGAGAAGAGTATGGGTGAATTAGCATTAGAAAATTATACGTATGAAGATTATTTGGCTATAGATAAAATAACTCCAGAGAGTGAGCGTTATGAGCTTATTTTTGGAGAGATATATATGATGAGTGGGGCGAGTCGAGTACATCAGAATGTTGTTTTAAATATAGCATTTTTATTTAAACAGCTCCAAAAGAGTGCGAACTGCTCTACTGTTATAGCTCCCTTTGACATAAAACTTACATGTGATGAACATATAAATGTTGTCCAGCCTGATGTGATGCTATTTTGTGAAGATGAGAAACTCCCTTGTTTAGTCTGTGAAGTCCTCTCTCCATCAACTGCGAAGAGAGATAAGAGTGTAAAAAAAGAGCTTTATGAGTGCTTTGGTATTCAAAACTACCTTATTGTCGATCCTCTCAATAAGTATGTGGACAAATTTGTACTTCAAGATAAGAAACTTAGTTATGAGAAGTGCTACGGCATTGATGAAAAAATCTATCTTGAGTGTTTAGATGCAGAGATAGAAGTCGAGAGCTTTTTTGAGTAAAAGTGTCATAATCTCTGCCTGCTTACTAGGTGAAAAGTGCCGTTATGATGGCAAAACTAAGGCAGTAAACAGTGTCACAGAAGCATACAAAGAGTACGAAATCATCCCTTTTTGTCCTGAAGCACCTATCTTTGGGACACCTCGTGAACGAATTTCTGTCGTGGAAGTTGCTGGTGAAGATAGGATTATCAAAGAGGAGACAAAAGAGGATGTTACTGAACTTTTAGAAGAGGAAATAAACTCTTTTATAGACAAATACCCTGATGCAGATGCTATAGTTTTAAAGTCAAAAAGCCCTTCATGTGGCTATAAAACTACACCAGTATTAGATGAAAATGGAGAGCTATTGAGGTATGGCGATGGGATAGCTGCAAAAATATTTCAAACAAGGTACAAAAAAACTCAAATTAAAGATGAAAATAGCACTTTTAGGTTATAATCGCGAAATTTTATATAAGAGATGTAATTATGGATATTAGAGAAGAGTACCTCAAATTTTTTGAATCAAAACAACACAATCGCGCGGCTTCTGCACCCTTAGTGCCAGATGATGCGACACTCCTTTTTAACAATGCGGGGATGGTTCCCTTTAAGTCGATATTTACAGGTGAAATCCCTCGACCTGCTAACCCTCGTGCGACATCTTGTCAGACTTGTATTCGTGCAGGTGGAAAGCATAATGACCTTGAAAATGTAGGACACACAGCGCGCCATCACACTTTCTTTGAGATGATGGGGAACTTCTCTTTTGGAGACTACTTTAAAGAGGAAGCTATTGGCTTTGCTTGGGAGTTTATTACCGAAGTTTTAGAGCTTGACATCGACAAACTCTGGGTAACTGTTCATGACTCTGATGATGAGGCTGAAAATATCTGGAAAAAACATATATCTGCTGATAGGATTATGCGTTTAGGTGATGCCGATAACTTCTGGTCTATGGGCGATACTGGTCCATGTGGTCCATGTTCTGAGATTTTTTATGATCAAGGGCACGAGGAGTTTCACTCTGCTGAAGATTGTATGGGTGGCGAGGGCGATAGATTTTTAGAGATTTGGAATCTTGTTTTTATGCAGTATGAGGTAAAAGAGAAAGGTGGCGAGCGTCTACCACTGGCAAAACCTTCTATAGATACTGGTATGGGTCTTGAGCGTGTCGTAGCCATCAAAGAGGGCAAAACTTCTAACTATGGCTCTTCACTCTTTATGCCGATGATAGAGCAAGTTGAGCAGATGATAGGCAAAGAGTATGTTTATGCAACTGGAGCTTCTTATCGCGTTATCGCTGACCATATAAGAACGGCTGTTTTTCTCCTCTCACAAGGAACAAACTTCTCAAATGAGGGGCGTGGTTATGTTCTTCGCCGTATTCTTCGTCGTGCTGTTCGCCACGGTTACCTTCTTGGTTTTCGTAAACCTTTTATGTATAAGATAGTAGATACACTTGTCGAAATTATGGGCAGAGAGTATGAGTATCTTGCACAAAAAGCAGAAGCAGTAAAAGAGCAGATAGAGCTTGAAGAGGCGAGATTTTTCAAGACTATTGAGTCTGGGATAGCACTTTTTGAGGCTGAACTCAAAAATACTGACAAAGTATTTAGTGGTGCAGTGGCGTTTAAGCTCTACGATACTTTTGGTTTTCCTCTCGACCTTACAGAAGATATGCTCAAAGAGAAAAACTTAGCACTAGATAGTGAAACATTTCAAGAGTTGATGTTAGAGCAACGCACTCGTGCAAAAGCAGCTTGGAAAGGATCTGGTGATGCGGCTACTCAAGGGGACTTTAAAGCGCTTCTTGAAGAGTTTGGCGAGAATGAGTTTGTAGGGTATGATAACCTAGAGACAAAGTCAAAAGTCCTAGCACTTTTAAATAGCTCTTATGAGAGAGTAGAGAATTTAGATATAGCTCAAGAGGGGTGGGTTCTTTTAGATAAGACACCTTTTTATGCCGAGTCTGGTGGACAGAGTGGCGATGAGGGCGAGCTTACTTGCCGTGCAAAAGTGCTTGATACTAAGAAGTTTTTTGGACTTAATCTCTCACAAATCAGAGTAACATCAAGCCTAAAAACTGGGATAAATGTCGATACAAAAGTCGATATTTCACGCAATGAAATCATCAAACACCACTCAGCAACTCACCTTTTACATGCAGTGCTTTCAGATGTTTTAGGGGAGCATATAGCACAGGCTGGTTCACTTAATGAAGCATCGCGTTTGCGTTTTGACTTCTCACATCCAAAGGCGATTAGTGATGCACAACTTAGTGAGATAGAAGAGCGAGTAAACTTTGAAATAATGCGAGGTATTCCTACAAAAACAGAGGTGCTTGACATAGAAGACGCGAAAAAGTCTGGTGCAAAATCTCAGTTTGGAGAGAAGTATGGCGATGAAGTTCGTGTTGTCAGTTTTGCTGATGCAAGTATTGAGTTTTGTGGTGGCGTTCATGTTGCGAACACGGCAAATATTGGCTCATTTATCATCACAAAAGAGTCTGGCGTTTCGGCTGGAGTGAGACGTATCGAAGCTGTTTGTGGCAATGCAGCTTACAACTACTTCAAAGAGCAGAGAACCCTAGTGCAAAATGCTCAAAGTGAAGTGAAAAACTTAGACCTACTCGCAGGAATAAATAGACTAAAAACTACTCTCACAGAGCTAAAATCAGAACTCAAAGAGGCACAAGAGTCTGCAAAAGTAGAGATAAGTGCTGATGAGATAAATGGTGTGGCTGTTGTGGTTGAAGAGTACCCAACTGGCGACATCAAAGAGAAGATAGATGCTCTTAAAAATGAAAATGAAAAACTCTGCGCGATGCTCTTTCAAGTCAAAGGCGACAAAGTTCTTATAGCGTGTGGTGTCAAAGATGCAAACGCGAAGGCTGGTGATTGGATCAAAAAAATCGCTCCTATCCTCGGTGGTGGTGGAGGTGGTCGCCCTGACTTCGCTCAAGCTGGTGGAAAACTTCCTGCCAAACTCCCTGAAGCAAAAGAGGCTTCACTCGCGTTTATCAAAGAGGCTCTTGCATAATGAAAGATGCGATGATAAATCTCTTTGGAAACTTTGGCACAGAGATAGTTTTTTTACATATTCTCTCTGC
>JALUKS010000132.1:8423-9037 GCA_027056465.1 Sulfurimonas sp.
GTCATTTGGGTTGGTGGTATGATCGCTATGCGTTTTGCGGCAAATAACTCTTTTAGTGAGATTGAAAATCCTCTTCATCGACTTGAACGCATCTCTCATGCGCTCAAACGTCTCTTTATCATCGTGACACCTTTTGTGGTGATACTCATCATCACGGCTGTTATTATGGCTGTAAGTTTTGGTTTTCGCGCGGCAGCTGTAGATGAGAATGGTAATGTTATCAACGACTATGCGATGCACATCTACAATATCGTGCATGTTAAAGAGGTTATTTGGATGCTCATGGCAGGAAATCTTGGATTTATGGCATACAAACGCTCCTCAGCTGACAAGCTTTTAGCAAAAGGCGATACAGTAGGAGCGAAAAATGCTCTTGGTCTTATCGGGAAATATCTAGTGCCTATCAATATCGCTCTTGGTGTGATTGCTATCTATCTTGGAGTAGTGCTTAGAAATGGTTAGACTCTGCTCCTCTTCACAAACTCGCTCTATGCTCCTTAGAAACGCAGGTATCGCATTTACTCAAGAGAGTGTCGATTTTGATGAAGATAGCATAGTCGCAAGCTCTCCAAAAAACTTCGTCTATCAAGCAACACTTGGCAAGTACACTGCTA
>JALUKS010000133.1 GCA_027056465.1 Sulfurimonas sp.
AAATAGTTTCAAATCTATTTGCAATTATAACATCACTCATAGCTTTAAACTCTTCTAAATCTTTTATGACCTTAGAGTTAAAAAACTCATCTTCTTGCATTACAGGTTCATAGATAACTACTTCTATGCCTTTTGCTTTTATTCGTTTCATGATGCCTTGTATGGCAGATGCTCTGAAGTTGTCTGAGCCTGATTTCATTACTAATCTATAAATTCCTACTACTGATGGATTTTTAGCTATAACACTATCTGCTATAAAATCTTTTCTTGTAGAGTTAGAGTCAACAATAGCTCCTATAATGTTACTAGGAACATCAGCATAATTAGCTCTTAACTGTTTAGTATCTTTAGGAAGACAATACCCACCATACCCAAAGCTAGGGTTATTGTAATGTGTTCCTATGCGAGGGTCAAGTCCTACACCGTTTATGATGTCTTTTGAGTTAAGACCATGAGTCTGAGCATAAGAGTCAAGCTCATTGAAATATGCTACTCTCATAGCAAGATAAGTGTTAGAAAAAAGCTTAACTGCTTCTGCTTCTGTGGAGTCTGTGAGCAGTATCTCTATATTTTCTTTTATGGCACCTTGGGCAAGTAAGTTAGCAAATTTTTCTGCTCTTTGGCTTTTCTCACCGACTATAATTCTACTTGGATAGAGGTTATCATGAAGTGCTTTGCCCTCTCTCAAGAACTCAGGAGAGAAGATAATTTTGAATTTTGAATTTTGAATTTTGAATTGTTCATTTAATTTTTTGGTATATCCCACTGGGACTGTCGATTTGATGATGACAGTTGTATTGGGGTTTATCTCTACAACATCTTTTATAACTGCTTCTATGCTTTTCGTATTGAAGTAATTAGTTTGTGGATCATAATCTGTAGGTGTAGCTATGATAACAAAGTCTGCATCTTTGTATGCTTCTTCTTTATCAAGTGTCGCTCGAAAAGAATTTTTAATGTTTAATTTTGAATTTTGAATTATTTTTGGTAGATATTCGGATATTTCTTTATCTTCTATTGGAGATATACCATTGTTTAACATATCTACTTTTTCTTTTATAATATCTAATGCTACTACTTCGTTGTGTTGTGCTAAAAGTACACCGTTTGATATACCAACATATCCTGTTCCTGCTACTGCTATTTTCATATCTTTTTTTTCCTTTGTGACTATTGGGGGTCAGGTATTGGGAATAAACCCATTCATAATTTAATATTCATATAGCCTGCTGTTGCTAAGATTTTCATGATTTCAATATCCTGTTATCTTTTATAAAATATTGTTCAATGTTATCAAAAACAGACAATAGAACATCTTTTTGTGCAAATATACTATTTATTGCCTCAGCCATCTCATTTTCATCGTCATCATATTGATGTGCGATATTATTTCTAACTTTTCTTAAGGTATTCCATTCTATAGTATTTTGTATAATACCAATTTTCTCTAGTCTATTTAAAATATCAATGAAAGTCATGCTATCTATATTTTCTACAAAATCTTCAACTATCAATCTAAAAAGCTTTTCTCCAATAGTATCTTGCATTTTAGAAAATCTAAAGAGATATTGATCTATATTTTTTACTTCGCTACTTGTTAAGTTAAGATATTTTTTACCTGAAAGAGGGAAAATATCTTTTATCTCCCCAAATGCTTCATTTATTCTTACCTTATGCTTTTTGCACTCATTGATATACTTTTGAATTTTTAACTCTTTTGCATCCATCAGCTCTACTCCATATTTTAACGCTTCTTGCTCTATAAGTCTGTTTTTATCTTTAGCGATTATAACATCTACCTTTTGCTTACCTATATACTTATCTAGCTTTATTAGAAACTTAATCTTTCTCTGTCTCTCATCATCAAACTTTACTTTAGTGATCAAGTAAAGATCTATATCACCACCTCGCAAATTATCATCAACACGACTGCCAAATAGATAAATTTTACCTTTTCCAAAAACTTCATGAAAAGCTTTTTTTATCATTTTTATTTCATATTCAGCAAGTCTCATTATATCACCTTATATTTTTCTACAACATCTTTTTAATTAAAGAAGCAGAGTTTTACTTTTTTTAGTTCAAAATCTAGAGAGTATGATAGCAGCTCTAGCCTTATACTTTGAACTGCTTGTAAAAGAAACTTAACAACTATTAAGTCATATTTGGAGAAATTTGTCATATATACTATTCTCTTTGTTATCCCGAATTTTTTCTAATGATTTTTACGGGATATTTATAAAATCTTTAGACTCTTTTTTGTCAGCTACCACTTCATATCCAGCATAATATCTTCTTTTAAACTTTTAATTATATTTAGCACTACATCAACTTTTGAATTTTCTATTTCTAACCTTATAGTATGCATCCTGTCCCATTTGAAATCTTCTTCTCAAAGGGATGATATCTAGCGCTACCACTCCATTATGTTGAGCGGAAAGTATCCCATTTGAAATACCGACATACACTGTGTCTGTTACTACGGTTTTTACTATTTAACCTCACACTTTGTAACTTCTAAGTTTGGTCTATTTTTTTCTAAAGTTTTTTTGCCAATACCTTTCACCTTTACAATATCTTCTATAGAACCGAAACAACCATGTTTTGTTCTATAATCGACAATTTTTTGTGCTGTTTTTACCCCAATACCTTTTAAAATTGTCAGTTCTTTTGTATCTGCATGGTTGATATCTACTGCAAGGAGTGTCAATACTGTAAGAAGTAAACTTAAAATGAGTTTCATATTTATCTCTCTCATATAATACAAATAGCCAAACATTTACACTACTCAGTAGGTAAAAATCAAATTTAGTAGTAAACTAAAG
>JALUKS010000134.1 GCA_027056465.1 Sulfurimonas sp.
TTCTATACTCTTCTGACCTAGCTTCCAAATCTTTCACCCAAACAGTGCCATCTTTTCGTTCGTTTTCACCTATGACACAGCAGTATTTAGCATTGACTTTGTCAGCTGCTTTGAGGTGGTTTTTGAGATTCTTTGCTTTGTAATCGCAAGTCACTTTTATCTTATCGCGTTTACTTTGAGTGAGTTGCACGACCAAATCTACAGCTTCAGCATCCATAGCACCTATGTAATAACCCTCGCGTTTCTTTTGGGGCATAACGATAAGCTCCATCAATCGCTCAATCCCCATAGCAAAACCAACAGCAGGAGTAGGGCGACCATCCAAAAACTCCACAAGTCTATCATAGCGACCACCACCAGCGATAGCACTCTGGCTACCGATGTTGTCACTCACAAACTCAAACGCCGTCTTAGAGTAGTAGTCAAGTCCACGCACGAGGTTTGTATCTATCTCATAAGCCACACCGTTATCATCTAAAATCTGCTTGAGCTTTGTGAAGTCACTCTCACACCCCTCACAAAGAGAGTTGATAAGCTTAGGTGCGTTTTCATACAGTGATTGACAATGCTCATTTTTACAATCAAGCACACGGATAGGGTTTGTCTCTTTACGGCGTTTACAATCCTCACAGATTTCATCCTCAACCGACTCGATAAAACTCACAAGAGAGTCACGATACTGCGGCATACAGTTTTGATCACCCAAAGAGTTTATCTGCAATCGGTAACCGATACCACAGCGTTTAAGAATGTCAGCTACCATCATAATCATAGTCGCATCTTCATAAACACTCTCCACTCCAAAACTTTCAACACCAAACTGGTGAAATTGGCGTAGGCGTCCTTTTTGTGGGCGTTCATAACGAAACATAGAGCCGTGATAGAAAAAACGGTGAGTACCACCAGCACGGTCAAGCTTCTGTTGCACAAACGCACGAACAACCCCAGCCGTTCCCTCTGGGCGAAGGCAAACATCATTTTCACCTTTATCTATAAACTGGTACATCTCCTTACCAACTATATCACTACTCTCCCCAACACTGCGTTTAAAAAGGGCAGTCTCCTCAAGAAGTGGTGTCTCAATAAAATGAAAACCATAATTTTGTGCAACCTCTGTTGCTAGGTTTATGAAGTAGGTAAAGCGCTCGTAATCTTCGCTGAGAATGTCATTCATTCCACGTAGTGACTTAATCATTTTGTTCCTTAGTTGTCAAAGTTATAATTTGAGTTGGTATTTAATTAATGTAAGGATAACATTATTTCTCTTTAATTCTCTTTTTCATTAAGTTGTAATTTTTGGTATTAAAGCTCTAAATATTAAGACGAATTCCTAATAGCTTTTTTCTCTACAGAGTTTACTTCTAGTTCTAAAAACTTTTTTTCAAAAAGATCTTCTAGTATCTGTTGAGGAAGTGCTTTTATCTCTTGAAGACAAAGTATGTCTGTATCTCGTTCATCTATCCACTTCAGTGCTTCTTTTGTGGCTACTGCTCTTATGCCATTGTCATTCCATTTATTTAACTTTCACCCAAAAGATTCATCTTAGCTTTGAAATCAGATAATGTGTTGATATTACTAAGAGCAATAGTAATTGCATCCTTGAATCTGGATGTGTATATCTCTTTATATTGAGTATCATACTCTTTAATAATAGAAGCATAAAGTTCTATAAACACTCCAATAGCATCTACTGTTTTAAAGGTTATCTTTTTGTTTTTTGAGATAAGAATAACTAAATCAAAAGCTTTTTTCTTTTTGCTATCCATATCATTTTCTTTGATATAAAGATGTTTTGTAATGGAATCTGGAGTAATAAGCTTTAGTATTACACCGTTGAGTCCATCTTCGCAAAGAGGAAGTGCTTCTATCTTATTGTTTATATAAGATCTCATTTCAGTGAGATTCATTGTAGAAATTTTTTTTAAAAGCTCTGCTTTTTCTTGGTTTTCTTTACCTATAGATTCTTTTTTCTTACCTAAAAGTTTACTAAACATTTTTACACCTAATGATAATTTTCATCTATTTTACTCAAAAATATAAAGAGTATCCCGCAAATGCGGGAAGAGGAGCTAACTAAACGAAGTCTACTTTTGTAAGGTGATGTTTCATACCTAGAAGGTTCTGATCACATCCAAGTGCTAAACCTAACATCTGTTGCATATGTAAAACAGGAAGTGCAACATCACGACCGATAGCTTCAGAAGCATGGTGTGTCTGTGTATCGAGTTTTAAGTGACAGAGTGGGCATGGTGTTACTATCCAGTCTGCATTATTATCCATTGCACCTGCAATAGCATTACCTGTTAGTATCGCAGCAGTTTTTGGTGCTTGAAGCTCTGCATGAAAACCACAACATTTGTTTTTTTCATCATAATCTACATTTTGCCCACCACAAGCGATAATTAAATCATCTAATGAAGTAGGATTGTAAGGATTTTCTGCCTTATCATGAGATTCATTTTGAAGCTCTGATGGACGGATATTGTGACAACCGTAAAATGGTGCGATATTAAATTGACTAAGAGGAGTAACGACCATCTCTTTAATCTTATCAAGACCAATATCATCTATTATAGCATATAAGAAGTGAGTGATTTTTGATGTACCTTTGTACTCTAAACCAACTTCTGCAAGTTTCTCATTTACCTTTGCTTTTAGCTCTGCATTGTTATCTAAACGGTGTTTAGTCATGGCAGTGTTAAGCTGACAAGTGTTACAGATAGTTACCATAGTAAGACCATGTTTCTCTGCATAAGCAATATTTCTTGCGTTTAAGACAAGAGACAAAAAGTCATCATAATCTTGTAGGTGAGAAGCAC
>JALUKS010000135.1 GCA_027056465.1 Sulfurimonas sp.
ATGTAATGTATAAAAAATTAAGCGATATAAAGCAAATTCATGTCAATAATTTTATTTTAAAAGCTACTATTATCTTCATTTTTATACTGGTACTATTAGTTGGTTCAGTTATGTTTTATGGATACTTAAAAAACAAAAAACAAAAATATTATTATAAAAACATTATCGACACTTCAAATAATATCCTTATTGTTAATGATGGGATACAGATGATTGATGCAAATAAAAGATTATTTAACTATCTTTATAAGTATAAGAATCTTGAAGAATTTACTAAGGAACACTCTTGTATTTGTGATTACTTTGTAAAAGATGAAGGGTATCTAAAATCGGAGATGAATGGTCTTGAATGGACAGAGTATATCTATAAGAACCGTTCACAAACACATAAAGCAAAGCTGAAGTATGATGATAAAATCTACTTCTTTTTAGTAGCAGTTTCTAAGATATCTAAGGAGAAAAATCATTATAGTGTTGTTCTTACAGACATTACAAAAGAGGAGGAGTATCAGAAAATCCTTCACGAAAGTAGCATACGAGATCCATTGACAAATCTTTATAATCGCCGTTTTCTTACACAGAAGTTACTAGAAGAAGCAAAGCTATCACAGCGATATGGATATCCACTTTCATTAATCATGTGTGATATTGACTTCTTTAAAAAAGTGAATGATACTTATGGTCATGCTATGGGTGATGATGTCCTTGTCTCCTATACTAAACTCATTACAGACTCGCTAAGAGAGATAGATATATTTTCAAGAGTTGGTGGAGAAGAGTTTATAATTATACTTCATGAAACAAAGTATGAAGATGCACTTAATGTAGCAGAAAATCTTAGACAGAGAGTTGAAAACAAAAAAGATCCTCTTGCTATTACCATGAGTTTTGGTGTAACAAGTTATCGTGATAATGAAGATATAAATATACTTTTAGAACGAGTTGATGAGGCTCTTTATAAGGCAAAAGAGAGTGGAAGAAATAGAGTTGTAGGAGTTTAAATCAATGAAAACAAGGTTAATTATGAAAACAAAAACAGATAAAATATTAGAAATTTGGCATAAGCATTTTGCAGATGAAGAGAATCAATATAGTGAGTTTGAACCCTCAGATATAGAGTATTTTGTAGGATGTATGCTCTACAATCATTTTGCATTCTCAAAATCTTTAGAGAATTTAAAAACTATGGATGTCTCTTATGACTTTTTATCCTCGTGCGGTGAAGAGTATGATGAGATTCAAGCTATTCTCAAAGAGATAGAGTTTGCGAGTGAAGAGGAGAGTTTAGATTTTCTTATCTCTTTTGTCGAAGAGTCTCGTGCGAAGTACACAAGTAGCGAACTTTATCTTCTCAATCGCCTACAAAAACATCTCCAGACTTTACAAAATATATACTCAGGTGCTATAGATGTCGCACCTGTAGATTTTCAAAATCCTCTCTATAGATAGATGTTACAAAAGTACCTTATAACGGCTGAACCCTCCTATATGCAACTTAGAAAGTATAGACCTGAGTTTGCACTTTATCGTAACAAAGAGACTTCAGAGTATGCCTTCCATGCTCAGAACTTTTTGCAAATGACTCAAAACATACCAAACCTCAAAGCTTTTTTGCATCGAGACTATGAGCTTGCAGATAGATTAAACGCCAAAGGTGTGCATCTAACATCTTCACAGTTTGAGAGCATAGAAAAAGCAAAGGCTCTTGGGCTTGAAGTCGTTGTGAGTACACATACTAAAGAAGAGCTCTTAAACGCTGAGAGATTAGGGGCAGATTATGTTACTTTTAGCCCCATATTCAGTACACCAAATAAGGGTAAACCAAAGGGTGTAACAGTTTTAAAAGAGATAGTAAACGCAACTTCACTCAAAGTTATTGCACTTGGTGGTATTGTCACTGAGGAGCATATAAAAGAGGTGGAAGAGAGTGGGGCTTTTGCTTTTGCTTCTATTCGGTACTTTTACTAGCATTTATTCCAGCCAAATAGCCAGAAGCAAAGCTCCACTGTAGGTTATATCCACCACAAGGTCCATCGAGATTCATTATCTCACCACAGAAAAAAAGCCCACTTATAAGTCTGCTCTGCATTGTTTTTGGGTCTATCTCTTTGAGACTTATACCTCCTCTTGTTATCATGGCTTGTCGAAAACCATCGTGTCCATTTATTGTAAGAGGTGTCCATGCAAGAATCTGAATCAATTTCTCTTTTATCTTTCCTGAGAGTTTTTTAAAAGTCAGCTCCTCTTGCACTCCTGCTAATTTGCATAGCTCTCGTGCGAGTGGGGTAGGGAGAAGTGTGCTTACAAGTGTAACAATATTTGTCTCAGAGTTTTTAAGTGCTTCCTTTTTGAGATGTTTGCTTATCTGCTCTTCATTCATCCCTTTTGTAAGATTTAGCAGAAGTGGGACTTCGCTATATTTTTTTAGTAGGGGTGTGATTTCTCTTGCAAAGTCTAGGACCACAGGACCTCGTATGCCACTTTTTGTGAAGATAAGATCACCTTTGGCTCGGAGTTTTTTATGCTTTTTTAGATCGACTCTAAGTTCTACTTTTGCGATGGTATCGGCTCTACATTCACTTACCCATCTCTCTTTTGTTTTGAGTGGCATCATAGCAGGGCTAAGTTGTGTAACTTTATGACCAAGCTCTTCAGCAAGAGTATAACCATCTCCCTCAGCACCTAAAACAGGATAGCCAAGACCACCAGTCGCTACAACAACAGCGCAAGCATAGTAGAGGGTATTTTGAGTTTTCACACCATCTATGCGTTTGCCAACCGTAAGTAGCCGTTGGACTCTTTGATTTGTGATGA
>JALUKS010000136.1 GCA_027056465.1 Sulfurimonas sp.
GTTTGTTATCAGATGCTACCCTAAAGTCAATAAATGAGAGATGACCTTTCATCTCAAAATAGGTTTTTTCAAAGATTGCTACAATTTCACTCGAACTAAGAACGCGACCCTCCACATCTGTGACAGCTTGAACGACTTTACCCACTTCTGGGTGCATAGCTTTTGGAAGTTGGTAACCAAACTCTTTTTCTAAAATATAAGCAACTCCACCCTTTCCAGATTGAGAGTTTATGCGTATAACAGACTCGTAAGAACGCCCAACATCAGCAGGATCTATCGGTAAGTAAGGAACTTCCCATAGCTCATCCTCTCTAACTTTTTGATAAGCAAGTCCCTTGTTGATGGCATCTTGATGCGAACCACTAAACGCAGTGTAAACGAGTTCACCAACATAAGGGTGTCGTACATGCGTCTTTATCTCAGTACAGCGCTCTACTATCTCTAAAGCTTCATCGATATGACTAAAGTCAAGTTTTGAGTCTATACCTTGTGTTGTCATATTTAAAGCGAGTGTGATGATGTCTACATTTCCAGTACGTTCACCATTGCTAAGAAGTGTTCCTTCAACTCTATCTGCTCCAGCTAAAAGTGCTAACTCTGTCGCTGCTACGGAAGTACCTCGATCATTATGTGCATGAGTAGAGATGATGATATTTTCACGGTTATCTAAGTGTCTTCCCATCCACTCTATCTGATCTGCATAGATATTTGGTGTTGCCATCTCTACTGTTGATGGTAGGTTGATGATAACCTTACGAGAGGCACTTATACCCCAAGCTGCAGTTACTTCGTTACATATCTCTGCGGCAAACTCTAGTTCTGTTCCTGTAAAACTCTCAGGAGAGTACTCTAAGAAAATCTGCCCATCATGCTTTTTCTCATACTTTTTGACAAGCTCGACACCCTCTAAGCCAAGAGCTATAATCTCCTCTTGTGTTTTTCCAAAGACTATCTTTCTTTGTGCGATACTTGTTGAGTTGTAGAGATGTACAGTCGCTTTTTTGACACCTTTAAGTGCTTCAAATGTTTTTGCTATTAAGTGTTCACGAGCTTGTACTAAGACCTGTACTGTTACATCATGAGGTATAAGCTTATCATCAACTAAACGACGTAAAAAGTCAAATTCTACTTTAGAAGCAGAAGGAAAACCAACTTCTATCTCTTTAAATCCGAGTTTGAGTAAGAGTCTGAAAAGTTCAAGTTTTTTATTCATATCCATCGGGTTAATAAGTGCTTGATTACCATCACGTAAATCTACACTACACCACTGAGGAGCTTCTGTTATTGTCTTTGTTGGCCAAACACGGTTTGGTAACTCTATTTGAGGGTAAGCTTTGTACTTACCATTTGGAATATGATTCATCATTATGAATCCTTTAACTTGAAATTTTCAAAACGAATTATAGCAAAGTTTGGATTATAAAAAAGTTTTTTGAAATTGTTTAGGAGTTTTTTAAGGAAATATAAAAAGATTTTCCCACGAGAGTGGGAAAAATAGTTCTCTAAGAGATTAGCACTGGTACGTAGTTTTAAACTCGTAAGCAGTAGGACGTCCCTCATCAGGGAATACATCACGTTCAAATCTGTAAGATTGATAAGCATCAAGAAATGCATCAGAAAATACAGGTTTTAAGAAGTCATTATCACCGATAAGACCCTCAAGTGCTTCACGAAGTGTGTGAGGCATAAGTGGGATTTTTCTCTCAGCAATCTCTTCATTAGAGAGTTCAAAAAGATCTTCATCCATTGGACCAACTGGGTTTGTTCCCTCTTTGATACCATCAAGACCAGCCATCATCATAACAGCAAACGCTAAGTAAGGACAAGCAGTAGAGTCAGGGAATCTCATCTCTAAACGAGTAGCACCCTCACCAGCACCATAAGGAATACGACAAGCAGCAGAACGGTTCTTCGCAGAGTAAGTTAAGATACTTGGAGCCTCGAAACCTGGAAGTAAACGTTTGTAAGAGTTCGTAGTTGGGTTAGTAAATGCACTTACTGCAGCAGCATGTTTGAAGATACCACCAGCATAGTTGATAGCCATATCAGAAAGGTTACCGTAGCCACCCTCTTTGTAGAAAAGGTTTTTACCATTTTTCCATAGTGATTGGTGAACGTGCATACCGTTACCATTATCACCGAACATTGGTTTAGGCATAAATGTAGCAGTTTTACCATTTAGGTGTGCAATCATCTTGATAACATACTTGTACTTTTGAACATTATCAGCAGCACCGATGATGTCAGAGTAAACGATACCTATCTCATGTTGCCCTTGAGCAACTTCGTGGTGACCTAGAACAACTTCAAGACCAACTTGCTCAAGAACTTGCATCATCTCAGCACGCATATCTACAGCAGAGTCAGTTGGAGCAACTGGGAAGTAACCACCCTTAGTTCCTGGTCTATGACCTGTGTTGTACATATCTGGGTAAGGATTGTTTGAGTTCCACTCACCCTCTTCGGTATCTACTTTATAACCAACTTCATTGATATTATCAACAAAAGTTACAGAGTCAAACATGAAAAATTCATTTTCAGGACCGAAGTAAGCAGCATCAGCGATACCGATAGACTCAGCATGCTTAAGAGCCGCTTTAGCGATAGAACGTGGACATCTCTCATACGCTTGTTTCTTGTAGATGTCATAAACATCACAGAACATGATAGCAGTAGGATCAGCAGTAAATGGATCTAAAAAAGTACTTCCAACATCAGGTGTTAAAAGCATATCAGATTCATTGATAGGTTGCCAGTTCTCGATAGATGAACCATCAAATGGAAGACCATTTTCAAGTTG
>JALUKS010000137.1 GCA_027056465.1 Sulfurimonas sp.
CTATTATTCCAAAAGTCTATATTATAGTAAAGTTTAAGATAAAGAGTTGTCTCGTAAACCATATTGTCATTTGCATTTCTATCATCAAATGCAGAGAGTCCACCTTTAAGATAGAAATCAAGAGGCAGGTTAAAAGCACCCTTTTGCAGTAAATATCCACCATCAACTGCTGTTACATAGAGTCCCTTCGGGTGTGTGTTGAGAAAACCTCCAGTGATTATTTCGCCAAGGTCTTTCGTAGAGGCTTGACCATGTGCCAAACGCAAAGAGTAGTTATCTTGCGCAAAAAGTGTAGTGAGCAGTAAAAAGAGAAGTGCTGTAAGTTTCAAATAGTGTCCTTTAAAATGTAGAAAAAGAGGGATTATATAAGCAACAGTGTAACAAAATAAAGCTGAGACTGCTATAATACTACAAAAAAAATGAGGAATTTATCTATGAGAGTATTAACAGGTATTCAACCCTCTGGTGATTTACACATCGGAAACTATTTTGGCTCTATCAGACAGATGGTTGAGGCACAAAAAACAAGTGAGACTTTCGCGTTTATAGCGAACTACCATGCTATGAGTAGTGGTAATGGTGGCAAGAGATTAGCAGAGCTTACGATGCAGACAGCAACGGACTTTTTAAGTCTAGGTATCGACCCTGAAAAATCAACTTTTTGGGTACAATCAGATGTCAAAGAGATACTAGAACTCTACTGGATTCTCTCTGCATTTACCCCTATGGGACTCTTAGAGCGTGCGCATAGCTATAAAGACAAAACGGCAAAAGGTATCTCTGCAAACCACTCACTCTTCTCCTATCCAGTGCTTATGGCAGCCGATATTCTGCTCTACTCTCCTGAGATTATTCCTGTTGGAAAAGATCAGATTCAACATGTTGAGATTGCTCGTGACATCGCTACAAAATTTAATAATGAATATGGCGATATTCTCACTATCCCTGCGTTTCGTGTCCAAGAAGAGGTGCAAACAGTCCCTGGAACTGATGGGCAAAAGATGTCTAAAAGCTATGGAAATACTGTCAATATCTTTGGCGAAGAGAAAAAACAGCTCAAAACCATCAAAAAAATAGTAACAGAGCAGGTAGCCCTAGATGAACCAAAAGAGTTTGAAAACTGTAATGTTTACAATATGGCAAAACTTTTTTTAAATGAGAGCGAACTCATCGACCTACAAAATCGTTATAAAAAAGGTGGCGAGGGTCATGGACACTTCAAACTCTATCTTGCAGATGTTATGTGGGAGTACTATAAACCTTACAGAGAGCAACGCGAATACTATCTAAAAAATCAAGATGAAGTAAGAGAGATTTTAAAGATGGGTGCAGATAAAGCAAGAGCCACAGCTACACCAATGATGGATAAAATTAGAGAAGTTACTGGAATATTTTACTAATTTAAGAAAGTTTCAGTTATACTTTTATTTATATACACAACAAGGAGAATATATGCGTTTACTTTTAATCTTGGGGTTTTTATTGTTTAATTTACAAGCGAAATCACTCTTTAGCAATGACTTACAAAAAGAGAGCAGTATCTATATAGATAACTTAAAAGATCTAGTAATATCTACTCAGAAAACTAGAGGGCTTACAAACTCTTATTTACATGGTAATACTGCTTCACTTTTACTTATATATGGTGATAGAAATGACATAAAAAAAGCTATAGGTAAAATGGAATCAACTTCATTAGCAGCAGACCCTGTTATAAATAATAGAGCATCTAGTATATCAAAGTCTCTTATTAAACTTAATAATGTTGCACTTAAACAAGATGCAAAAAAGAGTTTTTCAGAGTACACTGAACAGATTGAGCAGATTTTAATGCTTGCCCAAACCGTAAATGAAAGAAATGCAAAAAATCTTAATCCTTTTGCTAAAGAAGCTTCCAGTATCATGATGGGGACTATGCTTCCTTTAACAGAGTATGTAGGAGAATTAAGAGGTTTTGGTGCAGGTCTAGCTGCTTCAGGGAAAGTTACTAAAAGTGATGTTCAAAAAATCTACCTACTTGTACAGGAAGCTACATCAACAAATGATTCGCTTCAAAAACAGATGACTACTCTTCGCACTGCACACTCAAGTAGCTTGCCAAAAAATATTGGTGTAGAGCTAAATACTATTGATAAATTAGTCAAAGAGTATACAACACTTGCAAGTAGGAAGTTGCTTAAAACACCTAAAAGTGTAGATTCTGACATCTTCTTTGATAAAGGGACAGAACTTATTTCTAAAATCATTGAGACCTACAATACTCTAAATGGAGCAATTGCAGAAGATTCAAAAGGATGGTTTTAATACCTTCTTAACTAAAAAGAGCTTCTTATTAAAGAAGCTCTCACCTCATCTATCGTTTACTTAACCAAACCATTAAACCCTTTTGAGCATGGAGTCTATTTTCAGCTTCATTAAATACTATTTCAGAGTGTTCATCCATAATCTCAGCTGAGACCTCTTGCCCTCTATAAGCTGGAAGACAGTGTAAAAATTTCGCACCTTTTTTAGCGAGACACATCATCAGACCATCGACCATAAAGCCTTTAAAATCTTTGATACGTTGCTCTTTCTCATCCTCTTGCCCCATAGAAGCCCAAGTATCAGTTGTTACTATTGTTGCACCTCTGATAGCCTCTTTTGGGTCGTGCATCACTTTTATCACTGCACCACTCACTTTTGCTATTTTTAAAGCTTCTTCGATGATAGCAGAATCTACCTCATACCCCTTAGGAGTAGCAACACGAAGCTCAAAACCTA
>JALUKS010000138.1 GCA_027056465.1 Sulfurimonas sp.
CAAGCCTTAAAGTGCTTGGAACTGTTGGTGAGCCAATCGACCCTCCTGCTTGGAAATGGTACTATGAAGAGGTTGGAAGTAGCAAATGTGCTATCGTTGATACCTACTGGCAGACTGAAACGGGTGGACATATAGTCTCTCCACTTCCAGGGGCTACTCCTATCAAACCTGCTTGTGCGACACTGCCACTTCCAGGGATTATCGCTGAGATTTTAGACCCTGTTACTGGCGAAAAATCTGAAGTTGGCGAGACTGGTTATATGTGTATTACAAAGCCTTGGCCTGCACAGATTCGTGGCGTTTGGGGCGATGAAGAGCGCTATGTGAAGTCTTACTTTGGGGATGTCACAAAAGATGGCAAAGCTGTTTATTTCACAGGCGATGGTGCACGTTACGATGAGGATGGTTACATAACTATCACGGGTCGTACAGATGATGTTATCAATGTTTCTGGGCATAGAATGGGAACTGCTGAAGTGGAAGCTGCCATTAAAAAGCATCCAAATGTTGCAGAAGTTGCTGTTGTTGGAAAACCTCATGAACTCAAAGGGGAGGGTATTTTTGCCTATATCGTTTTGAAATCTGATGAGGGTGTAGCTGATGAGGTGGCTGAAGTGCAAGCTATTAATGGCGTTATCAAAAAAGAGATAGGAAATATCGCTATTTGTGATGATATGGTTTTTGTCTTGGGACTACCTAAGACTCGCTCAGGAAAGATTATGCGTCGTATCTTACGAGCCATAGCAAAGGGCGAGAAAATCACTCAAGATATTTCAACACTAGAAGACCCTTCTGTCGTTGCAAAACTTGAGGAGATGGTAAACGGCTAAACAATTAAAGGCACACAAAAGTGCCTTTAAGCTATTTATGCTATAATGCCATCAAATAATTCAGGACTGCAATTAGCTTACAAACAGCCCTCCATTTCTATATTTTTTGGAGATCTACCTAACTATGTTTCTTTTTGATACACTCTCTCTTACCTTTGTTGCTCTTATTGTTCTAGGGACACTACCAAACTTTTTTTATACAGCGGGTTACCTCCCTCACATAGAGAGGAAGTCTCACTTTTTACTACACTATTTTGCCTTTATAGGCTCTATGCTTGGCGTTGTTGTAAGTGCAAATGCTCTTGTTTTTCTCTTCTTTTGGGAGATTATGAGTCTCAGTTCTTGGCAATTGATACTTACAGAGACTAAAGAAAAAAGCACTCTTGATGCAGCGAAATTTTATCTTTTTATGACGCACTTCGGGTTTATCTTTCTGCTACTCTTTTTCCTTATAGTCACTAATGGCGAACTAGAGACAAGCTTTAGCCAGATGCAGGGTATCGCTCATCTCTTTAGCTATCCAACTATGCTTTTCTTCTTCCTTTTACTAGGGTTTTTAAGTAAAGCTGGGGCTGTTCCTCTTCATGTATGGTTGCCTTATGCCCACCCAGCAGCACCCTCTCCAGTCTCAGCACTTATGAGTGGTGTTATGCTTAAAGTTGCTCTCTATGGATTGTTGCGTTTTCTTTTTGATGTGCTTTATCCTTGGCCTTTGGAGTGGGGAACTTTTATCCTTATCATCGGTTCTCTGACCTCTCTTGTAGGGATTTTATATGCGATGGGCGAGCGAGACATCAAGGCACTTTTAGCCAACTCTTCGATAGAAAACATTGGTATTATTCTTATCGCCTTTGGTATGGGAATGATTTTTGACACACTCAAACTCCCCTATCTTAGTAGCTTCGCGTTTATCGCGGCACTCTTTCATATCTTTAACCACATGGGTTTCAAGTCACTTCTTTTTATGGGTGCAGGCTCTATCCTCCACCAGACACATACAAAAAATATTGAAAAGTTTGGTGGTCTCATCAGCTCTATGCCAGTTACGGCGTTTACCTTTCTTTTTGCAGCGATGAGCATCACTGCACTCCCTCCGACTAACGGTTTTTTAAGTGAGTGGATGATTTTTCAGTCTATGCTCAGTTCTAGTCATATCACGAGCGATATATCTCTCAAACTTGCCATCCCTTTTGCTATCTTTGCATTAGCCATGACAAGTGGTTTAGCCATCGCTACCTTTGTCAAAGCCTTTGGTATCACTTTTTTAGGACTACACAGAAGTACAAACGCCAAACATGCCACAGAGGTAAACTTTCTTATGAAGAGTGGTATGGTTCTCTCAGCACTTTATGTCGCCTCTTTAATGCTTTTTGCCCCTCTTTATCTCCACTTTTTTGATAGAGTTTTTGTGAGTTTAGGTCGCGTATCTATCTATGACAAACTCTTTCCTAGTGGCGTTTGGCAGATGCACTCACTTGGCGTTCATGGTGGTGTAGTCTCCCCTCTACTTCTCTTTGGTTCTTTGGTACTTGTAACGGCACTTCTACTCTTTGCCTACAAAATCTCTAATGTCAAAGAGCGACTCTACCATACATGGGGATGTGGCTACAAAACTAATGCAAATACTCAATACACAGCAACAGGTTTTTCAGGTGTTATGCGAAGATTTTTTAACTGGCTCTACCAACCTGAAGAGCATATTATCAAAACAACTCTTGCAGGGCATGAGACAAAGTTTTCTGATGCAGCTTATACCCTTAGCATAAAACCTCTCTTTGAAGTTTCGCTCTATCAAGGTACAAAAAGAGTAACAAACATCATAAGCTATTGGGTCTATCGCTTAGGGCATTTTGAGAAGACTCGCTACCCTGCCATGATATTTAATCTTCTCCTTTTTGTCCTTTTTAGTTACAGGGTTTTTGTC
>JALUKS010000139.1 GCA_027056465.1 Sulfurimonas sp.
CTACTTGTGCTTGTAGTGGGCTTGTTAAAGTTAGCTTTTTTGGGTCTCCCTTAAAAAAGTTATTATCAGTATAGTTTGAAAATGACCAAATATTTACATTTAGGGTGGAAGAGTAAGTTGATAGAAGTAAAATATTTAACTCTTTGTTAATCGTAGCTCCAGTGACCAAAGAGTTGATGTCAAAGGTATCTTTATAGTTTGCGATATGTATCCCTTCTGAGGTTTCTAGTTCATATAGACGTGTTTTTTTATTTTGCCAGTTTTTTGAAAATAGGTAGAGTTTATTTTGGTAGGCTACCATGGCTTCACAGTCAAAGTTTTTGTCATCAAATACCTTTTGGTCACTGTAGCTAAAGTTTATAACTTCTGCTCTTATAGATGTTTCTGTCTTTAAATCACTACGTAACACTTTATAAATCTTAAGGTCTTTACGGTTACCATTATTGTTTCCAAAGTCACCTATATAAACATATGTTTCATCATAAGTGATATCTTCCCAATCAATATTTGTTGCATCTTTTATGTGTACAACTTTTAAGATATCTCCATTTTTCTCATCTACTTGATAGAGATTAGCATCATCTCCACCATCATTATGTGTCCAGAGCTGATTGTCTAGTTTTATAAGTCCAGAACTCTCTTTAATGTTATTTGCTAATTTTAACTTTAGTGTAATATCATTTTTAACGATAATATTTTGATTAAGGGGTACTGTATTATCTATAGTGATATTATTATCACTACGTAAAGGGAGGTTAGAAGTCTCTTTTTTTGGAGTAGAGGGACTACTAGACCCACCACAATTTGTTATAAGTAGAGAAGTAAGGGTTATAAGTGAGAGGGTTAATATTTTTTTCATAAATATAGTATATCGTCTATAGATAATAATCGTTTGTAATTTACTTTTTTTTAATAAAATAGAATAAAAAAGATACATTTCTACTCTTCTATATTTTTTATTGATAATCCCTATATAACGGTATTTAAAAAGATTCTACAAAAGAGAAAAAGTACACAATTAGAACACATATGCATGTTAAACTTACACCATGAGAGAGATAATTTTTAGTCCTTTTTATTCAGACTCTCATACTTAGCTTTTACTTCATATTATTTTAACTCCTACAACCATATTGGTAAGGTAAAAGCTTTTTTAAAATTATAAAATATAAGCTAAAGAGAGTAAAATAAGCCACTTGAAATTTTATAATAAAAAAGGAAAATATGCTAATCACTCGAACAAATCCTGATTTTTTTTCTCCACTCTCTGGTCAAAATGGAAAGATAATTGAGCAGGTTATTGTATCCCTTTATAACACAACCTATGGAGATGATTTTTCTTCCGAAGAGATTTTAGATAGACGTGCTGTGGTTAATATTGTTTTACGAGTGGTGCAAGAGATTGCATGGCAGAAAGAGGATGAAGATTTCTCTTTAGAGAGTGATAGAGACAAGAGCTCTTATGTTATTAAACGCTTGATTGATTGTGGTTGGGTCGCATTTATAACTAACCGTGGACTCTCTATCAAAACATTTAACTTTACTAAAAATGGTAAGAAAATGGCTCAAATGTTGGCAAGTATGAGTGATGAAGAGAACTTAAATATACGTCAACGAAATGTACGAAGTACACGTTCTCTTTTAGAGTCTTATCAAAAGAGTAATGACCCCTATGATTTGCTAGATGCCATGAACTTTTCAAAACATATTGTCTCTGATTTGACTGATAATATTTATGACTTAAAAGAGGAAAAAAATCAGCTGATGATGTTGGCTATAAAAGATATTTCACAAGCGAGTGGGAAGTTTATAGAGTTTTTAGAAGAGAAGTTTACCAGTGATTTGGCTGTAAAATTTGGAGAGGACTCAGCCAATCGTCACCGTTTAGAGATTATGAAGCTTATTCATGAACTGCTTGATGACCCTCAGTTGGAGTTGCGTGAAAGAAAACTTACACGGCTTGTTCCTGCCTATAGAAAAAGAGAAAATCCCTTAAGAAATATTTTGTATGCGATTCAAGATAGACTCATTAATGCATGTGATAGTAAACTACCTCAGCTTAAAAATGAAATCTCTACTTATGTTCAACGGGGTGAAATTATCTTTCGTCAGACAAACTCTTTGATATTTAACAAAAACAAAGAGGTGACTCAGGTAGCAGAAGTTTTAAGAAGTAAATCAAAAGAGGAGAAGATAGAGTTACTCGATAAGATTGGAGCAAAATTGTCTTTTCCAAATTTAAAAATTTTGAATCTCTCGTCTGTTGTGGTACGAAAGAAACGGAAAAAAGAGCAGAGTACCACCTTTTTAAAAGAGAATGATGTGATACCAAAAGAGGTTTATATTCAGAGTCAATTTGAACAGAGAAAACATCAGGCATTTAACTTTACACAAGCAGAGATACGAACATTTATAGATGAACATTTTGAGACAAACAGTCAAATAAGCAATACAATTTTTAAAATAGCAGAGCCCAAAGATTTGCTTATTGCTCTCTACTCTTCTGATATTATGTATAGAGCCCAAGAACATTATACTTTTAAAGCAACTAAAAATAGACTTAAAAACATATATTTTGAGAGTGATGAGTATATTATTATGAAAAAGAATTTAAAAGGTAAGTGATGAGCAGAAATGTTTACAACAGCGTGGTGGATGAAGTTCAAAACTGTGGATTGGATATTGAAGATTTTAAAGAGTTGGTGAGCTATCTGCTTGAAAATGGTGTGATTTGTAGAGAAGAT
>JALUKS010000140.1 GCA_027056465.1 Sulfurimonas sp.
AAAAACTACTTCACTCTTCGTGATAGTGGAGCAGCATTTTTTCAGATACGCTGGTTAGCACAAGAGATGATGCAAGTCACTCCGAAAAAATATCTTGATCTCATCATAAAGAAGAAATAATGTATAAAATAGCAATTTTAATAGCAGTGAGTTTTAGTGGTTGCTCCTACTTTACCTTTAATGCAGCGATGTGTGAGCAGATTGCACGTGATCCAAATGCCGTGATGCCTAAAGAGTGCCGAAACTATAATAAAAAAGAAGCTGATAAGGCTTTTCATAAAGTAAAAAATGAGAAAAAAGTATCGCCTAAAGATATAGAGTTTGATAAAGATAAAAATGAGTAGTCACTTCTTTTTAATGCGTATTTTAGAGCATTCTAACTATAATGGCGATATCAATTAATGAGGAATAAATAATGGCAAGAAGTAATGTATGTGAACTATGTGGTAGTGATGAAAGTGTAAATATTCAAGAATTACCAGTAAGTGATGGGAGTGAAGAGCAGTCTATCTATCTTTGTGTAAACTGTAAGGGACAAATCGAGAGTGGTGATTTAGATGAAACACACTTCAACTCTCTTAACGATGCAATGTGGAGTGAAACACCAGCTGTAAAGATAATGTCTTATATCCTTTGGAATAAACTAGGTCGTCAAGATATGGTTGAGATGATGTACTTAGAAGAAGATGAATTAGCATTAGCTGAACAGGCTATAAATGCAGAGGCAAACAAAGTAACTTTCCGTGATGCAAATGGTGTTGAGCTTTTAGCAGGTGATAGTATTGTAATCCTTAAAGACTTAGATGTAAAAGGTGCTGGTTTCACGGCAAAACGCGGGACAACTGTTACTCGTATCTCTCTTCCACACGATATGGATGACCATGTTGAAGGTCGTGTTAATGGTACAAAGATTTATCTTAAAACTGAGTTTATCAAAAAAGCATAAATTAATCTTTCGATTTTCCTTGCCTTTTTTTAAGGTAATGATAGTCGATTGCAGAGAGGATTGTTGTAGTGAAACGAGACTCCCGAAGGAGAAACGTTTACAGGCGTGATTCGTAACGTCTCATCATATAAAGACGTTTAAGCATTTTCTTGCGAGAAGCAATTTTGAACTTTTTACGTTTTTCAGTTTCCGTTTCGTGGAAACGGCGAGCACGAGCTTCAGTAACGATTAAGTTACGGTCAGTCTGCTTTTTGAAACGTCTGTAAGAAGCGTCAAAGTTGTCATCATGGCGTAGTATAATACCTGGCATATCACATCACCCACTTTCTTTTAAATTTGACTGAAATTATAGCATAACTATTCTCTATAATTTGAGAACTTTAAGATTTCTTTTGAAGTCTCTCATTTGCTTCTCTGTTACAGTCGGCTTTATCCCCAAAAATACATTTTCGATTTTTGATCATTCTATAGGTGAAAAAACTATAAAGTAAAAAGGCAATTATGGCACTAATAATAGCTTGTAAAAGATACCCATCCATATAAAAGCTATAGGCTGCAAATAAAACAGCACTTGCGATAAGTAGACACATGAAGACTCCTAAATATTTTAGTATTTTAATTGTATTAGATATAATATCTAAAAAGTTCTTAACTCATGTCAAGAACTTTTTAAGTGCTAACACTTCACTAACATTTTTATGAGATACTATGACTATCAAAACAAAGAGAAGACAAAATGAACGCGAAAAAAATACTATTATCACTAGCAGTGATGGGAACATTAACATTAGGTTTTGCAGATGCAACTACTCCAGTACCAACAGGTATTGATGCAGAAATAACAGCTATACAGACTGCGAAGCCTGAAGATAGAGTCTCTCTTATGAACCAGTTCAAAATACAACTCTCAAATATGAATGCAGAAGATAGATCAGCTGCAATAGCACAGATGCAAGGGCAAATGCAAAACCATCAAGTAGGTGATATACATGAGCAAGCACATGAGATGGGTGAGATGCAGTCAAATATGAATGAAGGTATGAACCGTATGCAAAATATGAATCAACAGCAAGCGGGCAATCATATTGGACAAGCGATGCAAGAAGCTGGTGCTCAGATGCATAATGGTACTCCTGCTGGTGGTGGATCAACATATAATATGCAAACAATAGAGCAAAATTATCAGCAAATAAGGTAGCCACTAGGCTTCCTCGTATACTAGGATGATTTTAAAATAAATAAGAGGATTTTACCATGAAAAAAAGTTTACTATTTTTAGCACTATTTCTTAGTGCAAGTAGTCTGTTCGCCTACACTGATAGTGATATGGATGGTGTAGAAAATGCTATAGACCAGTGTCCAAACACTCCCTTTAGTGATCTCGTAGACATAAAGGGATGTACAAAAAAAAGTTTGGTATCTCCACACCATTTTGATGTTATAATAGGGGCTTCTTACTCAGACTCAGACTACCAAACACTTAACACGACAGATACACTTGCATCAACTCTGCAAGTAGACTACTACTACAAAAACTTTTCTCTACAAGCATCTACATCTTACTTTACAACAGATGGCGATAGTTTTAGTGATAGTGGACTTTATGACTCTTTTATAGGTGCTTCGTATCAGTTCAAACCACTTGAAAATTTCTCTTTACGTGTGGGTGCAGGAGCAATTTTACCGACTTATGACACAAGCTTGAACAATAACAACACAGACTATACAGGCTCATTAAACCTAAGCTACAGTCTCTCGAAATTTAACATCTTTGGAGGCTACTCTTATA
>JALUKS010000141.1 GCA_027056465.1 Sulfurimonas sp.
TCTTCACTTACTGGATCAACTGGAACTTCAGCACACTTTTCACCGTGCCAGAAAAGTTCCATATTTCCAGTAGCAGTTACTTCACCAACAACAGCAGCATCTAAATCCCACTTCTCAAAAATATCAATAATAGCTTGCTCTGAACCTTTTTTCGCACATAAAAGCATACGTTCTTGAGACTCCGAAAGCATAAAGTCATAAGGAGTCATATTTTCTTCACGAGCAGGAACTTTGTCAAGATGCATGATCATACCCGAACCAGAACGTCCAGCCATCTCAAATGCAGAAGAAGTAAGACCAGCAGCTCCCATATCTTGAATACCGACAACATGGTCAGTTTTGAAAAGCTCCATACAAGCTTCAAGGAGAAGTTTTTCAGTAAAAGGATCACCAACTTGCACAGTAGGACGAAGAGATTTAGACTCTTCAGTAAATGAATCAGAACTCATAACAGCCCCACCAAGACCATCACGACCAGTTTTTGCACCAACATACATAACTGGATTGCCAAGACCCTCAGCAAGACCTAAAAATATCTCATCAGATTTTGCGATACCGAGGTTAAAAGCATTTACAAGGATATTACCATTGTAACACTCATCAAAACTTACTTCACCACCGATAGTAGGCACACCCATACAGTTACCATAACCACCGATACCTTCAGTGACACCACGAACAAGATAGCGTTGGTGCTTTGAAATATCATCATCATTTGTGATGTTACCAAAACGAAGAGCATTCAGTGATGCAACAGGGCGAGCACCCATAGTAAAGACATCACGCATAATCCCACCAACACCAGTAGCAGCACCCTGATAAGGCTCTATAAATGATGGGTGGTTGTGTGACTCCATCTTAAAGACAGCAGCATAACCATCACCGATGTCAATAACACCAGCATTTTCACCTGGACCTTGAATAACCCAAGGAGCTTTTGTTGGAAAACCTTTTAAGTGTACTTTTGATGATTTGTAAGAACAGTGCTCAGACCACATAGCAGAGAAAATACCAAGCTCAACGAGGTTAGGCTCGCGTTTAAGTATCTCTTTTATATGTGTATAGTCATCTTGACTTAACTTATGGTTTGCTAGTTGTTCTTCGATGTTTTCTAGTTGTTGGCTCACGGAGGAATCCTAAAAATTTAGATTTTAAAAAAGGATTATAGCAAAAAAGTTGTTAGATTTATTTTAAAGATTTGAAGTTTTAGAAAGAATGGTGCTCGATACTGGATTTGAACCAGTGACTCCCACCTTGTCGAGGTGATACTCTACCACTGAGTTAATCGAGCTAATAAATAGAAATGAAAGTTTACCAAATGATTCTTAAAGTAATGTTCAATTTCACATAAATTTTCAATCTTTACGAAATTAGATAAAAGTTTTACAAATATTAAAGTTTTACTTTTAATTTATGTTTGTTCGGTGTATAATTTCAAAATATAAATACATATAGTACAAGGTAAACTATGAATATATCAGAATTAGAAGCATTGGGACTTAAAAATGTTGGAGAAGTTTTTCACAATTTAGATTATGAAGATCTTATCAAGCATGAGTTAGATAATGGTGAAGTGGCTTTAACAAAAACAGGTGCAACTGCAGTTGACACTGGTATCTTTACTGGACGTTCTCCAAAAGATAAGTACTTTGTAGATCGCGATCCATCAAACAAATATATCGCTTGGGGTGATGTAAATCAAAAAGTTTCAGCTGAAGTTTTTGATGAACTCCTAGAAGTGGCACAAGAGCAACTCTCTAATAGAGATCTTTATGTGACTGATGTTTATAGTGGGGCGAGTGCGGCTTCTAAAAAATCTATTCGTTTTGTTACTGAGATAGCATGGCAATCACACTTTGTGAAAAATATGTTTATTCGTCCAACAGAACCAGAATTAGAAGTCTTCAAGTCTGACTTTGTAGTTCTAAATGCTTGTAAAGCAGTGAATGAGAAGTGGAAAGAGCATGGACTTAACTCGGAAGTATTTGTTCTTTTTGATGTTGAGAAAAATCTCTGTATCATTGGTGGTACATGGTATGGTGGCGAGCTTAAGAAGGGAATCTTCTCTATGATGAACTACTGGCTACCACTAGAGGGTAAACTCTCTATGCACTGTTCTGCAAATGTTGGAGAACGCGGTGATACTGCACTTTTCTTTGGACTAAGTGGAACGGGTAAAACAACACTCTCTACTGATCCACATCGTGCTTTAATCGGTGATGACGAGCATGGTTGGGATAACTATGGTGTCTTTAACTTTGAGGGTGGATGTTATGCAAAAGTAATCAACCTTGATGGAAAAAGTGAACCTGAAATTTATGGTGCTATCCGTACAAATGCACTTCTTGAAAATGTTGTTATGTATGGCGAGGGTGAAGTAGATTACGAAGATGGTTCAAAAACTGAAAATACTCGTGTCTCTTATCCTATTGAACATATTGAAAACCATAAAGAGGATCTTATGGCAGGACATCCTGAAAACATCATCTTCTTAACTGCTGATGCTTTTGGTGTTTTACCTCCTGTTTCTAAGCTTACTAAAGAGCAAGCAATGTACTACTTTTTAAGTGGATATACTGCTAAGGTTGCTGGAACTGAGCGTGGTATCACTGAGCCAGTTGCAACTTTCTCTGCATGTTTTGGAGAGGCATTTATGACTCTACACCCAACAGTTTACGCTGATCTTCTTGGTAAGAAAATTGATGAGCATAATGTAAATGTATATCTTG
>JALUKS010000142.1 GCA_027056465.1 Sulfurimonas sp.
CAAATAAATATTAAAGGAAAAACTTATGAGTGAACCAGAATTAGAAGATATTGGAGATTATGATACTCTTAAAGGGAGTAAAAAAAGAGGTGTTTGGAGTGTTATAATTGTCGGCTTACTCATCGGTGCTGTTTATGTAGCAGTGAGTAGTAAATACTCTAAAGTTAATGATAGCTTAGATATTCATGACCCTATCCAAAAAGTAAGACTTCCTAATTAAAATATGCTATTATTATACTAAAATTACAAGGTATTTAATATGCTCATAACAATCATAGGCATCTACACTCTCTATGTTCTTATCAACATCTACACAAGTGTGATGCAGATAGGCTACATCAATCAAGCAAAACGAAGGACTCCAGTTTTACTCTCTGCTAGCGAATTTTTAAAAGCTGGAAATTATGCAGTTGCCAAAGAGAAGCTCACTTTGGTGAGTACATTTTTTGACTATCTAGTTTTTATCGCTTGGATGGGTTTGGGTGTAAGATATTTACAAGAAAATATCTTTATTGATAATGCGCCACTCTTAAATATCGCTATCGTGATGGGTTTTGTCGTGATAAACTCTCTCCTCTCCCTCCCATTTGGCTACTATGAAAAGTTTGTTTTAGATAAAGAGTTTGGTTTTAATAAATCTACTTTAGGATTATGGATAAAAGATACACTTATCTCTTTTGTTATGACCCTTGTTTTTGGCTCTTTAGTTGTCTATGGTATCTTTATGATTATCACTAACTTGACACTTTGGTGGTTATGGAGTTCTCTCTTTATCTTCGGTGTGGTTATCCTTATAAATATGCTCTACCCTGCGTTTAGGGCAAAGTTTTTTGATAAGCTTACACCACTTGAAGATGAGGCACTCGATAGCGAAATAAAGAGACTTATGGATATGACAGGCTTTGTGAGCAGTGGGGTCTTTGTAAGTGACGCAAGTAAACGCGATGCAAGACTCAATGCCTACTTCGGTGGTTTTGGTAAGGCGAAACGGGTAGTGCTTTTTGATACTCTCATAGAAAAGCTTACTACTAAAGAGTTATTAGCAGTTCTCGGTCACGAGCTTGGACACTTTGCTCATGGCGACATCTATAAAAATATTGGGCTTGTTGGTGCTATGCTTTTTAGTATGTTCGCTATCTTTGGCAATCTTCCTGACTCTCTTTATATGGAGATGGGTCTAAGCCCTGAGCCTTATGTTCTTATGATACTTCTTATGCTTTTTATGCCAGTTTTAGGTTTTGTGATGATGCCGATAATGGGAATAGTAAGCAGACATAATGAGTATGCAGCAGACAAAATGGGAAGTGAGTTAGGTGGTTCAGCAGGAGCGATAGAACTTGCCAATGCACTCCAAAAGTTAGTGACAGAGAACAAAAGTTTTCCACTCTCTCATCCTCTCTATATCTTCTTTCACTACACCCATCCACCTGTAATGGAGAGACTTCGTGAGCTTGGTGTAGATATTCAAGGTGGCGACAAGAGTGCTTTAGAGGGAAAATGCGAAGCAGATATATAGTTAGTGATTTATTAGCTGAAATCACAAAAGAGCTTTCGCCTTTTATAAAGAGAGCTTCTCGTGAAGCACAACTTCTTTTAATGGCACATCTACAAAAAGATGAACTCTGGCTGATGACACATAGAAACGCAGAGTTAGAAAACTTAGAGGAACTCTTCTCTTGGGTAGAGCGTCGTAAAAAAAATGAGCCTTTTGAGTATATTATCCAAAGTGTAAGCTTCTACTCTGAAGGGTTTTTTATAAAAGAGGGTGCTTTGATACCTCGCCCTGAGACTGAACTCCTCATAGATGAAGTAAAAAAGTATGCACCTAATGCAGATGCACCTTTGCGTTTTGCAGAGGTTGGCATAGGGAGTGGTATCATCTCTATCATGCTTGCACTCCACTATAAAAACGCGGGCTTCATCGCAGTAGATATTTCACAAGATGCACTCGATATAGCGAAGATAAACATCGAGAAGTTTGGTTTGAGTGAGCGAATAGAGTTGCGTTTAGGCTCTCTACTAGAGCCGATAGATGAGGAGATAGAGTACCTAGTCTCAAACCCACCCTACATTGAAAACGGAGTAGAGCTAGAATCAAACCTCTCTTATGAACCGCAAAATGCTCTCTTTGGTGGAACTATCGGCGATGAGATTATAAAAGAGCTACTTGATGTAGTCTTAAAAAGAGAGATTAAATTCTTTAGTTGTGAGTTTGGTTATGACCAAAAAGATAAAATACAGAATTATTTAATTGATAAAAATTATGAAAGTTTAGATTTCTACAAAGACTATAGTGACTTTGATAGAGGCTTTACTCTCAAACTTTAAAGGCAAAAAATTGAAAAGAAATATATACATAGACTTTACATACTTCATCCTCCTCGCTGCATCATTTGGTGGTGTTATAGTTCTCGGTGCTTTTGTAGCACCAGTGATTTTTCATACAGATAAAATCCTTGCAGGTATGCTGATGGATAACTACAATGCTGGTATCATTATGGGAGAGATATTTCATAGATTTTCTTACTGGATATATCTTTTAGCACTCTATGTCATCCTCTATGAGGGAGCTTCATACAAAAGTGGAAGCCGTGATGCTATCACTTTTGCAGCAGCTGTTACGGTAGTCTTCTCTTCACTTATGTTTAGCTCTATCTATGTACCAAAGATACT
>JALUKS010000143.1 GCA_027056465.1 Sulfurimonas sp.
GAGGTATCTTATATCCTTTGAGTTTATCAGGATACCCAGTTCCATCAAATTTTTCATGATGATGAACGATGACATCTAAGGCATCATCAAACCAAGGCATATCTTCTACAAGCTCTTGACCTAGTATGGGGTGTAGCTTCATTTTTGCCCACTCCTCTTCATTAAGTGGACCATCTTTTAGTAATATCGCATCAGCAATACCTATCTTCCCTATATCATGCAAAAAAGCACCTTTCATAAGTGCTTGTAGTGCTTTTTTCTTGAGATGGAGTGCTTCACCGATAATAGTTGCCATATAGGCTACACGAAGATTATGTGCACCTGTTCCATGGTCTCTAAGAGATGCAGCATGACCTAAAGCTTGTGCTATTTTTATATGGTAAGCGAGTGCCATCTTCTTTTTATCTTGATATACAAAAACCAGAAGAGCAGAGGGAAAAAATGCTCCCAATAATAATATAATTAAATTTGTTTCATTCATACTATTTATACCTCTGTTATTTTAACATGTTTTTATAGTTTTCTCTGTAGTTCTCTTATCACCATGAATATTTTCTGTTTGCAGTTCTAGCTCCTCTACTGCTTCATGAAGATGTTTTAAAAAGAGTGTCGCCAAATCATAATCAAATCCCTCTTTTACTACGACTCGTAAGATAGCGACATCTTCACAATCTTTAGGCAGTGTATATGCTGGAACTTGCCAACCATGGTAACGAAGTTTTTCGGAAATCTGATAGACAGTGAAAGCCTGTTTCTCTTTGAGTTTAAACGCAAGTAGAGGCATTCTAATGTTATCAATAATTGGCTCAAAAAGATTAGATTGGGCAAATGAATCATGAAGAAAAAGTGCTACATCTAAACAGGCTTGATGTACTTTTTTGTACCCCTCAAAACCTAAACGCACAAAGTTATAGTATTGCGCGATGACTTGTGAGCCTGAGCGTGAAAAGTTGAGGGCAAATGTCGGCATATCTCCTCCAAGATAATTGACATGAAAGATAAGCTCTTCAGGAAGAAGTGACCAATCTTTCCACATAGCCCAACCCACACCCGGAGCAACAAGACCAAACTTATGACCAGAAACATTGATAGAATGTACCCACTTCAAACGAAAGTCCCATAGTAAATCTGGCTCTAAAAATGGAGCGATAAAACCACCACTTGCAGCATCAACATGGATAGGAATATCATATCCAGTTTTTTTGTTATAAATATCAATGAGTCTATCTAACTCCTCTATATTTTGATACTCACCCGTATATGTTGTCCCTAAAATACCTAAAACGCAGATAGTGTTTTCATCGCATAACTCTATCGCCTTATCTGCTTGAAATTGGTAGCCATGCTCTGCACTCATAGGAACTTCTCGCATCTCAACATCCCAATAGACACAAAACTTCTCCCAACAGACCTGAACATCAACCCCTACAACCATATTTGGTTTACTTGTATCTTTGCCTTGTGCTTTTCGTTTGTTTCTCCAGTTCCACTTCATCGCCATACCAGCGAGCATTGCCGCCTCACTTGAACCAACAGTAGAGCAACCACACGCTTCTTTTGTGTCATTTGTATGCCCATGAAACATATCTGAGAGTATATTAACACAGCGCATCTCTATCTCAGCAGTTTGTGGATACTCATCTTTATCAATCATATTTTTATCAAAGGTTTCACTCATCAACTCTCTTGCTTCTGGCTCTATCCAAGTTGTTACAAATGTCGCTAGGTTAAGTCTGGAGTTTCCATCGAGCATTAACTCATCATGAACGATTTGGTAAGCATCTCTAGGTTTCATCTCATGAGCAGGCATATTGAACTTTGGCGCTCCAGTAGCAACTCCTCTACCACCATAAACAGGGTCATCTTCTTTTGCTTTTATAATGTCTTTATGTACTCGTTTATGTATCATACTTTTTCCTAATCAAATTTTTTATATAATAGCACTTTTAGTTTAATAAATGCCTTATGAAAGAGTAAAATATGTATTATAAAAAGTTAGGTCCATTTGTTTCTCATGTTATGAAACATGGTGTTATTTGTTACACTTCAAGAGAGTTAAGAAAGTCACTCTTCTCCTCTGATAGATTTATATCTTTATGGATTGCAACACTTTTTATGATTGGCTCTTTTTGGTTTGCATTTGCCTCTTTTCTCTCACTAAATATTTTACCGCTATTCTCCTCTTTTACTCTAAGTCTTTTCTATTTTATAGGCTCTATCTTCTTTACATCTGCTGCATATCTACAGTACCTAGAGTCAATTAACAACGACATTACACACCTTGCACACATTTATGCTAAACACTCAGTCTGGTTTTGGTGGCGTTTACGCCCTTACAATATGGGCTATATATCAAGTACAACGCAATTCATAGGGACACTACTCTTTAACATCTCAACATTTAGTGCAATTTTTGTCTCTTTGAGTATTGAGATGGAAAATCTTCTTGTGTGGCTACCAAATCTTCTAGGTTCTATTCTCTTTTTAACCTCATCTTTTTTCGGTTATTTAGAGATTTATCATGACAAGAAGATTAAGATATTTAGAAGTATCACATGGTGGATTATTTGGATAAATATATTTGGTTCTGTTTTTTTTCAAATATCGGCTCTCTATAGTAGATACTCAGAACACACTACAGCGATGGCACTTCTCATCGCTACCGTTACTACACTTTTAGGGGCATTATGTTTCTTCAGTGCCGCCCTACTCTTACGATATGAAAAAGCCTAAAATTGGTAACTGTAAATCAATCCACCAAATATAGTAATGCTATTTGAATCATTCGTAGATGCTGATTGCGCACGATAAAAAAATGTCACTTTATGGAGGTCACTGTAGAAGTCTGTTCCAAGATAAGCAGTGAAATTAAGTCTATTATCACTAAGATTATACCCCTCTTTTCTTGCTTCACTTGAGATATACCAATACCCAAGTGCTTCACTATCCAGCCCAGCTGAAATATCCCATCCATAGCCAGTATGCTTTTTTTCTAGCTGAATAAGAGAAGCATCCTCTCTAAGATAAGGGTAGTGAACATTGAAATTTGTTACATAGTTCTTTCCAAAACGAAACATACTCCCAGCAAAGGCATCGATTTTTAAGTTTCCAAACTGTGTTCCAGCATGATTAAACCAATCCATTTTAAAACCATCATGAGTAGTTTTCTGCCAACTTATTTCGCCATATCTAAGGAGTGCATTCATTGTGTAACGTGTATCGAGTTGTGTATCCCATCCTTGTGGCTCGGCATTGCCAATGAGACTATGAAAAGCATCTTGTACTAATTTAGCTCCTGAGTTCTCTCCAACAACTCCAAGCTCTACTCGCATCTCTTTAAAACTCTCACTATCAGACTCAAAGAGAAAAAATGCCACATTTAAGTACCCAGTGTAAGGAATATCATTATATTGAGGAGTTGATAGCTCTGTATTTGTTGGAGTGAGCATAAACTGAGAGATACTTATACCTGCATTATGTACTTTTGTATCATCTAATGGGATAAAAGGAATACTCTTTAGCACTCCATAAACAGAGTCACTATAGCTATTTTCACTTCCTTCTTCTCCGTAAGCATCATTTAACCAAGCAAGACTAACACCATTTGTAAAGTGTTTATCTGAACCTGCAAACCAATCATTGTAGAGTGAAAAAGAGACCTCATCAGCACTAAGAGAAGAAGTAAGTAAAAATAGAGTCAAGATTATTTTATTTTGTATATTTTGCATAGTTTTTCCTTATTAAATCTCAATTTCAGTATAGCATTTCAATATAGTTAGAATACTTAAGAGGCTAAAATTACTTAATACAAGACTCCTTAACATTCCACTAACACACATTGGAGTACAATCTCACTATGTTTAAAATACTCCTTTTAGAAGATGATACTATCTTATCCGAAACCTTAGTAGAACTCCTTGAGAGTGAAGATTTTCTCCTCACTCATGTAGATGATGGAGAGAAGGCACTTGATGCTACTTTCTTAGAGCATTTTGACCTCTATCTCTTTGATGTCAATGTTGCTTACTTGAGTGGCTTTGAGCTTTTAAAAACGCTTCGTGAGAGTGGTGATAGAACACCTGCTATCTTCATAACTGCCCTTAGCGACATCGCTTCACTCTCATATGGCTTTGAAGTGGGTGCAGATGACTACATCAAAAAGCCCTTTGATTTTGATGAGCTTTTAGTGCGAATAAATGCACTTATGCGTAAATCTTACCACAGTTATAGCGATAGACTTCAAGCAGGAGAGTTTCATTTTTCCATAGAGAAAGAGGAGCTTTATCGTGAAGAGAGATTTATAGCACTCTCTCCCTTAGAACTAAAAATTACAAAACTACTCTTCCAAAATCTCGATGCAACACTCCAAAAAGAGAGACTTCTTGAGTATCTAGGCGATGGAAAAGAGATGAGTGAGGGTTCTTTGCGTGTACATATCAACAAACTACGAAAAATTGGACTCCCAATCACAACTATAAAAAGAGTAGGATATCGCCTTGCATCATCATGAGAAGAGAGCCTTTTTAAAATTTTTCATTATCTACTTTGTGAGTGTGGCACTCCTCATTTTAATAGCAGGATTTTTTTATTATATTCAGATTCAAAACCATATCTTAAAGGCTGAAGAGTTTTCTATGTTAGAGTATGGACGCCATCTCAAACAGCATCTCTCTATGGATAAATATCGCAATGGAGCTTATTCACATAAATTTGTAAAAAAAGAGAAAAAACATATAGATATACGAAATTTTACTATTTCAGATAAAAGTTTTATGAAGTATATGCCAACACAAAAGCCCTATTATTATCTTCAAATTGTAAAGAAAAAGAAGATATTTAAGCAAAAACTTTTTGAGTTGAAAGTAAGAATATTGGGAGTTCAGTTTGTACTGCTTCTACTCTTCGCCTTTATCAGCTACTTCCTTGCTAGAAATGCCCTCAAACCACTCCAAGAGAGTATTGCCACACTTGATAAGTTCGCAAAAGACCTTATACATGACCTCAACACTCCCGTTACCTCCATCAAGCTCAATATGAAACTACTTGAAAAAAAAGAGGAGTGTAGAGACAATGCCCCACTTCAAAGAGTAAAAAAGAGTGTAGAAACTATCTCAGAACTCCATAAAAATCTCACTATCCTCCTCCAAGAAGAGACCTTCCAAATCGAGCAAATAAACCTCTGCAAAATCACACAAGAGATATGCCAAACGCAAGAGCAACTCTACCCAAATATTTACTTCATGCAAGAGTGCGCAAACCTTACAGCCAAACTCAATGCAGATGCCATCAAACAGATACTTCAAAACATCATCTCAAATGCCTGTAAATATAATATCAAAAATGGGTACATAAAAATCTACACCTTAGAGAAGAGCCTCTACATCCAAAACAGTGGGACAAAAATAGTAAATCCAAAGAAGATTTTTGAGCGTTCTTATAGTAGTGATAAATGCAGTAGTGGCATAGGCTTAGATATTGTCAATCGTTTAGCAATGGCTATGAATATAGAGGTAAAAGTAGAATCAGAAGAGGAGAGTAACACCTTTATCTTAAAGTTCTCAGCCTAATAAAAACCCTGCTAACAATTCGCTAACACTCTTTGAATATAATACTCCAAACAAACACAAACAGAGGAGTTTACAATGTCAATCAAAAAAAGTACAACAACGATAATCTTATCAACAGTTGCAATAGGTATGCTATTTATTGGATGTGGTAGCAGTAGTGATAGCACAAGTAGTACAAATACAGGGTATTTTATAGATGCAGCAGTAGAAAATGCACACTATAAAACAAGTTCAGGAAGAGAAGGAGATACAGATGCTCAGGGAAGATTTGAGTACAAAGAGGGAGAGAGTGTTGCATTCTCTTTAGGAAAATTGCAACTGGGAGAGACATTACCTTCGATAAATGGTCTTGCTACACCAAAGGATCTTTCAGATCAAAATGATACAGTTGTATTGATGCTTCAAATGTTACAATCACTTGATAGTGATGGGAATACAAGCAATGGTATCAGCATTTCTCAAGAGACTATAGACAAGTTCAATGAATTAGATACAAATCTCTCTTTTACAGATCTTAATGAGTCAACACTTATTGAGTTAAATGAAAATCACAATCTTGGACTGGATGAAAATCATGATGGTCACTTAGATGTAAATACTAGTGAAGCAGTAAAGCATATGAATGAGAGTGTTTATGGATGGAATGAAGAGCATGCCGGAGATTCTAGCAACACTGCTACTCACTTTGATTTATCCCAGTATCTCCCTTCACCATACCTAAGCCAAGAGATTAAAGACTCTCTAGCATATATGGGAAATGAAGAACGTCTTGCTCATGATGTATACTTAAACCTTTATAATTATCAACTAGCTAATGGTATTGAGATAAAACAGCTCTACAATATAGCTACAAACTCAGAGACGGAGCATGTTGCAATTGTACAGTCTCTTGTGCAAAGATATGATTTGAATAGTTCGGACTTTACAGATGTGAATGCAACTGTTGTAGATGAGAACAATATGTCTGCTACAACTATGCCGAGTGGAGTATACGATATCCAAGCAATTCAAGATCTTTATAACACTCTCTACTCTTTAGGTCAAAATTCTCAAGAAGATGCACTCAAAGTGGGTTGTATGGTAGAAGTGACAGATATAGGAGACTTAGACCAAAATATAGTGAAAGCAAAAGACTCAAATGCCACAGATATAGAAGCTGCATTTACCTCTCTAAGAGATGCTAGTTATGGACACTACTGGAGTTTTGATCAAGGGCTAAAAAATATAGGTGTAGTAAATGGTTGTTACTATGAGGGAGATACACTTTTAACAAATAAAGAGGGGATTTATCCTCAAAACGAGAATGGAAACGAGAATGGAAATGGAAATGGAAATGGTCAGGGGAACGGAAATGGAGAACAAAGAGGACGCCGCTAAGTAAACAGTTCTTCTCCTTAACGATACATTAACAGACTTATGAGACAATGCAATATAAATTATTTTAAGGAAAAAATATGAGAAAAATATTTATTGCTTCATTAGCGTTAAGTGGGCTTCTTTTTGCACAGAGTGCCGAAGAGATTATAGATGAAAACGGATGTCTTGCCTGCCATGCAGTGGCAAGTAAAAAAGCCGCTCCTGCCTTTGCAGGTATTGGAAAAAGAAACAAGCGTTTTGAAGGTGCGAATGCAAAAAGCACCATTATGAACTCAATCAAAAATGGCTCATCGGGGAAATACCCTATGTTTTCAGAGAGTGCTATGCCTCCATTTGCAAATCTTTCTCAAGAAGAGTTATCAACTCTTGCTGATTATATCTTGGCACAATCTTCCAAAGCACATGGTAGAGGAAATGGTCGAGGTATGGGTCAAGGAATGGGAATGGGAAGAGGTATGAACTAATGAGATATCCTCCATTTTTTGATACTATAGAGAGTATCATTGTTTATGATGATTTATGTAAGTTTTTAGGTGTAAATGAGGATGGTATATTAGAATTTTCTTATGCCGACATAGTCAAATCAGCAGGTCACAGTTGTGCTACTGTTGCTGGTGCTTATCTGATGGCACAAAAAGGGCTACAAGCTCTCTATAAAGAGGAAACTCCTCATCGTGGTAAGATAAAAGTAGAGCTTCAAAAATCAACTAGAGATGAAAATAGCGGTGTAGTTGGGGCAGTTATCTCCAATATCACTGGTGCAACTTCTGACTTTGGTTTTGGTGGAATACCTACTGGAAAATATAATCGAAGAGATTTACTCTTTTTTGAAGTAGAGATGAATCATGACCTCTCTCTTACTCGTCTTGATAGTGGTGAAAAAGTGTATGTGGACTATAAACCACAAAAAGTAGTGAATCCTATGGCAATTTTAAAGAGTGCTATCAAGCCTGATGCGACACAAGAGGATAAAGAGAGTTTTCCTCAAAGATTTCAAAAAATGGTGCAAACTGTTTTTGAGAATGCCGATGAAGTTATTGAAATTACTCACGCTTAGCCTACTTTGTAGTGCATTAGCACTACAGGCAGAGACTTTAACAGTAATCGCAACAGGACTAGAGAATAATCATGGAGAGGTACAGTTCTCCCTTTACAATAAAGATGGGACAATTCCAGATAAAGAGCTGAATAAATACTATAAAATGCAACGCGTATCTATAAACAATAAAGAAGCAAAAATAGTTTTTAAGGATTTACCAAAAGGTAGATATGCCGTTAATCTGTTTCATGATGAAAATAACAACAGTAAGCTTGATAAAGGTCTCTTCACTCCAAAAGAGGGTGTAGGGCTATCAAACTTTCAAACAATAAATCTCTTCCATTTACCAAACTTTAAAAAAGCAAGTTTTCTCTTAAATCAAGACAAAGAGATTAAGATTAAAATCATCTATTTTTGAGAGTGTTCAAAATTCTGTGTCAGCCTGATATAATAAGAAAATAAAAGGTTGATAAAGATGAGTAAATTAGAAAATAGAGGTTTTGATTTTGATGATGCAGTTACTGATATCATGAATGGTAAAAGTATCAGTGGAAAAGATGGTGTACTTGCACC
>JALUKS010000144.1 GCA_027056465.1 Sulfurimonas sp.
CAACTTCTAATATTCTTTGAGAATATCCATATTCATTATCATACCATGCCATAACTTTTACCATTTTGTTTCCGACTACTGCAGTTGAGAGTCCATCGACGATGCAAGAGTGACGGTTGTTTATAATGTCAGAAGAGACTATCTCTTCAGTGGTAAATTCTAAAATACCTTGTAACTCATTTTCTGAAGCTTTTTTAAATGTTTCGTTAAGTACCTCTTTTGTAACATCTTTGTTTAAGAGTGCCACAACTTCTGTAATAGCTCCATCAGGAACAGGTACACGCAGTGCCATGGCTTCCATTTTTCCTTCTAATGCAGGGATGACTTCTACAGTGGCAATAGCAGCACCTGTTGTTGTTGGAATAATATTGACAGCTGATGCACGACCGCGTCTGCGTTTTTTTGCACGCTTATCAACTGTGACTTGTGAAGAAGTGTAAGCGTGTGTTGTTGTAATCATCGCATTTTCTACGCCATAGTTCTCTTCTAGCACTTTCATAACAGGTGCGAGTGAATTAGTCGTACATGAGGCATTTGAAATAATGTGATGTTTAGCATTGTCATACTCTCTCTCATTCACACCCTTCACAATTGTGAGGTCAACATTTTTTCCCGGTGCAGAGATAATAACTTTTTTTGCACCCGCTGTGATGTGTTGCTGTGCTAAAGTACCATCAGTAAAACGCCCAGTACACTCTAAAACTATGTCGATGCCAAGCTCTTTCCATGGGAGTTCAAGAGGGTTGTGACTGCTCACAATGGCAATCTCATGCCCATCGACTATGAGTTTGTTCTCCTGCGTTTGAATGTCAAAATTGGCTCTACCATGCACAGAGTCATACTTCAAAAGGTAAGCAGCATCTTCAACACTCGAAGTATTTGCCGCAACTATTTCACAATTTTCTGGCAGATTGTTAATGTAATGTCTTAGTACCTGATTTCCGATACGACCCAGTCCATTTATAGCTATACGTTTTTTCATATTTTTTTCCTTGTAAAACAATATTTAACTCTTAAAAATTATACTCCCTATAAAGTAAATAGCATGTTACTAAACTGACATTTATTTTACAAATCTATATATTTTGCACAACGTTCTTTTAATTTTTCAAGATCTTGAACTATGAGTGCTGCTCTTTTGTCTAAAATAATACCCTCTTTTTTAAGTTCTTGCAGGTCTCGTGTCACAATAGAACGCACGCTGCCTATCATCTGTGAAAGTGTCTCATGAGAGAGTTTTTTTGTTATTTTTGAAGAGCTGTTTTCTTGTTCTTTGATGGCATGCTTGAGTAGAAGATTTGCAAGGCGTGTCTTTGTATCGTAAAAGACGAGTGAGCGAGAGAACTCTTCCATCTCTCGAAATTTTTTGGCAAGACATTGTAAAAGATTTGTATTGAGTTGTGGATATTTCTCAATCCATGAGCGAACATAATGTGCTTCAATTTGTAAGAGTATACAGGTATCAAGCGCTATGTAATCTATCATATTTTCTTTTTTATCAATGACGGGTACGATATCAAAAACTTCATACTCACTGAGTAAAAAAGGTGTAATGCTTCTTGCATTTTCTGGATTGAGATATGATGTTTTCACATTTCCTTCTATAATTACATAAAAGTATTTGAGTGTCTCATCACTGTCAATAGCGGCTGATTTTTGTAAGATTTTTTGTTGAAAACGGGGTGCTGCCATCTCAAAAAAAGCATCATCCATCTCCGAAAAGAAAAATGCTTTTTTTAAGTTACGAATCATCTTTTCATCTTTTGTATTTTGCATCTTTGATTAGCCTTTTTATTTTTTTAGAACTACTATTTATTATATCTAAGGCATTTGAAATTTATTCTTTAAAATCTCTTTTCCCATCTCAACACCCGGCTGATCATAGGTATTTACTTCAAGTATGATACCGCATAAAGATGTTAAAAGTTCATAATACAAGATGAGTCTGCCGACATTTTTTTCATTTAAAGAGTCAAATGTGATTTTATCGACATTTATTCCTACATGTGCCAAACTCTCTTTAGTCGCTTCACATTCGCCATCTATGAGTTCATTAAAACTAAAGTCGTTTATATAGTCCGTTTTTTCTAAAAATTTTAGCGTTATATTTGGAACTTTTATCTCTTTTTCAAACTTCTCTACTTTGATAAATGTGACCGTTTTATCTCTTGGACCTTGCATAATGAGCTGTAAAAATGAGTGCTGATCAACTGAGCCTATATGCCCTATGGGAGTAAGTCCCGTATGGTTGCCATAAGCATCTATTTTACCAAGTGATTCTGCCCAGAGCTGCACATACCATTTTGTAAAATCTTCCAAACAGTTTGCATAAGAAAATATTACATTTATAGGTGCCTCTTTTCTGTATTTTGTAAGGAGTGCCGCTTTTTTCAGCAGATGGTGCTCTTTGCCATGAAAAAAGCTCTCTACCATTTGAGTGGCTCCCTCTAAAATACTCTTTGTATCATATCCGGCTATAGTTAAAGGAACGATGCCAACAGCACTGAGCACTGAAAATCTACCACCAACATTTGCAGGAATATTATAAGTTTTTATGCCATACTGATGTGCAAATTTATGCAGAGCAGAATTTTCATCGGTAATGGCGATTATCTGCTCTTTTTGTGGACTTTTATAGTC
>JALUKS010000145.1:0-3304 GCA_027056465.1 Sulfurimonas sp.
TTGAGATGGCAGTTAGATAGAATAGGGCGACCTGATGTTAAAGAGATCTATGCGAGTGAGCTAAGTTTTTATGACACTCAAGCAGCCGCGTTTGTAGGTCTAGAAGATGACTTTATCTCGAGTGCTAGACTCGATAATCTTCTCTCTTGTTATGTTGGGATGCTTAGTCTATGTAGTGTAGATGCAAGTAAACCGATGCTTTTTGTGGCGAGTGACCATGAAGAGGTGGGAAGCGAGTCTACATCTGGCGCGGCTGGAAGTTTCTTAGAGTCTACACTTAAACGCATGTTCCCTGATATGGATGAGTATATGCAGATGATACGAAGTTCTATCATGATAAGTGCAGATAATGCCCATGCCATCCACCCAAACTTTCCATCCAAGCACGACTCAAAACATGCCCCACACATCAACAAGGGTGTAGTCATAAAAGTAAACGCCAACCAGCGTTATGCTTCAAACTCTACAACTATCTCAAAGTTTATGGATAGTGCAAAGAGTATAGAAGAGCCTTTTCAGCACTTTGTAACGCGAAGCGATATGGGCTGTGGCTCAACTATCGGTCCTATTACAGCAACACGACTCGGCATAGAGACTATAGATGTAGGACTTCCGACACTAGGCATGCACTCTATCCGTGAACTTGCAGGATCTGCTGATGCACACTCACTTTATAAAATATTAGTGGCGTTTAAAAATTAATACAATTAGAAAAAGGTTCTGGTATATAAAATGGCAAAAGCTAAAGCAATAAAAAAACAAAAAACTATGGAAGAGACTCTTTGGGAAGCAGCGAACAAACTTAGAGGGACAGTTGAGTCTAGTGAATATAAGCATATCGTTTTAGGGCTTATCTTTTTAAAGTTTATCAGTGATACATTTCAAGAGAGAAGAGAACAGCTTAGAGCAGAAGATAAAGAAGCATTCATTGATATGGTAGAGTTTTATACTATGGAAAATGTTTTTTATCTTCCCGAAGTTTCCAGATGGTCATACATCAAGCAACATGCAAAACAAGATGATATAGCCCTTAAAATAGACACTGCCTTAGCTACTGTTGAAAAGAACAATCCATCGCTAAAAGGTGCTTTACCTGATAACTACTTCTCAAGATTAGGACTAGATGTAAGCAAACTTTCTGCTCTTATAGATACCATCAACAACATCAACACCATAGAAGATAAAGGTCACGATATAGTTGGTCGTGTGTATGAGTACTTTTTGAGTAAGTTTGCCATAGCTGAGGGTAAAGGAAAAGGAGAGTTCTACACTCCAAAATCTATAGTAAATCTCATAGCAAATATGATAGAACCATATAAAGGGAAAATATACGATCCTGCTTGTGGTTCTGGTGGTATGTTTGTACAGTCTATGAAGTTTATAGATGCTCACAATGGAAGTAAAAAAGATATATCTGTTTACGGTCAAGAGTACACAGCGACTACTTACAAACTAGCAAAAATGAACTTAGCTATAAGAGGAATATCTGCGAACCTTGGGGATGTACCTGCTGATACATTTGGCAAAGACCAACACAAAGACCTAAAAGCTGACTTTATCATGGCTAACCCTCCGTTTAATCAAAAAGATTGGAGAGGAACTAACGAACTACTAGATGATCCTAGATGGGCAGGATACGACACTCCTCCAACATCAAATGCCAACTATGCTTGGATACTCAACATGGTATCAAAACTATCTCAAAATGGTGTAGCTGGGTTTATCCTTGCTAACGGTGCATTAAGTGGTGGTGGCGAAGAGTATAAGATTAGAGCAAAGCTTATAGAGAATGACTTGGTAGAAGCTATTTTAGTACTACCTATGAAAATGTTTTATACTACAGACATTAGTGTAACTCTTTGGATACTAAATGCCAATAAAAAAGAGAGAACATTTGAACAAAATGATGTGACTAAAACACACAGAAATAGAACAGATAAAATACTTTTTATGGACCTACGAAAAAAAGGTGTAGCATTTGAGAAGAAATATATTCAGTTTGACAAAGAAACTACTAGTGATATAGCATCAACATATCATCTATGGCAAAGCAATAAAGATACTTATGTAGATGTTCCTGAGTTTTGTTACTCTGCTTCAAAAGAGGAAGTTATAAAAAAAGACTACTCATTAGTTCCTAGTAAGTATATAGAGTTTATCAATAGAGATGAAAACATTGATTTTGATACAAAAATGAAGTCATTACAGAGTGAATTTAAAACTTTACTAGAAGATGAGGAAGAATCTAAAAAAGAGCTATTATCAGTATTTGAAGAGTTGGGTTATGCAATCAAATTATAAACCAATCGGTGATTATGTAAAACAGGTTAAATTAAAAAACAAAGATAACAGTTTGACTGTAGAACATTTGCGAGGTATTAGAATAAACAAAGAGTTCATGCCTTCAGTTGCGAATGTTACTGGTACAGATTTATCAAAATACAGAGTTGTAAAACAATATCAATTTGCTTACAACCCAATGCATGTTGGCAGAGATGAAATCTTACCTATAAGTATGCTGTCTAGTGAAAATGCAATTATAGTTTCTCCTGCATATATGATTTTTGAAATAGTTGATACAAGTGAGTTACTACCAGAATACTTAATGATTTGGTGCAGAAGAAGCGAGTTTGATAGAAATGCTTGGTTTACTACAGATAGTAGTGTGAGAGGTGGGTTTAGTTGGGATGACTTTTGTGGTTTAGAACTACCTGTTCCATCAATAGAGAAACAAAAAGAGATAGTAAAAGAGTACCACACTATCACAGATAGAATCAAACTAAATGAACAACTAAATCAAAAGCTAGAAGATACAGCACAAGCTATTTATAAAGAATGGTTTGTTGATTTTGAGTTTCCTAATGAGAATGGTAAGCCTTATAAGTCTAGTGGTGGAGAGATGGTTTATTGTGATGAGTTGGATAGGGAAATACCTATTGGATGGAAATTAACAACCCTTGAAAAAGTTACCTTTATAAAAAGAGGTGCTTCACCTAGACCAATAGAAGAATATATGAGTAATGAGGGGATGCCTTGGGTGAAAATATCCGATGCTACTAAAAGCAAAAATAAGTATCTACTATCAACTAAAGAATTTATTATTTTAGAGGGTGTGAAAAAGAGTAGATTCGTAAATAAAGGGATGTTGATTTTATCAAATAGTGCTAGTCCTGGTATACCAATGTTTATGAATATTGATGTCTGTGTTCATGATGGTTGGCTCATCTTTGATAATTATAATGGAATATCAAAAGAGTTTTTATATCATTTTCTTATTTTTAATAAAAATCATATTGTTTATATA
>JALUKS010000145.1:3314-23412 GCA_027056465.1 Sulfurimonas sp.
ACCTAATAAGCCTTTTATAGATTTAATTACTATGGTTTTTAAAAAGAATGATATGCATTTGTTAAATCTAGCGAAAGAAGATAACCTATTAAATAAGTTTAGAGAAAACTTACTTTCAAAGATGGCGACTATAAAGGATTAAAATGGCAACTTTAAAACCTATAGAAAAAAAATATTTTGAAGAATTATTTGATATGCAAAGTGGTTATGTCTTATATGAAAGTTTGACAAATAATACATTTGCAGAACTAATAAGAGATAGTGCTAATATTGATATTTATAGTGATAGATTTTCTTATAATGGTAATTCAAAAGCTAAAAGATTAAGAGCTTTTTGGGAGTTAGAATCTGATAAAATTGTTGGAGAAGTTTTAAAAGAATTACTTGAAATATGGAAATTTGAACAAGTCAAAAACCATAAAGCAATAGATACTATGACATTTTTAGAGTGTCAAAAAGTGGTAAGTAAACTTTTAGGTATAAAAAATGAAGATACTAACATGGAAACTGAAAAGGACTTTTTATCTCAAGAATTTTTATCACTTAATCTTAGTAAACTAAATATTGATTTCCAATTAGAGAATGTAATTAAACAACGACTTGATGAAATACAAAAATCTTTAAAAAGTGAAGCTTATTTATCAGTAGTTTTTTTATGCGGCAGTACTCTTGAAGGGTTACTACAAGATAAAGCAACTAAAAATATGAAGAAGTATAATACTTCAAAATCTGTACCAAAAGATAAAAATGGAAAAGTACTAGTATTTAATCAATGGACTTTAAATAATTTAATAGATGTCTCTTTTGAATGTGGATTTATAGAACATGATATTAAAGAATATAGTCATTCACTAAGAGCTTTTAGAAATTATATACATCCAAGAGAACAAGCACTATATAATTTTAATCCAGATAAGCATACAGCTAAAATAAGTTGGCAAGTTTTACAAGCTACAATTGCTAGTTTAAGTGGGAAAAGAAATAATGACAAATAACCCAAATATCCTAATCTACCAAACCAACAACGGAAACATAAAAATAAATGTAAAATTTGAAGATGAAACTTTATGGCTCTCTCAGGTTCAAATCTGTGAAGTCTTTGGTAAAGCAAAGTCAACTGTTAGTGGGCATATAAAAGCTATATTTGAAGAGGGTGAGCTAGATGCCATATCAACTGTTCGGAATTACCGAACAGTTCAAGTTGAGGGAAATAGAGAAGTAACTAGAGATATAGACTTTTATAATCTTGATATGATAATAGCTATAGGCTTTAGAGTTCGTTCATCTACTGGTACAAAATTTAGAATCTGGGCAAAAGATAGACTCAAAGAGTATATAACTAAAGGTTTTATACTAGATGATGATAGATTTAAAAATGGTAACACTATGGGCTATTTTGATGAACTTCAAAAAAGACTTAGAGATATCCGACTATCTGAGAAGTTTTTTTACCAAAAAATCAAAGATATATATATGACAAGTATAGACTATGACCCTAAAGATGAAAAGACTATAGCATTTTTTAAACTTGTTCAAAACAAACTTCTGTGGGCTATCTCTTCTCAAACAGCTGCTGAACTTGTACATAGTAGAATAGATATAAGTAAACCTCTTTTAGGTATGAGTTCATTTGATAAAGAGAGTGGAAACATCACAAAAAAAGATGTAAGTATCGCTAAAAATTATCTAAATGAAGAGGAGATAAAATTTTTAGGTCTTTTAGTGGAGCAGTATCTTGCATTTGCTGAGACTATGGCGATGCAAGAAACACCTATGTACATGAACGACTGGATACAGCGACTTGATATGGTTATATCTTTAAATGGCAGAGAACTTTTAAATCATGCTGGCAAGATAAGCCATGATACAGCAAAGTATAAGAGTGAACAAGAGTATCTCAAATATAAAGAGCAGAGAAAACAACTTGAAAAGCTAGAGAGCTTCAAAGAGTTAGAAGAAGATATAAAGAGATTAAAATAATGGCAAAATTTACAGAAGAAAAATTAGAACTGGCGTTTATAGAGTTACTTGAAAAACAAGGTATTACATACCAATATGGTAAAGAGATAAAACGCGATGAGAGTGAAGTACTTTTAAAAGATGATTTAGAAGAGTATTTAGCTACTCGATATAAAAGTGATAATATAACTGATAGCGAAATCACTCAAATAGTGCGAAAACTAGAAACTTATCCAGCTAGTGACCTCTACGATACAAACAAATCTATTATGAAGTTAGTCTCTGATGGTTTTATCTTCAAAAGAGAAGATGCAAACGCTAAAGATATTCATATAGAGTTTATAAACTATGAAGATGAGCAAAAGAACAGTTTTAAAATAGTAAATCAGCTTGAAATTGTGGGCTATGAAAAACGCATACCTGATGGCATACTCTATATAAACGGCTTGCCTTTAGTAGTGTTTGAGTTTAAAAGTGCCATCAGAGAAGAAGCTACACTTCATGATGCTTTTGTGCAACTCACTACAAGATATAAACGCGACATACCTGAGCTTTTCAAGTACAATGCTTTTTGTATCATAAGTGATGGAGTTAACAATAAAACTGGTTCATTCTTTGCACCCTATGAGTTCTTCTATGCTTGGAGAAAGATAACTGGTGATGAAGTAGATGTAGATGGTATAGACTCTATGTACTCTATGATACAAGGGATGTTTAACAAAGAGAGATTAGTGGACATTATCCATAACTTTATCTATATGCCTGATAAATCAAAAAAAGATGAAAAGATACTTTGTCGTTATCCTCAGTACTATGCTACAAAAAAACTCTATGAAAACATAAAACTACATCTTAAACCTCATGGAGATGGTAAAGGTGGTACATACTTCGGTGCTACAGGATGTGGTAAAAGTTTTACTATGCTTTACCTTACAAGAATGCTTATGAAAAGTGTAGAGTTTGCAAGTCCTACGATAATACTTATAACAGATAGAACAGATTTAGATTCACAACTAAGTCAGCAATTTGCTAATGCAAAAGGTTTTATAGGTGATGATGGTATTGTAAGTGTAGAGAGTCGTGAAGATTTAAGAAAAAAACTAAAATGTCGTCAAAGTGGTGGAGTGTTTCTCACTACTATTCATAAGTTTACAGAGGATTTAGAGTTACTAAGTGAGAGAACAAACATCATCTGTATATCTGATGAAGCTCATCGTAGTCAAATCAACTTAGACCAAAAAGTAAAAGTTACAAAAGAGGGTGTTAAAAAAACTTATGGTTTTGCGAAGTACTTACATGACTCATTGCCAAACGCAACCTTTGTAGGTTTTACTGGTACACCCATAGATGCAACTTTAGATGTGTTTGGAGATGTAGTAGATAGCTATACGATGACAGAATCTGTTAGAGTTGTTTATGAAGGAAGAGCTGCTAAGGTATTGCTAGATAACTCTAAACTTCAAGAGATAGAAACCTATTATGAAGAGTGTGCAGATGCAGGGGCAAATGAGTATCAGATAGACGATAGTAAAAAATCTATGACAAATATGAGTGAAATACTTGGTGATCCTGATAGGCTAAAAGCGATAGCAAAAGATTTTGTGCAACACTATGAAAATAGAGTCAATGAGGGTGCCACTATTAAAGGGAAAGCCATCTTTGTATCAAGCAGTAGATTAATCGCTTACGGGCTATTTAAAGAGCTTGTAGCATTAAGACCTGAGTGGAACAAACAAAGAGTTAGCGATGTTGGTGTAGAACTTACGGACAAAGAAAAGAGAGAAATACTACCACTAGAAAAAGTCAAAATGATTATGACTCGAAACAAAGATGATAAAAAAGAGTTGTATGATATGCTTGGTACGAAAGAGTATAGAAAAACTCTCGATACACAATTTAAAAATGAAAAATCAAACTTTAAGATAGCAATAGTTGTAGATATGTGGCTCACAGGGTTTGATGTGCCATTTTTAGACACTATATACATCGATAAACCAATTAAAGAACATAGTCTCATCCAAACTATCTCAAGGGTTAATAGGAAGTACCAAACGAAAGAGAAAGGGCTTGTCGTTGATTATATAGGTATAAAAACAGCTATGAATAAAGCTTTGAAACAGTTCTCTAAAATGGATGGACAAAACTTTGAGGATATAAATGCTTCAATCGTAGTAGTAAAAGATCAGTTAGATTTACTTGCTAAACTTTTTCATAAGTTTGATACTTCTGCCTACTTTCATGGAAGCTCAACTGAACAGTTAGAGTGTTTGAACCAAGCGAGTGAGTATGTACAGTTGACCAAGGAGTTAGAAACACGATTTATGTATATAGTGAAACGACTGAAATCTGCTTATGATATATGTTGTGGGAGTGAGGTTTTTAGCGAGAATGAAAAAGAGTATATTCACTTTTATCTAGCTGTTCGTACTATTGTTATAAAACTCACAAAAGGTGATGCTCCTGATACTGTACAAATGAATGCGAAAGTGTCTCAGATGATAACAGAAGCTCTAAAAAGTGATGGTGTTGAGGAGATATTTAAACTTGGGTCTGAAGATGAGGTACAGGTAGATATATTTGATGAAGATTATCTCAATAAAATTGATAAAATAAAATTACCAAATACAAAGATAAAACTACTTCAACAGTTACTAGCAAAAGCACTAGAAGATTTTAAAAAGGTGAATAAAGCTAAAGCTGTAGACTTTTCTAAAAAGTTCACAGACCTAGTAGAAAAATATAATGAGAGAAAAGAAGAAGATGTCTTAGTAAGTGAAGTTTTAGAAGAGTTTACTGATGAGATTATTGGTTTGTATCATGCACTGAAAAAAGAGAAAGAATCATTTGGAGATATGGGAATAGATTTTGAGGAGAAAGCTTTTTACGATATTTTAAAAAGCATAGCTCATAAGTTTGATTTTGATTACCCAGAAGATAAGCTAATAATATTAGCAAGAGAAGTCAAGCAAGTAGTAGATGATAAATCTAAGTATACAGACTGGAATGTTAGAGAAGATATTAAAGCTGAACTGAAAGTTGACCTTATCATGCTTCTTGCTAAACATGGGTATCCACCTATTACTAAAGATGAGGTATTTAAAGAGATATTTGAACAGGCTGAGAATTTTAAGAAGTACAATCAAGAGGAGTCTATATAATGTCCACAGTAACGCCAGAAGAACTCAATCTTTTAATAGAACAGACCTATAAAGTTGAAGCTGATTTTAATGAGCTTAAATCCTCTTATGCTCATTTACAGGATACCGTAGAAAAGGTAGTGGAGTTTTTACCAAATGCTATTTGGATTGTGAATGATGATGGCACTATCTTTTTACAAAACTCTCAAGCTCGAGAACTTTGGGAACTTCTGAAGTTACTTGAGTACAAGAGTGAAGATTATGAGTTGAAGTTTAATAACTCTTCTTATCTTATAAAAAGCTCCTCATATAAAGATAAAATAATGCTCTCGGCAACTGATATTACAGAGCAAAAACGTAAGGAAAATCTTGCGACTATGGGGCAGATGGCAGCCCATCTTTCTCATGAGATACGTAACCCCATAGGCGCTATCTCTTTGATGAGTTCAACACTCAAAAAACGAGTGAAGCTTGAAAATCTACCTATTGTTGAAGAGATCCAAAACTCTGTAAGTCGTATTGAACGGATTATTAAAGCTACTTTAATGTTTTCAAAGGGTGTGGATGCTACAAAAAAAGAGTTTTTGTGGAGTGAGTTAAAAGAGTCTGTTTCTATTTCTATTGGCTATTATGCCTATACAAAAGATATTCACTTTAAGTTTCCTAGTGAAGATTTTACTCTTAATGCAGATAAAGATCTTCTCGATATGCTCTTTTCAAACTTTCTTATTAATGCTATAGATGCCATTGAACTTGATGATGAAGAAGATGGAGTAATTGAGATTTCTTATCAGAGTGATACAGATTATCATATATTTGAGATTTATGATAGTGGTGTTCCTATTGAAAATGCTAAAGATCTTTTTGAAGCTTTTAAAAGTACAAAAGAAAAGGGGAATGGACTGGGACTTGTCCTTTCACAGCAGATAGCAGAGGCACATGGTGGTTATGTAGAACTTCTTGATGGAAGACGTAAAGCTTTTAGAATAAAACTTGCTAAATAAAATTCACATTTTATGCTGACCTTAAGCTATTGTTAACTTAGTAACAGATAAAATTTTATTTCTTGGAGATTTCTATATTTTATTATTTAGATTATCTTCTTAAAACAGGGTCAAATTTATTTTTGATCGAAATTAAAGTCAGGGGTAGCCAGTGAAGCATGGGAAAGAAAAATTGTCTAAAATGGCTCTATTTATAATTATATTGATAGGGGTAGGCATCGGCTCCATAGGTTCGTTTACTACTGCTGTAATGGTTGAAAAAACAAGTGGTGATAATTTTTGTAGTGTGTGTCATACTATGAAACCTATGACAGAATCTTATTTAACCGATATACATGGAGGTAACAACGACAAAGGGCTTAAGGTAAAGTGTGTTGAGTGTCATTTACCACATCACTCTTTGATGGGTTATTTGGTAGAAAAAGCAAAAACAGGTACTCATGATGTTTGGGCTGAACTTACATATGATAAAAGTAAAATTGATTGGCAAGAGAAACGCAAACGTGCTAAAGATTTTGTATATGATAGTGGTTGTCTGCATTGTCACAGTAATCTTAAAGATGCAACGATGGGAAATCCGAAGTCGTTCATAGCACATAAAGCATATTTTTTAAACAAAGATAAAAAATGTGTCGAATGCCATACTCATGTTGGTCATCACAATTTAGGTAACTATATTCCTAAAATAGAAACAAAGGAGAAGTAAATGCAATTAAAGTCATTAGTAGTTAGATCTTTGTTAGCATCGGTGCTTGGTATATCTAGCACCCTTGCTGCAAAATCGACAGAATATATTGGGGATCTTACCCATAAACACCTAAAAGTTACAAGAGGTTTAACACCAGAAGCAAAGCGATGTATTCAGTGTCACTCTGATAAAACGCCAGGGCATGTAAATGACTGGAAGCAGAGTCGCCATGCACATGTTGGTGTATCTTGTATTGATTGTCATAGTGTTGCAAAAGATAGTCCGATGGCAGCACAAAACTGCCCTGGGGTGAAAGGAACACATACATATGTTTCTGTACTTGTAAGTCCTAAAACTTGTACAAAATGTCACCCTAATGAGGTTGAAGAGTTTAACCATAGTGGACATGCTCGTGCAGCACTTCAGGTTCGTTCAAAGAAAAGTATGCAAGAGATGATACACCATTATGAGGGTAGAGACCATCCTACACTTAGTGATGCTCCAGAAGCAACAGGGTGTATTCAATGTCATGGTTCTATTATTAAGTTAGATAAAAATAAAGAACCTACTCCTGATACATGGCCAAATTATGGTATCGGTACTGTTTATCCTGATGGCGGTGTAGGTAACTGTATTTCTTGCCATAGTGGACATAAATTCTCTATTGCAGAGTCTCGTAAACCAGCAGCATGTGCTAGTTGTCACTTAGGGCCAGATCATCCGGATATCGAGATATATAACAACTCAATGCACGGACATATTTTTAATTCAGAAGGTAATACTTGGAAGTATGATTCTGCACCAGATGCATGGGAACCAGGTGATTATAGAGCTCCAACTTGTGCAACTTGTCACATGAGTGGAATAGGTAGTCTTAAAAGTACACATAATGTAAGTAGAAGATTGAAATGGAATCTTTGGGCTCCAATTTCTAAACTAAGAGATGGTGGTTATGAAACTGCTGAAACTACTTTTGAGAACACAGGAAAAATGACTAAAGGAAATCCTTTAGCAGGAAATCCAAATGGAAGTAAAGCTGGCCGTGCCGAGATGGAACAAGTATGTAAATCTTGTCACATAACACTTCACACTAAAAACTTCTTTAAAGTTGGTGATGAGCAAGTTAAACTCTATAATGAGTATGCTAAAGATGGTAAAGCTATGATTACTGAATTAAGTAAAAAAGGCCTTATGTTGAAAGATAAATGGGCTGATCCAGCATTTAGAATTTGGTTTCACCTATGGCATCATGAAGGTAGAAGAATGAGACAAGGTGCACTTATGGGTGGTCCTGATTATTCTCACTGGCATGGTGTGTTTGAAGTCCAACAAGATATTCGTGAGTTAAGAGCAATCTACAACAAAAGAATGAAAAGTGGAAAGATAGAAGAGTAATCTTTTATCTTAGATAGAGAGGTAGATGCCTCTCTATCATCATAAATGAAGTTAACTATAATGATATTTTGGTGTCATTATACCTCTCTTCATAAATTACAATCAAGGATATTAAATTGAAAAAATTATTTTTCGCTATTACAGTTTTATTACTAAGTCAATCTATTCAAGCTTCAGAGATAATAACAGTAGTAAATGGTTACAAAATCACAACGGATGTTGCACCTAGAAATTTCAACACCCTAAAAACTTCACAAAAACATAAAATAGTAGATAAGCTTATTGAGAAATATTTAGCAGCAAATTATGCTTTACATAGTGATGTCGTGAATACTCCAGAGTATAAAAAAGTTTTAAAGCATATATTAAATCATTCTGCTAGCAATACAAAGGCTAAAACTCTAGTTGCATCTGTTAAAAAACATACTGGATATACAAAAGAGCAACTTTTTAGTAAAAAAGGGCTTTTAGCTTTTGATTTTATTTTAGAAAATAGAATGAAAAGTATGAAACCTGATGAAAAAGTTTTACATCAATTTTACAGAGAGAACAAATTTAAGTATGATACACCAGCAATGGTAGAGTTGGCTACAATTGTAGTTGAGAAGAAGAGTGAAGCAGAGAAGATTGAAAAAGAGTTAAAAAAAGCTAAGGGTAATTATGCTCTTTTTAGTTCACTAGCAAAAAAATACTCAAAATCTCCAGAAGCTTTAGATGGTGGATATTTAGGTACAATAGTCGCAAGCAATATAAATAGAGAAATAAGTAAATATATAGCACCTCTTCAGAGAGGAGAGCATACACAAGCGATAAAAACACTCTTTGGTTATGAGATATACTATCTTATAAATGCAGTTCCAGCAGTAGATACAACTTATGATATGGTAAAAGATAGAGTAAAAGATGACTATGTTCATAAAGAAGTTAAAAAATGGGCATTCAGTGAGATAAATAAATTGAAAAAATCTGCTAAAATAGAGATGAAAATAAAATAGTTTTAGTAGTGATTGGAAAAAATATGCAAAAAGAGTTAATCAAAGTACCAAGAGCAACTTTAGATATATATCGTTATGAAGAGAATGGTTTTACTATTTATGAGTTTGATGCAACTGAGTGTTCTCCTCCAGAGCCTATGGTCAATACTATCGTAACACTTGCACTCTTAGAAGATGAAAATGATATTTTAAAAGTTCTCTATTTTCATGAGCCTACACCACTTTATGAAAGAGTCGCAACTGCTTTTTCTTATCTCTCAGAAGAGTTAGATAATGGTGATTTTTTAGTGACATTTAGAAAAAAATGACACTAGCCATTTGCTAATATCCACTATAATACATCTTTAATTTTTAAAGGTTTACTATGAAACAATTTCTCTCTTTCATCTCTTCGATGAAAACTATGGCTATTCTTATGCTTATTTTTGCAGTATCTATCGGATATGCAACTATAGTTGAGAATGATTTTGGAACGATGACAGCAAAAGCTGAAATATATAATGCACGTTGGTTTGAGGTTCTTTTAGGACTTTTAGCGATAAATCTTATGTTTAATATCTATAAATATAAAATGTACACACTTAAAAAAGCACCGATATTTATTTTTCATATTGGTTTTTTAGTGATACTTTTTGGTGCGGCAGTAACTCGCTATGAAGGTTTTGAGGGAACAATGCATATTCGTGAGGGTAGCGAATCTTCCTCTATTGTGAGTGCCGAGACATTTGTAACTCTTAAAGCAAGCAAAAACAACAAAGTATCTGAAGACTATAAGATGACTTATCTTTCAGTAAGGGGAGATAATAGTCTCTCTCTTTCAACAAACATAGGTGATAAAAAAGTGACTGTTGATTTGGTAAAATATATTCCAGATGCAGTAGAGGCTTTAGTCGAAGATAAGGAGCATGGAGAGCCAATAGCGAAGTTTATGGTGACAGCACAAGGAAAAGGAAAACCAGTTGCTCTGAATCAAGGAAGTTACTTTGATGGTGGCTCTTTTATCTTAGATTTTGACTCAAATCATACATTTAACAAGCCAGTGGTAAAAATCTCACTCAAGGGTGAAACACCATATATAGAGCATCAAGATAAGCTTTCATATTTTAGAATGGCCGACCGTTCTAAAGGTGAGTTAAAAGCAAATGCAAAAGATAAACTTAACAAAAGAGTGCTTTATAGTACACCAAATGGTGGAAGTTTTGTACTGCGTGACTTTATGACACATGCCACTAAAAAACTCGTGAGTAATTCAGAATCTCGAATGAATAGAAAAATGCGTATGAATTCAGGTGGAGTTGATGCTTTACTTTTTAATGTAACAGTTGATGGTAAAAGCAAAGAGATTACCATTTTTGGTCGTAGTGGTATGGTTGGCAAACCAACAGATATATCTATAGATGGTGTAAAAGTAGCTCTCTCTTATGGTGCAAGAGATATTGAACTTCCATTTAAACTAAAACTTGTAGATTTTCAACTTGACCGTTATCCAGGTTCAATGTCTCCTGCATCTTATGCGAGTGAGGTAGTGCTTATTGATAAAGAAAAAGGAATAAATATGCCATATAGAATATATATGAATCATATATTAGAACATCGCGGGTATAGATTTTTTCAATCCTCTTATGATATGGATGAAAAAGGTACTGTACTTTCAGTAAACAATGATCCAGGGACACTCCCATCTTATATAGGCTATTTACTTTTAGCTATAGGAATGTTCTGGTCGCTCTTTTCTAAGAAGCATAGATTTGCAAAGCTAACAGATAAGGCTATAAAAGCAAGTGCAAAGCGAATTGCACCAGCTCTTTTAGCACTTACAGTGGCGTTTGTCTCTACTCCATCACATGCAGTAGAGTTAGATCCAGCTCTAAAAACTATACTCTCATTTAATAAACATCATGCAGAAAAATTTGGAGAGCTTATCATTCAAGATAAACAAGGGCGAATGAAGCCGATGAATACTCTCGCACTTGAAATATTAGCAAAGATGCACAGAAGTGCAAAGCTTAAAATAGGCTCTCAATCTTTAGATGCAAATCAAGTAATATTGGGAATGATGATTCGTCCAGATATTTATAGAGATGTAAAACTTATTCATACAGGTGACTCTAAAATAAATGATGCGATAGGTGCAAAGCATGATGCAAAAAATGTCTCTTTTGCACAGTTCTTTCAAGACTCTCAAAATATGCGTGGTTATAAACTTGCTAAGATTGTGGATAGTGCAGCAAGAAAAGCACCAAAAGATAGAAATAAATTAGATAAAATAGCTCTTAAAATAGATGAGAGAGTAAATGTTGCTTATATGGTTTTTACAGGTTCACTTGTAAAAATATGGCCACAACCAAATGATGTAAGCCATAAATGGTATGCAACGATAGAAGCACTAAAAACATTTAAACCAGCAGAAGGTTTAGTAGTAAGAGACACAGCCATAACTTACTTCACGGCAGTTGATAAGGCACTAAGCAGTGGAAAGTGGAGTAATGCTGATAAAGCATTAGCAAAGATTGCTACTTACCAACATAAGTATGGTGCAGCAGTTTATCCTAGTGCAAACAAGATAAAAGCAGAACTTTTCTATAACAAAACAAATGTTTTTGAACTTCTTTGGCCACTCTACTTTATCATGGGGTTTGTCCTTCTCTTTGCAAGTTTTGCAAATATTATCTATCCAAAAATAAAGATGAAATTACTCTCTCGTTCTGCGTTAGGGCTTTTGATAGTTTTCTTTTTACTGCACACTATGGGACTGGCACTGCGTTGGTATATCTCAGGACATGCTCCTTGGAGTAATGGGTTTGAGTCTATGACATACATCGCTTGGGCAACTGTTCTAGCAGGATTTATCTTCTCAAAACACTCGCCTATCACTCTAGCAGCTACGGCAATACTTGCAGGGCTTATTCTCTTTGTAGCACACCTTAGCTGGATGAATCCTCAGGTGACAAACCTTGTACCCGTACTTAACTCCTACTGGTTGAGCATACATGTGAGTATGATTACTGCTTCGTATGGTTTCTTAGGTCTCGGTGCGCTTCTAGGTTTCATCACGGTACTTCTCTATGCTATAGCGACAGAGAAAAATCGTGAGCAAATAGCACTCTCTATCAAAGAGTTAAATGCCATCAATGAGATGAGCCTTATGGTTGGGCTTGTGCTTCTTACTGTTGGTAACTTTTTAGGTGGTGTCTGGGCAAATGAGTCTTGGGGTCGCTACTGGGGTTGGGATCCAAAAGAGACTTGGGCATTAGTAACTATCTTAGTTTATGCCGTAGTCGTTCACTTGCGTTTTATCAAGTCAGTTTACAACGAGTTTAACTACAGTGTTATCTCATTACTAGCATTTACATCGGTACTAATGACTTACTTCGGAGTGAACTATTACCTCGCTGGAATGCACTCCTATGCAAAAGGTGATCCTGTGCCTATTCCTGACTTCGTGCCTATAAGTTACGGTATCTTAGCAGTAGTTATACTACTCGCATTTAGAAATAGAAAAATAGCATAATAAAGGGTCTCTATGGAGTTTTCTGGCTTTCCTAAAACTGCACTCCCTTTTTTAAAGAAGATAAAGAAAAACAATAACAAAGAGTGGTTTTCAGCTCACAAAAGTGAGTATGAAACTGCTATCTTAAACCCCTCTCGTACATTTGTAGTCGAGATGGGTGAACACCTCCAAGCATTAGTTCCCACGATAAACGCCGAACCAAAGATAAACAAATCACTCTATCGTATCTACAGAGACACAAGAAGAATGGGTGCAAATAAGATGCCCATAAAAGAGAGAATAGGCATCATCTTTTGGCAAGGCAACAACAAACGTATGCAGAGTTCATGCTTCTATATGCACTTCTCTCCTGAGGAACTTATGGTAGCTGTAGGTGTAAGATGGTTTGAAAAACCGATGCTCGATGCCTTTCGTGAGTATATCAAAGATGATACTAAACGCGAAGAGTTACATAACATTCTCACTGATATTAAAAGTATGGGGAAAGGCTATACACATTTAGAAAAGGGATACAAACGCTATCCACGAGGTTTTAATGCAGAAATGCCGTATGTTGATCTCTCCCTCTATAAAGGTATGGCAACTTTTAAAACACTTAACCCAAAACTTATAGAAGATGGCGATAAACTTATAGATAAGCTCTATGAAATCTATGAAGATATGTTACCACTGCAGCAGTATATGTATGAAGTGAGTCTGCGAGTGAGAGAGGAGTGATATTTTATGAGTAGTTATAAACCACCCTATACCATCACATCTAAGATACTAAAGTTCTCTAGTGAAATATCAGAACTTATATCAGATATTAAACATATAGATAAAAAATATAGTAACTTAAAACTTCGTAAAAAAAATAGAGTGAGATCTATTACAGGGACACTACAAATAGAGGGAAATAGTTTTGATGAAGCTAAAGTCACAAGTGTTGTAGATGGTAAAACTGTACTCGGTACTACAAGAGAGATAGAGGAGATAAAAGGAGCTATAGAAGCTTATGATAATTTAGAGTACTATGATTACAAAAATGAAAAAGATTTACTTAAAGCTCATAAATTTCTAATGGATGCACTTCTTAATAATGCAGGAAAATATAGAAATACCAATGTAGGAGTAGGTGGAAAAGATGGCGTGACACATGTTGCGCCACCATCTAATTTTGTACCACAGCTTATGGGAGATATATTTGAATGGTTAAATATTACTGATGAACATCTTCTTGTTGTGAGTTGCATATTTCATTATGAGTTTGAGTTTATTCACCCTTTTAATGATGGCAATGGTAGAGTTGGACGACTTTGGCAAACGGTGATTTTAAAATCATTTAAAGATATTTTTGCATATATACCTATAGAAAGTATGGTGAGAAATCATCAAAATGATTACTATAAAGCACTAGAAGAGTCAGGCACTATCGGAGAGAGTACCCCCTTTATCGAATTTATGTTAGAAATAATCAATAAGTCATTAAAAGAGTATATAAGAGAGAGCGAAAAAAATGTCCCTTTAAAAGTCCCTAAAAATGTCCCATTAAAACGATTAGATAAGATAATAAATTTAATGAAAAAAGATAAAGATGTCACAGTGTTAGAGTTAGCACATAAGCTAGATGTAACGGATAAAACAGTAAAAAGAGATATAGCTAAACTTAAAAATGAAAATAAAATAGTGAGAGTTGGTAGTTTAAAAAGTGGTCATTGGGAAATTTGCAAATGACCACTCTACAAAAAGAGGGGAATAGATGGCTAAAGAAGCGATAATACTACTCAATATGGGTGGTCCAAATAATCTTAACGAAGTTGAGATGTTTTTGAAAAATATGTTTGCAGATAAAAATATTTTAACGATGAAGAGTAATCTTTTACGCAAATTTATCGGTGGGATGATAGTTTTTAATCGTACAGAATCTTCTCAAGAGATTTATAGAAAACTCGGTGGTAAGTCACCTATAGTTGGGCATACGAAAAAACTTGTAGCTAAGCTACAAAAGAGAGTAGGGGAGGATGTTTTGGTGGATTTTGTGATGCGATATACACCTCCTTTTGCCTCAGAAGTTATCTCGCGTTTGAACGATGCTGAAGTTGAGAAGATATATCTCATTCCTCTCTATCCTCACTTTTCTACCACTACGACAAAATCCTCTTTGGAAGATTTTGAAGAGTTTTATCATCTTGAGGGTAGGGATGCTCTTTTGGTGGAGATAAAACACTTTTTTGAGAACGAGAGTTATAATAAGTCGGTTATTCAAAATATTAAAGAGAGTGTTGGTGGTGATGATTATAGAGATTTTGACCTGATATTTTCAGCACATGGTCTCCCCCAAAAGATAGTAAATGCTGGTGATGTGTATCAAAAACATATAGAGAAACATACTGCAATTTTAGAGAGAATGTTGCAAGAAGAGGGGATGAATTTTCATGAAACTCATCTTGCATACCAGTCAAAAGTTGGTCCTATGGAGTGGTTGAAACCCTCACTAGGAGATAAACTCAAGGTTGTTAGAAATCGTGGCATTATCATAGTTCCCGTAGCATTTACTATAGATAACTCAGAGACAGATTTTGAGCTAGAGGTTGAGTATAGGGAGATAGCCGAGGAGCTAGGTTTTAAAACCTATAGAGTGGTAAGATGTGCAAATGATAGTGAGCTTTTTGTAGATGCTTTAGTTGAAATATATGAAAAGATGAAGTAGTGCAAAAAATAGTAATATTTGATATGGATGGGACTCTGATAGACTCTAAAAAGGATATTACCCTCTCCATAAATGCAGTTCGTAAGCTAAACCATAACTTAGAACAACTCAGTGAAGAGTTTGTGGTTGAAGCTATCAACAAAGAGGAGAGAAATCTTCCCAAACTTTTTTATGCAACACAAGAGTATGGAGAAAAAGATAGAGTCGCGTTTGAAGCAGAGTATGCTAAACAGTGTACACAAAATACCTATCTTTATGAGGGCATAAAAGAGATGCTTTATGCGCTTAAAGAGCAGGATGTTCAGCTCTCAGTTGCTACAAATGCACCAACACTCTTTGCAAAAATAATGCTAGAACATTTAGAAGTAGCAAAACTTTTCGATCTAATTATAGGTGCAGATAGAGTAACTCACTCTAAGCCAAATCCAGAGATGCTATATAAAATCTTAGATTTTTATAAGTATAATCCTGCAAAAGATAGTGCTTGGATGGTAGGGGATAACTCAAAAGATATGTTGAGTGCATTAAATGCTAAGATAGAGGGAATATTTGCCACATGGGGTTTTAGCCCAAAAACTGACTTTTCTCTCAAACTTCAACACCCAAAAGAGCTACTTCCTATAATTTTATAAATTATTATGATAAAATAGCCTCATATAAAATATGGAGAGAGAGATGTTTAATAGTGACTTACTTGTAGCATTTGCTTTTATGGCACTGCTCTTTTTACGCCAAGTAATAATACTCAAACGCCCAAATAAAATAAACTATGCCCCACTAATGATAGGTATAGGTGCAATAGCCTCCCTTATTCACTTTATTATTCACCCTGATACTACAAATGTTATTTTACTCCTTCGTGAGTCTATTTTTCCTCTTCTTGTTGCACTTTTACTCTATATAGTTATGAATATCTTGCATCAAACACAGGTCTCACAAAACACGAGAACTCAAGAGGAATTTGTGAAAGTTCTTGTTAATGAGATAACACAACTCAAAGCATTTATACTTGAGATGGAGACAAAGATGAATACTTCACAAGAGGCAGAGCAAAGTTCTCAAGAAGAGATACGAAAAAAATTCCGTGAGGATATTCAGGCACTCGATTCTATTCAACTCAATCAAATAAAATTTCTGGATAAATTTGATGAGATGGAGGAGTGGCACAAAGATGTAAGTAAAGTATTTATTAATTTTACAGAGATGCAACTCCCAGAGCTTGATAATGTAGTACATAAGCATATAGATATACTTAGAGTCGCCGAACAAGATCATTATAACAAACTCAACTCACTTCTTCAAAAAGCCGTTGAGAGTAGAATAGATATGAGTGGTGATATAGAAGAACTCAAAGAAAAACTACTTAGTATGAAGAGTATTTCTGATGATATTGCTCAGTCGATTACAGAGCATACACTCCATCAACTCTCAGGTGTAACAAAAGCATTTGAGATGCAGGTTATCTCTCTCAAATCACACACAGAGAGTGTGGGAACATCATTGCAAGAAGGTGAGACAAGGTTGGATGCTATACGTATGCAGAGTGAGATGATTATGAAGCAGATGGTACTCTCTTCAAACAAAATGAAAGAGCTAGAACTTCAAAATAGTAGCCTATATGATGTTTATACAATGCTTAAAGATATTATAAATGATGTAGAGATAGTGAAATTTGATTATGAAAAGTCGCAGTCTCAACTCTCTCTCATCTCAAAAGACTTAGTACAGAGTAAGGATGAAGAGCTATTAAATATCTCAAAAAAGATAGATATTCTAAGTGAAAATTTTACTGAAAAAATAGAAGAATCCTTAGAAAAACTTCAAGAGCACTATGTAATAGCAGGTAAAGAGATAACAAAGACTACACAACTGCTCGCCAAACAAGCACAGCTGAAAAATGGTTATAATGATTATAATGGAGGAGCTTCGTAATGTTTTGTGTTTATGCAAACAAGTAGTCAGTTATATTTATTAATTATACCTTAAAATGAAAGGAGCTAAGTATGCGAATTCGTGTTTACTATGAAGATACCGATACAGGTGGTGTAGTCTACCATTCTAATTATCTTAATTTTTGCGAGAGGGCTCGTAGTGAGGCTTTTTATAACTTGGGACTTACCCCCGTTTTAGAGGGTGGGCATTTTGTTGCTCGCAAGGTTATTGGGGAGTATCTCTCCAGTGCAAAGCTTGGAGATATGCTTGAAGTGAAGAGTGAGCTTCTAAAAATGAGGGCAGCTTCTTTTGTGCTCAAACAGTCTGTTTATAAAGATGACATAAAAATATTTGAGCTTGAAATAGTACTTGCTTATATCACTTTTGAAGGGAGACCTCAAAAGATAGATAACAAAACAAAAGAACTGTTACTCAGTCTCTTTGAGTAGCTTCTTTTGCATACTGTACAAACTTTGATCTTCCTGGCTGAAGAAGCTCTATATCATAAACCATTTGATTATTTTGTATCTTAATATAGTATGTTCTTGCATCACTGGTGATAAGAGAGTAAAAATAATCAATTCCTATGGTTGTAGTATAATTAATCCAGTCATACTCAATGTCATTTCCAAGTAGGGCATTTGTTTCTATGAGGATATTATTATGTTCAGTGATAGAGTTTGCAACAACCATGTTTTTTCTATCAATATACTGAGTCATAGAGAGTAAAAGAGGGTCATAGTTTATTTGGGTTGAGAGTATATTTGTCTCATTTACATCGTAGAGTGTGAGTTGTGAGAGTATCATCCCTGTTTTGATAATTGGTGTGTTTATTATAAGAGTTGCATCTGTAATCTTCTCATTTTTACTTAGGTAGGCTTCTAGATTTGTAGTTCGTCTTGAAATGGAGTAGTTGAGTACCTCTTTGTCTTTCTTTTTTTCTACTACTTCTTGTTTTTCTTCTTTCATTTGAGAAAAGAGATTAAAAGTATCATCGAAAGATGAACTACTATTTGCATCGTCTAAGATGGTATGAGGGTGGATAAACTCTTGCTTCTGGTATGTTGCAAGTGCTTTTCCTGTTTGTGATTTGTCTGAGAGAATAACTAAAGGTTCATAGGCCTCCTTGAGGAGAAGATCACTCTGCGCATGGTAGTCAATAGCTCCAAATGTAAGGTAGGAAGATGAGCCATTGACATCATGTTTGTTGATGGTTGGAAAATAGATATTGATGCTAGGATTTATAGTGACTACATTCTGTGCTCCAGTATGTGTTAGTGGTGCTATAACATACTCAAATCCATCTTCTTTTATTTGGGCTAATGCCGCACTTAAATCTTCTATACTTTCGCTCTTTATCTTGTAACTTTTGAGCATAAATGGGTGGCTCTTTGTCATAAGATATGCAAGACTCGCATTTGTAGTTGAAGAGGCATATTTTCCTATCTTTTTATAAGGCAGGAGAAGGGCAATTCGTATCTGCTCACCACTGTGAAAAGAACCAAGGTTGAAGATAGAAACATACATTGATCTAGCTTCATTCTGTTGAGGATCTTCTAGTTTACTCTCTGCATGTGCTAAAAAAGAAAATATTTTCCCATGCTCTAAGAGGTCTTGCATACAGTATATATCACATTTATACGGGTCTAAATTTTCTATGTATGTCTTAGGCAGAGGAATATTTGAGAGCATAAAGCTCTGTGCAAATATAAATGCAGGCAATAGTAGTAATAGTATTTTTTTCATAAGCACCCTTTAATAGTGTGGAGATCATTTAGTGTTATCTTTTTAGATTCTGGATTTCTAAGAAGATACTGTGGATGGTAGATAGGAATGAGTTTCATATCCTTAAATGTAATAACATGACCACGTACATTCTCAAAGTTTCCATTATTTCCTGTGAGATGAGTATAAGCATCCTCTCCTAATGTCACGATCACCTTTGGTTTTATAAACTCTATCTGTGAGTAGAGATAGCTTTTACATGAGTTATATTCGGAAGATGAAGGTTTGTTAGCATTGAGTGGTTTACATTTGACGCAGTGTGTTAAAAAAGTATCTTCAGTCGATATATGAAGTACTTTTTCTATCATATTTTTGAGTGTTTCACCAGATCTACCACCATAATATCTATTGGTATTATCTTGTGCTTGAGAGACACTAAAATCTATGAGCATAAGGTTTGCATGTTTGGAACCGTTGCCACCCATACTCTGAGTGCGAGATTTACTTAGATCACAAAGATGACAAGATGAAATATTTGACATGAGTTCATTCATATTTGCAGGTATCTCATAGCTTGTTCTTTCATTTATGTTAAAATGGTCGATATACTCATAACCTATAGCTTTTAGTCTATAGAGATTTTGTAAAAGAATAAGATTCTGATATGATTTCAAAACTACCACCAAATAAAAGTTAATTTAGTGTGAGTATATTTAAAATGTGGTTAAAATCTACTTTAAAGGAGAATTTATGGATATTCAAACAGAAGAACTTGATATAAACAGCTTTGAGCTTGAGTCTTCAAGTGAAGTTGATATGGTAATAAGTCAGATAAAAAGAGTTGGGCAAAAAAATATGCTCATCCAAATAGTTTCTTTTATACATAACACCGTTTTAGTTCAAAATCTTAAAAAAGAGATTACAAAACTATTTCCAAATGCTAAAATTGAACTCTTAAAACATGATGATAAAACAAAAAGTAAAATTAATATTTTTTCTCTTAAGCATGCTCACAAGAGTGAAGATTATGATGCAGTAGTGCTGAGCGAACTCTATACACTGT
>JALUKS010000146.1 GCA_027056465.1 Sulfurimonas sp.
TTAACACGAAGTTTTTTCGCTTCAAGTCCACCTAACCATGCGTCTAAAGAGAGACCATTGATTGTGATTTTACCAGTTCCTGGAGTTAACCATACTTTTGCGATTGACGCTTTACGGCGTCCTGTTGCATAAATTGTATTTGCCATCTGTAAATCCTTACTTAGCTATTTGTGCAGTGTGAGGGTGTTCAGCACCTGCATAAATTTTTAATTTTTTAATCATTTTAGCACCAAGCTTAGTTTTAGGAAGCATACCACGAGCAGACAACTTATAAAGTTTCTCTGGGTTTTTCTCTAAAAGCTCAGTCATCTTAACACTCTTAGTAGAACCGAAGTAACCTGAGTGAGAGAAGTACTCTTTGTTTGCTATTTTACCAAGTCCGTTGAACTTAGCTTTAGTAGCGTTGATGATAACTACATAGTCACCACAGTCGATGTTTGGAGTCCAACAAGGCTTGTTTTTCCCACGAAGAAGAGTAGCAACTTCAGTCATCATACGACCAAAAGTTTTCCCCTCAGCATCAATCAAAATCCATTTTTGATCAATTTGTTCAGCAGATGCAATTTTTGTAAATTTCATTTTGAACCTTTTTTAAGTGATTTATTTAAAAGTAAACGCGAGCGCTTTTTTTAGTTGCTGGAAGTATAGCTAGGTAAACTTAAAATAAGCAAAAATTAAGGATAGTTTAATTAAAATTTACTGAATTTCAGTATTTTTTAAGAAATAAAAAGAGATATTAAATCTACTATTGGTTATAATCTCAAAAATAACTATTTAAGAGGTTTTGCTATGAAAAAAATTCTCATCCTACTTATCGCTATCCTTACCCATCTACAAGCTTCGACCCTCAACATTGCAGCAGCAGCGAACCTCAGCTACACTATCAAAGCTTTAGAGTCTGCGTTTGCTACACACCATCCAGAGATAGAGCTACGAGTCACTCTAGGTGGGAGTGGCAAGATGACTGCACAGATTATGCACGGAGCGCCCTATGGACTCTTTTTGAGTGCAGATATGGGCTATCCTCAAAAACTCTACATGAGTGGCTATGCACTCACAGAACCTCAACGCTACACAAACGGGGCTATCGCATTTTTCACTACCAAGGGGTTTACTAAACCACTCTCGCCAGAGTTACTAACATCAAAGCAGATAGATAAAATCGCCATCGCAAACCCAAAAACTGCACCTTACGGAAGAGCGACTATCGAAGCACTGCAAAAGAGTGGCGTTTATGCTCAAGTAAAAAAGAAATTTATCTATGCAGAGTCTATCTCACAAACGCTTATATTTGCCTCCTCCTCAGACATAGGCATCGTAGCACTCTCAGCTCTCTACTCCCCACAGCTCAAAAGATACAAAGAGGGAAAAAACTGGGCAAAAGTAAATCCCAAACTCTACAGACCCATAGCGCAAGGGATGGTTTTTCTCAAACCAGCAGAGAAAAACCCAGACTACAGACTCTTTTATGACTTTATCCTCTCCAGAGAGGCACAAAATATCTTCGCCAACTATGGATATATTAAGTGAGCTTTATAAACGCCAAAGTCTATGCCATAGAGAGTGAAAAGACTCTTCATATCGTTACCTTTGCGTGCGGTACGGTTTTTCTTAAAATGATGAGTCTTGAACTCTCACCAGATATAGGAATCGAAACAGAGGTAAAACTGCAACTCAAAGCCACATCCATAGCCCTTGCTAAAAATCTCACAGGAGAAGTAAGCACCTCAAATCAGATAACTTGTCAAGTAGAGAGTATAGAGAGGGGGAAACTCCTCACTTCTCTTATCGTTACAGCCCAACAGTTGCGTTTGGAGTCCATTGTAAGCACTATAGATATAGAACGACTCTCGCTATCTGTAGGTGAAAATGTCACGGCTCTTTTTAGTGCTTCTGACCTCTCCATAGCAGAGGTACTCTAATGTTTGAGCCTTTTCTCCTCAGCTTCAAACTCGCGACTATCACAGTAGCAATCCTCTTTCTTATCGCCCTACCTCTCGCTTGGTATCTCTCGCAGACTCGCTCTAAAATCAAGCCATTTATAGAGGCTATCACAGCATTGCCTATAGTCCTCCCACCCTCAGTGCTTGGCTTTTACATACTCGTAACACTCTCACAAAACTCCCCTATCGGAGCTTTTTTTAAAGAGAGTTTTGACATAAGTTTGGTCTTTAACTTTACCTCTTTAGTCATCGCCAGTTGTTTCTACTCCCTACCCTTTATGGTGCAACCTCTCCAGAGTGGTTTTGAGTCACTCAACAAGCAGATGTTAGAGGCGAGTTATCTAGCAGGTAAAAGCCAAATCCAAACCATCTTTCAAGTTGCCCTACCCAACATAAAACCAGCTCTTCTTACTGCTCTCATAGTCACATTTGCCCATACAGTCGGAGAGTTTGGCGTGGTGCTTATGGTGGGTGGAAGCATCCCTGGGGAGACAAAGGTCGCCTCCGTTGCTATCTATGAGATGGTCGAGACTATGGATTATGCTTCTGCACATATCTATAGTGCCATTATGGTTGGTATGAGCTTCGTAGTACTTCTAAGTATCTACACTTTCAATGCAAAACATAACAAAAAATTTGGACTCTAAGATGATAGATATAGCGATAAAAAAGACTCTTTTAGGTGCATCAGGAG
>JALUKS010000147.1 GCA_027056465.1 Sulfurimonas sp.
GTAGAAGAAAATAAACTTTATGAAGCCTATAAGCTCCTTCATAAAACTCCAATGTTAAGAGGATCTAAAGAAAATAGCTATTTAGAAGAGTGTTTTGCAAATAGTCTTAAGAAAGCTATACACTATCTTATTAGAGAAGATATAGACTCGGCAGAAGAGATAACAAAACCTCTCATGAAGATTCCATCTAAAAAAGCAGAGGTAAAGTTGATTTATACTGCTTTGAAACATTATAAAAAATTTCAACTTCTATTTCATGAACAAAAATACTCTTTAGTCTACTCAATGTCTGATAGATATCCAGCTTTAAAAGAGACAAGAGAGTATAAAAGTGTAGAAAAATTTTGGAAAAAAGATTTTATTGAAGCACAAAAGCAGATGAGACTAAACAATATAGAAGCAGCAAAAGCACTTTTACGCGATTATGTCATGGTACCATCAAAACGAGCTATTATTAAGCATATACTCTATCAGAACAAGGAGTTTATTGACTTTTTACAAGCTATTGAGGATAGAGAGTTTAGCAAACTAAATGAGATAGTAAAAGAGAATAAAAACTTTACATATTTAGATAATTATCAATCTCTTAATAGAGAGATTTTAGAGAGTGTAAATGAGGCAAAAGAGTTAATTAATGTTGGAAATATAGATAACGCTGAAATAATAATTCAAAGATTAGAAAAAATTACTAAGTATGAAAAGATAGCACACAAACTACGAGAGGAGTCTCAAGATATAAAAAAACTCTTTGATGCTTTTAATGCTGATAAGCTTTTTTTATGCTATAAACTTATTGATTTAAACTCTTCTTTAACGGAGAGTGATTTAGGTAAACTTCTACAAGTAAAATGGTATAAGAAGATGAAGAGTTGTGAAAAGTATGCAATAAAAGGTCAGATTGATGAGCTTCTAAGTAGCTTAGGCGAACTCAAGCAACTACCTTCTAGGAGTTCCAAAGTAGGAGATCTTCTAAGACTTGCATATCGTGTGAAAATAGCACATGAGATAAAGAAAAATGAGTACAAAGATGCTAAAAAACTTATACTCTTTTATGTAGATACTTTTGGTTTTGATATAGAGATTAAAAGCACTATTGTTCTTTATAATAAAAAAGCTTCTCATAAGTTTGCATTAACTCCAGTACAATTACGAAGAAAACCTAGAGATTTTTGGCTATATGCCAATACTCAACTATAAATTTGACTTCTAAAGCCAAAGAGTTGTTTAAAACAATAGATAAGGGCATCCTTTATATGCTTCTGGGTGCTCTGATCTCAGCACTTAATGGAGCACTTGCTAAGATACTTAGTGAGGATATGTCGGCACTAGAAATAGTGTTTTTCAGAAATATTATTGGTGTAGCACTTATACTCTATACACTCAAACATACACCACCTAAACTTAGAGGTGGTAAGATTCATTTGCTTTTTACTCGTGGACTTTTTGGTTTTACTGCGATGATACTATTTTTTTATACTATTACTACCATTCCTTTGGGTGAGGCAATCACCCTAAACAAAACTTCTCCACTTTTTGTGGCTATTCTAGCTTATTATCTTCTTGGAGAAGAGCTAAGTCGTAAAACTGCTTTTGCACTTTTTATTGGGTTTGCTGGGATTGTGCTTATCACTAAGCCCTTTACTATGGCTATATCATATGAGCATATCTTAGGAGTTCTTGGTGGTTTTTTTGCAGCTGCAGCTTATACGACTATCAAAAAGATAAAAGATATTTATGATTCTCGCATTATTGTTCTCTCGTTTGTGGGGGTAGGGACACTTCTTCCTGCCTTACTATTTTTGGTAGCTCCTTTTATCCAAACACCAGAGAGTTTTGCATTTCTTTTTCCTGAGTTTATTTTGCCTACTACTTTGAATATATGGCTACTTATACTATTTATGGCACTCATCTCTACACTCTCTCAGTGGCTATTAACTAAGGCATACAGTTCCTCTAACCTAAGCATCATTGGTGTAATTAGTTATACTAATATTCCCTTTGCAGTAGGTTTTGGCTTTTTACTTGGTGATAAATTTCCAGATATGTTGACATTAATAGGAATAGGATTGATAGTTATAGGTGGTTATTTAGTAACAAAAAAAAGTAGTATTAGAAGAGTTATAAAAAGATAAGGTAGTTCTGGAAGAGTCCAGAACTAAAGAAAAAGAGTCTCTTATAACTCGTCTTCGTGTTTTGCTAAGTACTCAGCAACACCTTCAGTAGATGCTTTCATACCTTCGTCACCCTTAACCCAACCAGCAGGACAAACTTCACCAAACTCGTTAGTAAAGATCATAGTATCTACCATACGGATCATCTCATCGATGTTTCTTCCAAGTGGTAAGTCGTTGATAACTGCGTGACGGATAGTACCATCTGCATCAATTAAAAATGAACCACGTAGTGCAACACCACCATCAAGAAGAACATCATAAGCTTTTGAAATCTCTTTTGTAAGGTCAGCTACTAAAGGCATCTTAACTCGCCCAATCCCACCTTGATTTACTGGAGTCTCTCTCCATGCGAAGTGAGAAAATTGACTATCAACAGATACACCGATAACATTAACACCGCGCTCTTTGAACTCTGCCACTTTGTGAGAGAATGCAATGATTTCTGATGGACAAACAAATGTAAAGTCTAATGGGTAGAAGAAAAGTACTGTACCTTTTTCACCAAAGTTCTCTGATAATTTGAAATCCTCAACGATTTGACCATCTGCTAAAACTGCAGTTGCACTAAAGTCTGGAGCTTGTTTTGTTACTAACATGTATATCCTTTTGTATTTTTATTTTGTTAGTGAAATTTTATCTAAAGAAAATTAATAGATAAGAGTGAAAATTATTTATTAGAAGATAATAATTATCCTTTAAGCTTATTTGGAGTAGAATTTTATATCAAGAGATTTAGGCTTGAAAATATATAAGGATAGATATTATGAGAAAGTATGAAACATATAGATGTAACAAATGTGGTAATGTAGTTCAGGTTTTAATTTTGGCATTTAGCATTAAGATTCTAAAAAAATTAGTAAAATTTAGATTTTCTTCGTTATAATGGAGTAAAAATTTAGGAACAACAATGTATATTGAAGATTTGAAGTTTTCACTCTGGGCTGATTTTATTGAACGCGACTACCTTGACAAAGAATTTAAAGAGCTAATAGCTAAAAAAATAATTAATGGTGCGACTTCAAATCCTGCAATATTTAAGAATGCTATACTCAGTTCTGATGCTTATAAAGAGCAACTTGCAACACTTGAAAATCTTTCTGCAAAAGAAAAGTATGAAGCTGTAGCAATTTTTGACATATCTAAGGCAGCAGATATTTTACGACCTCTCTATGATAAAGGTGATGATGGATATGTGAGTATAGAAGTTGACCCCTCCTTATGTGACAATACAAAAGCTACTATTGCAGAGGGTAAACGTCTTTTTAAAACTATAAATCGTCCAAATGTTATGATAAAAATTCCTGCAACTTCTGCAGGGTATGAAGCGATGGAAGAGCTGACTTCTGTTGGTATCCCTGTAAATGCAACACTTATCTTTAAAAAAGAGCAGGCTATCTCTTGTGCAAATGCTTTTAAGCGTGGTACATATAAATATAATAAAAAAGTTGATACAGTTATTAGTGTATTTGTCTCGAGAATAGATAGGGCATTGGATGTAGAGCTTGCATCAAAAAATATTGAAGTTGCTTTATGTGGTATCTACAATAGTGCGACAATCTATTCTGCAATTGAGCAGATGGGGGTAGCGGGGTGTAGAGTACTTTTTGCTAGTACAGGTGTCAAAGGAGATGGACTAAATACAGACTATTACATAGAAAAACTTCTTGCTTACAATAGTGTAAATACTGCTCCTGTTGAGACAATTATGGCATTTACTACCAACACAACAACTACACAATCACTTCCCATAGATAAAGAAGTGATAGAAGGACATTTTACAAAAGTAAAAGAAGTAGGAATTGATTTTGATGCTCTTTTAGATGAGCAAATTAGTGATGGATTAGCAGCATTTAAAGAAGCATTTCAAGAGATAATGGAGTCATTATGAACAAAGAAGTAGATATTAGTAAGCTTACTTTTGAGCAACTAAAAAAGATAAGAGCTTACCTCAAAAAAATGATAGAAGTTGGGGGGTCTGATCTCCATATAAAAGCAAATGCAGTGATTCGTGCTCGTATTAACGGAAATATTGTACAGTTTTCTGGAGGAATACTCTCAAAAGAGGATGCCTTAACATTTGCAAAAGAGTTACTTAAAGGACGTTTTGGTGAATTTGTTGAGAATAAAGAGCTTGACCTTGTCTATCCTTATGATGAAAATAATCGTTTTCGTGTCAATATTTTCTTTCAAATGGATGGTGTTTCAGCAGTATTTCGTGTAATTCCTGTAAAAATTCCCTCTTTTGATCAACTTCACCTTCCAGATATTATAAAAACATTTACACAAAAAGAGCGTGGTTTAGTTCTTGTAACTGGAGTGACAGGTTCTGGTAAGTCAACAACTCTTGCGGCACTTATAAATGAGATAAATGTAACAAAGAAAAAGCATATTATTACGATTGAAGATCCTATTGAATTTGTACATAAAGATCGTGGTTGTATTATTAACCAGCGTTCAGTTGGGCAAGATACAAAGAGCTTTGGAAATGCACTTCGTGCTGCACTTCGCGAGGATCCTGATATTATTCTTGTTGGGGAGATGCGTGATAAAGAGACAATAAATCTTGCTCTTCATGCAGCAGATACTGGTCACCTAGTTTTTTCAACACTACATACTATTGATGCAAAAGAGACGATTAACCGTATCATTGCACAGTTTCCTACAGATGAACAAAACCGTGTACGTCTTTCTGTTGCTGGTGTTATACAGGGAATTATATCACAACGTCTTGTGCCTACTGTTGATGGTGGTCGCCGCGCAGCTATGGAAATTTTGGTACGTACTCCAAGAATTGAGAAACTTATTATGGAAAACCGTGATTACGAGATTCGTGATGCAATTGAGGCTGGAAAAGAACATTATCATTCACAAAGTTTTGATCAATCTATTTTAGATCTTTACAATGATGGTGTTATTTCTAAAGAACAGGCTATGAAAAATGCTACAAGTGCTTCTGATCTAGAACTTAAAATGAGTGGGCTTACTAATGGTCAAGCTGGTGAAGGGAGTAGTGATAAAGCTCCTCAAATCAGTGAAGATGATGCAGATATATTTGCCTTAAAGTAACTCTTAAATAATATATGGGTATAATTGCAACCATTTTTAAACACAAGGAAATTATATGTTAGAAGGTATCGTTAGAGAGAGTATGACAACAGGAGCTACAAAAGCACTACGTCGAGATGGTTATCTAATTGCAAATATCTACGGAAAAGGTCTTGAGAATATCAATGCTGCATTCAAAATGAATGAATATATCCGTACTGTTCGTAATAAAGAGACTATAGCATTCCCAGTAAATGTTGCTGGTAAAGAGTTAAATGTAGTTGTTCAAGGGTATGAGTCTCATGCAGTTACAGGAAACTTACTTCATGTTGATTTAATGGTAGCTCAGGCTGGTGTTGAAACTAAATTCAATATCCCAGTTGTTCCAGTTGGTGAAGCAATTGGTCTTAAAAATAAAGGTCTTGTACATATCGCAAAGCAGCGTTTAACAGTAAAATGTACTCCAGAGAACTTGATGAATAAAATTGAGATTGATGTAACAGAGATGGATGTTGGTGATTCTAAACTTGTTCGTGATCTTCCAGAGTTAGCAAACATAACTATAGTTGATAGTGATCGTGTTGCACTTGTAAGTATTATTAAAGCGAAATAATTATGCTCATAGTCGGTCTAGGAAACCCTGGTTCCGACTATGAAACTACGCGCCATAACATTGGCTTTATGGTTATAGATGAACTTAATCGTCGTCTTCACTCTACAGATGTTTCTAAAACAGCTTTTTTAGGCAACTGCTACAAATCAAAAAATCATTTTTTATTAAAACCACTTACCTTTATGAATCTCTCTGGTGATAGTGTCATAAAAGTAAAAAACTTCTATAAGCAAGAAGATGTTGTTGTAATACATGATGATTTAGATTTACCATATGGAAGCCTGCGTTTTAAACTAGGTGGTGGTCATGGTGGGCATAATGGTCTCAAGTCTATTGATGCAAACATAGGAAAAGAGTATATTCGTGTACGTATGGGTATTGGTAAGCCAGAGCATAAGGGAGAAATCACTTCTTATGTGCTTGGTGATTTTTCTAGTGAACAAAAAGAGTACCTTGATGCTTTTGTAGAGGAGAGTGCAGATGCTGTAGCATTTCTACTTGAGCATACTATGCAAGAGACAAGTGCAAAATTTGCAAGAAAAGCAGCACCAAAAAAAGAGAGTTAAAGTTTATGTTAGCTTTTAAATATATAGCTTATCATTATCTAAAGTATTTCTTCGTTATTTTAGGAGCACTTGTTCTCTTTCTTGTTGGTTTTGATTATATGGGGAATGCTGATTCTCTCTCTAAATCTGCAAACTTGATTGTTATTTACCTTGTGTACAAATCATTTTTCGCCATAGATATGCTTCTTCCTATCTCTTTAGTTTTTGCTATGATAAGCACAAAAATCTTTCTTATCCGTTCAAATGCTTTAGTCTCATTTTTTTCTCTTGGGTATAGTCGTGTAGATGTTTTACGCCCATTTGTTGTAGTGTCAACTTTAATTATTTTACTATTTATCTCACTGCATTCATGGTCAAAATTTGCACGTGCAGAAGAATTTTCAAGTAATATTCGTACACATAGTCAGTACCTAAGCCCAACGCGAGATCTATTTTTTACTTATAAGGGGCAGTATGTCTATTTTGCTAGAATGTTACCCTTGCAAGAAAAAGCAGAAGGTATTCGTGTTTTTAGTGTCAAAGAGGACTCTTTAAAAGAGGTGATTATTGCTAAAAAAGCGATATATCGAGATGGTTATTGGCTTATATCTAAGGCAGATATTATTACAAAGCCAGATGATTTTAGCTTCTCATCTCCAGGTATGAATGAAAAAGAGGTAGAATCTTTAAAAATATTAAAAGGATTTCGCCCTAAAATACTTGATCAAGTATATGAGGGAAAAGTGAATTTTACTATTGAAGATGCCATTGATGCTATTGAACTTTTAAAAGAACAAGGTGTTAATACTGACACGATTAGAGGAGCACTTTATAAGATATTTATCTATCCATTTTTTGTTCCTTGTCTTATAGTTATTATCTTTTTCTTTGTACCTGTTAGTGTGCGTTTTTTAAATGTTTCTCTCTTTAGTTTTGGAGCTATTTTAGCTACTTTACTTATATGGGGAGTGCTCTTCACCCTGATTGAGCTTGCAAATAACAAAACTATTTCAAGTGAACTAGCACTTATAACTCCTATTGTCATACTCTTTTTGATTGCTTTAAGGCAGTGGCGAAAGTATAGATTATCGACCTAAAAAGGCATATATAAGCAGATTTTAGATAAAATCATTTAAAAAGAATTTGGAAATTTTATGATTGATTTTAAACAACTTGCAACTGACTACAAAACTCCTCTTTATGTTTATGATTTTGACTATATGTCTGCTCAATATGAAGAGCTGAAGGCTGCCTTTAAAGGGCGTAAATCTATTTTAGCTTATGCTATAAAAGCAAACTCAAATCTTAGTGTTGTAAGACACTTCGCAAAGATGGGAAGTGGAGCTGACTGCGTTTCCATCGGAGAAGTACGACGTGCATTTCTTGCAGGTATTCCTGCTTATAAGATTATTTTTTCTGGTGTTGGTAAAACTGATGATGAGATTCGTGAAGCGATAGAGAGAGATATTTTATATATCAATGTCGAGAGTGAAGCAGAGCTTACTCGTGTAGAGATGATGGCTAAGGAGCTTGGCAAAGTCTCTCGTATTAGTATTCGTGTCAATCCAAACATCGACCCAAAAACACACCCATATATCTCAACAGGTCTGCATGATAATAAATTTGGTGTTGATTTAAACAGTGCAAAACGTATGTATATCAAAGCAAATAACTCTGAGTATTTAGACCCTGTAGGTATTCACTTTCACATAGGTTCTCAACTTACAGAACTGACACCTATCCGTGAATCTGCTGAAATAGTTGCTGACTTAGTGCGCTCTTTAGCAGGTATTAACATTGAGCTAAAGTTCTTCGATATTGGTGGTGGTTTAGGGATTAAGTATAATGATGAGACTACGATTAAACCTTATGATTATGCTCAAGCAATTCTTGGTTGCTTAAATGCACTTGACCTTACTATTCTCTGCGAACCTGGGCGTTTCTTAACAGCAAACGCAGGCTACTTTGTGAGTAAAGTGCTTTATGAAAAGCAAAACGGTACGAAAAAATTTGTAGTGATTGATGGAGCTATGAATGACCTTCTTCGTCCTGCACTTTATGGCGCTTACCATAAGATTACTGCCCTAACAGATGCAACAAGTGAACCACGAGCAGTAGATATTGTTGGACCTGTTTGTGAGAGTGGAGACTTTTT
>JALUKS010000148.1 GCA_027056465.1 Sulfurimonas sp.
TTGCGTCTTATCTGTGCCTCTTTTACTTTGGCTATGAGAAACTCTTTTTGCTCAAAGAGGCGAATTTTAGTAAGCTCTCTCTGCGTCGCTTGCCATGTAAAGTTTGAGCCGATGATAAGGCGAGACTCCATAAGAGAGGTACGGATAGTAAGATCTTCATTTGCCGCACGAAAGAGGTCGGAGGTCTCATGCACTCGGTGACCGAGTTTAAGTCCTGCATCCATAGCGAGGTAGAAAAGCTTTTCTATAATGAGTTTGACATCATATCCTGCAACATCTTCATAAGCTATAAGCAGGTCGATGTCACTATGCACGCAGAGCTGTTCACGTCCATAGCTTCCAAGGGCGATGACTGCGATAGGAAGAGAGTTTCGCATAGGGATATAGTCACCAAAAACGCGACGAAGCACTATCTTGTACATCAGTGAAATGATGGAGTCGAGTTTGCGAGTATGGCGAACAAGAAAATCTTTGCCTTGATTTTTCTCAAAGAGTAGAGCAAGTGACTCCTTGTACTCTTTTATGTAGCGTTTGAAGAGCTTTGAGAGTTCAAAGTCAGACCCATTTCTTGCTATAACATCCTCTATCTCACGTAGTAAATCCACTATTTCTCCTTTTGTTGGATTTATTATATTGAAACTTTGCTATAATTGAAATGAAAAATTGAACAATGGAGAAAGAATTATGACAATAACAAAAAGTGTAACATTTATAGCAAAAGAGGGTGATGAGGTAAAGATGAAAGAGCTTTTATCTGCTATGGTCGCTCCGAGTAAGGCAGAAGAGGGTTGTCTCTTCTATGAGATTTTTCAGTACGAAAATGAGCCTCGTCGTTTTATGGCAGTGGAGACTTGGGAAAATGAGAAGGCTCTTGATGGACATAAGTCCTCTGCACACTATAGCGTTTATAAGTCATCTTATGAGCCATATTGTGAAGATAAATATACAGATGAACTTGAAGTTCTAGGCTAAGAGATGAAGAGTCTTTTTAAGAGTGCAAAAGCAAAAAAATGTGAGAGTGATTTAGAGTTACGAGTCTATACTTCTAATCTTTTAGGGAAAAATAATGAATTGGTACTTCATGGTGGAGGCAATACCTCTGTGAAATGTGAGGTAGATGGAGAAGAGACTCTTTTTGTGAAGGGGAGTGGCTGGGATTTAGCGACAATAAAAGCAGAGGGGTTTGCTCCTGTAAAGATGGAAGCCCTTTTAGAGATGGCGAAGCTAGAGAGTCTGAGTGATAGTGAGATGGTAAGTGGACAAAAAGCAGCGATGATAAACAAAGATGCTCCAAATCCTTCAGTAGAAGCAATTCTCCATGCACTTATCCCATTTAAGTTTGTTGATCATACCCATGCTGATGCAGTTGTGACTATCTCAAACTCTCTAAATGGTAAAAGAGATATTAAAAAGGTGTTTCCGACTTTTCTTATTGTTGATTATGTGATGCCAGGGTTTGAACTTGCTCACACTATTTATGAGATGAGTAAAGAGCTTGATTGGTCAACTGTTGATGGTATTATCCTGCATAATCATGGTATCTTTACTTTTGATGATAATGCTCAAGACTCCTATGAGAAGATGATAGATGCAGTGACACAAGCAGAGGTTTTTTTAGAGCAAAATGCACCTTTACAAGTGGCACAGAGGTATGAGCCGAGTAGATGTGATATGAAAAAGTTAGCAGATGTTCTCTCTCAGGCAAAGGGGTACGAGGTCTCTCTTTGCATTAACCAAACACCTTTAGCAAACTACTACACTTCACAAGAGAATTTAAAAGAGTTCGCCTCTCGTGGCGTTTTAACTCCTGAACATATTATCCGTACAAAGAGAGTGCCACTTATCATGGAAGATAGCGATTTAGAGGATGCCGTGAAGCGATATATGCAGGAGTATGAAATGTATTTTCATTCGTTTGCAAAAGATGAAGTGATGTTAAATCCCGCACCGAACTATATGGTCGTAAAAAACTGCGCCGTGATTAGTTTCGGCAAAACACCAAAAGAAGCAGCCGTTATAAATGATATAGTAGAACATACTATGCGAGCAGTTTTACGTGCTGATAAGTTGGGTGGCTACAAGAGTATAACTCTGGAAGAGAGTTTTGCGATGGAGTACTGGGAGCTAGAACAGGCAAAGTTAAAAAAATGAGAACAAAAAAATATCTACTGGCAATAGACGCAGGTACAGGAAGCATCCGTGCTGTAATTTTTGATACTAAAGGCAATCAAATAAGTGTTTCTCAAAAAGAGTGGACGCACTTAGCAGAAGAGGGTGTAGCAGACTCTATGAACTTTGATTTTGAAAAAAATTGGGGTTTAGTTCCTGCGTGCATAAGAGACTCTATAAAAAGTGCTGAGATAAACGCAGAAGATATTTTGGCACTAAGTGCTACAAGTATGCGAGAGGGTATCGTGCTTTATGATAAGCAGGGTAATGAACTCTGGGCAGTGGCAAATGTAGATGCTCGTGCGAGTGATGAGGTAAAGTATCTTAAAGAGCATTTTAAGGGACTAGAAGAGAAGTTTTACGGAGAATCTGGGCAGACTTTTGCTCTTGGTGCACTACCGCGTTTGCTTTGGCTGAAAAACAATCGCCCTGAGATTTATGAAA
>JALUKS010000149.1 GCA_027056465.1 Sulfurimonas sp.
TAATATTTTGATAAGATTATCTAGAACTTGAAAAATAGGATGAATATATGGCAAGATTAGTAGTATTAGGCGGTGGGGTTGCTGGTCACACTACAGCAACTTTCGCTGCAAAATGGTTAGGATCTCAGCACGAAGTAGTAGTTGTCACTCCAAATGCAAAATGGAACTGGATTCCATCAAACATCTGGGTTGGCGTTGGACAAATGTCAAAAGAAGAAGTTACTTTTGATTTAGCTCCTGTATATGCAAAGGCGGGTATTACATACCACCAAGCAAAAGCAGTTTCTATAAATCCAGAAGGTGGTGAGTCAAGTGACAAACCTTTCGTAACGATTGAGTATACAAGCGCTGATAAAGCGGGACAAAGTGAAACAATAGAATATGATTACCTTGTAAATGCAACTGGTCCAAAACTGAACTTTGGTGCAACACCAGGTTTAGGTGAAGGTAGCCAACTTGGTGAGCATACAGTTTCAGTTTGTACTGCAGACCATGCTGTGCATGCATCTGAAAAACTTGCAGAGGCTATTGAGAAAATGAAAGGTGGAACTCGTCAGAAATTTTTAATCGGTACAGGTCACGGTATGTGTACATGTCAAGGTGCTGCGTTTGAGTATATCTTCAACATCGAACATGAGTTAACTAAAGCTGGTGTTCGTGATATGGCAGATATGAAATGGATCTCAAATGAGTCTTTCTTAGGTGACTTCGGTATGGGTGGACTGCATATGAAAGTTGGCGGCTATGTAGTCTCTTCTAAACTTTTTGCTGAATCACTTTTTGCTGAACGCGGGATTGAATGGCTTATTGGTGCGCATACTTCTAAAGTTGAAACTGGAAAAGTAGAGTATGAACTTCTTGATGGATCTACTGGGGAAGAAGAGTTTGACTTTGCTATGCTTATTCCACCATTTGCAGGTGTAGGACTTAAAGCATATGATAAAGCTGGTGAAGACATTACAGATACAGTATTTGCTCCAAATGGATTTATGAAAGTTGATGCTGATTACACTGCTAAACCTTATGCTGAGTGGAAAGCGAGTGACTGGCCAAGAACATATCAAAATCCTACATACTCAAATATGTTTGCAGCTGGTATTGCCTTTGCACCACCACATCTTATCTCTAAACCGATGAAATCTCCAAATGGAACATCTATTAATCCAACTCCTCCAAGAACTGGTATGCCTTCTGGTATTATTGGTAAAGCAGTTGCACACTCTGTATGTGATATGATTAAACAAGGTGAAAATGCTCATTTACATGAAGCTTCTATGGCTGAAATGGGTGCTGCTTGTGTTGCTTCTGCAGGAAAAGGTGTGCTTACTGGTACTGCTGCAGCTATGACTGTTTATCCTGTTGTTCCTGACTTTGACAAGTATCCTGGAACTGGTCGTGATACAGACTATACATTTGGTGAAATCGGTCTTGCTGGGCACTGGATTAAACATATTTTACATTACTTGTTTATCTATAAAGCAAAACTAAATCCAGGCTGGACACTAATTCCAGAATAAAATAAAAGGAGACAATATGAGCGAAAAAAAATTAGTAGAAGAAGAAGTAAACTTTCAAAAGAGTGATGCATTTAATCTAACAATGATTCCAGGTGCATTTGCAAGAAAAATGAGAACGTGTGTGATTTGGCAATTAATTAGATTTTTAATTATCAATATTAAAATGATAATCGTGGTAGGAAAAAGCCACTAACTTTGTAACTTTGGGCATTGCCCAAGGTTCAAACCCTTCAAACCCAAACATTCTAATTTCCAAAAAGGCTTTTTATGGTAAAAGATATTATCAAATACCCTACGCCACTAAGTGTTGAATATGCAACCGATGTAAGAGTTTTTAATGATGAATTGTTTTCATTGATAGATGATCTTAAAGATACTATCACTCAAAATAATTTAGAGGGACTCAGTGCTTTTCAAATTGGCAATTATTACAATGTTATTGTTGTTAAAAACAATGACGGAGAACTTCTTGAACTTATCAACCCTCGGCTTATCGCACACAGTGGTACAGCTATTACAGAAGAATCCACTGCATACTATCCCGCTCATAGTGCACAAATCAAAAGATATGAAACTATAAGCGTAGTCTATCAAGATCGAAATGGTAAGGATTGCTCATTAAAAGCTAGTGGGCCTTTTGCGATACTTATTCAAAGAAAGATAGACTATACCTTTGGTGCGACTTTTATTCATAAAATGTCCAAAGAGGAGCGTGAAGCGTTTGAAAAACGTTTAGAATATGGAACAGATGTGGGGAATGCAGATTATTGCCCGACAAGCTTCAAAAGAGACAAACTACTCTTGGTGATAAATATTTTACTTGGTATTATGGCTCTTGGCGTTGTCTCTTCATTTTTTATTGATAATGCCCAACTCTTAGCGGACATATGGAACTCTCTGCTGTATGGTTCTGCTGCTGTTGTTGTTCTGGATGTGATTTACTTCTTTTATGCGCAGTACGAAGCAAAACTGCAGAGTTCCTGTAGTAGTTGCCAAATAGGTAACATTGTAGTAACTACCCTTGTTGTTATGGCAAAGTTAGCCTTCATTATGCTCCTTGCATATTTCTTTATTTACAAGTGAGTA
>JALUKS010000150.1 GCA_027056465.1 Sulfurimonas sp.
GTACTGATAGAGAGAGTAAAAATGCTGTTACAAACCAACCAAGAACAGAGGCTGGGAAGAGATAGAGAAAATCTACAAACTCACCCTTACCTGCAGTCCAAGACATAAGCGTTGTAATATCACCAAATGGAGACCAAGCACCACCTGCATTTGCCGCAACTACGATATTTATCGCACTGGGAACTAGAAATGCGAAATTTTTCTTGTCAATAGTAAAAAGTACCGTTGAGAGAATAAGTGCCGTAGTAAGGTTATCTGCAACTGGAGAAATAAAGAATGCTAAAAGACCTGTAAGCCAAAAAAGCTTTTTGTAAGTGTAACCCTTTGAGACAAGTTTAAACTTCATCAAATCAAAAACACCGCGTTCTATAAGTGTCTCGATGTACGTCATCGCCACAAGCAAGAAGAAGAAAATCTCTGAAATCTCTAAGATGAGATGCTCTAGCTCATGGTGTAATGGTTCTGGGTCTAGTCCATTTATAGCATAAAATATACCTACAAGAACAAACATAAAAGTACCTGCAAAGAGTGCTGGTTTTGCCTTGTTTACCTCATACTTATCTTCAGTAGCGATAAAGTAGTATGCCAGTACAAATACTGCTAAACTTAACCAACCTACCCAACTTGTAGCAAGGTTTACCACCTGCCCATCTACTAATACATGACCTGCATGTAATGCCTCGCCAACTGCTGAACTATGTTCCATCTATTTCTCCTCTTGCATCGTATGCACACCTATTGATTGCTCTCTTGAGAGCGCGCCTAAGACTATCGCCTTAGCTGTTAGTAAACGAAATTTCAGAAGTGTACCAATTTTTTCATTTAAAAGAGCATTAATTGACTCTAAAGCATCATTTAATCCGCGTTTTGTTCGGATAATTGAGACATTTTCCCACATTATTCGTCTGAGTTGGTTCTTTTTCTCCTTATCGCTCTTGAGACTCATAACATTTTGTGTGACATCAAACGTTATAAACTCTTTGGGAGTATCATCTCTAAGTATATCTTCTACTGCGCGAGAGGCGAACACTAAGCCCTCGAGAAGTGAGTTTGAAGCGAGACGGTTTGCTCCATGTACACGAGTCGAAGCGACTTCGCCAACTGCATAGAGATTTTTCACGCTCGGCACTCTGGCGTTTAGGTCTGTTCGTATCCCACCTATAGCATAGTGAAACGCGGGAGAGATGGGGACTCTCTGCTCTGGAACATTAAAATCTAAATCTCGGAGTGTTGTGCAGATATTTGGAAAACGTTTCTCAAAATAGTCACTCTTAAAGTTTTTAAAAGAGAGATAGACACTCATCCCCGTTTTCTTTTTATAAAGGTAGATAGCTTTACTCACTATGTCGCGTGAAGCCAACTCGCCACGTGCATCATAATCAAACAAAAATCTTTTACCATTCTCATCCTCTATAGTAGCACCCTCACCTCTAAGAGCTTCAGTTAAGAGCATCTTTTGAGCATTTTTACTATCTACAAAAACAGTTGGGTGAAACTGTAGCATCTCCATTCTATCGAGTTCTATCCCTTTTTTTACACAGAGTCCTTGCATATCGGCACTTATGCAGGGTGCATTTGTGTGATACTCATAGAGTGAGCCAACACCACCACTAGCGATAATAACCTCTTTTGCATAGATATTTCTACACTCTCTATGGTCAAGAACCGTGACACCATAGCACTCTTCGTTTTTGATAAGCAGATCAACCACTCTCGCGTTTGTGAGCATGGCATGAGGATTTTGAGAGAGCAAAAAGTGGTGCAGATAGCGCCCTGTCGCGTCCCCACCTGCATGGAGTATTCTCTCACAAGAGTGCGCCGCCTCTTTTGTGTAGAGAAGTTCCCCATCTGCATCACTATCAAATGCAAAACCATTATCTACTAAATCATCTATAGTTTCACGCGAATACTCAGAGAGAATAGAGACTGCTTTTGCATCACAAAGTCCTGCCCCTGCGTTTAAAGTATCTTGAATATGTGGTTGTATATCATCCTTGTCACGAGCAAGAGCTACACCACCTTGTGCATAAAAAGTGTTGCACTTAAAAGTCTCGCGTTTGTTGATGATAAGGACATTTTTAATTTTTGGCAACTTCATCGCAGCATAGAGACCAGCCACCCCTGCACCGATTATGATTACATCGTATCTAAGCATTACTCACAACTCTCATTATTTTCTTCTACAGGAAAATGTTTTTTCTCTAAGATAAACTTCACATTTTTATCCTCTTTTGGCGCACTCTTCTCATAGTATGGTGCAGCTTTATAGCCACACCCACTCAAACTAAAGAGAAAGCTCGCTATAATTAGCGCATGAAAAATGTACAAGATATTATTACTACTATTCAATATAAACCTCAATTTAAAAAATTACTACACAACAAGTGTGTCGATAAATTACTATCAACCATTTTACCAGCTATTCGCCGTAGTGTGAAGCATGGTTTTATTCATCAGAATAAACTTTTCATCACCATAACAGCTGGACTCAATAAATATGACAAAGATAATATTATAAATACTATTAAAATGGTTTTAAACTCCCCTATGATTTTACAATCTGAGCATTTTATAGAGTGCAGTGATACTAAGATAGA
>JALUKS010000151.1 GCA_027056465.1 Sulfurimonas sp.
ATTCTATATTATTTACCAGCATCTTATCAAAACTATTTTTTTCAAATCCAGTAAACAAAACAGTAATTTTTACATACTTTTCACCAACAGATTTGTCAGTTGTTGTTCCCCAAATAATATCTGCTTCATAGTGAGCATTTTCATTTATTATTTCCATTGCTTCAGTAATTTGCATAACAGGTAAATCAGGGTGAATTAAAAAATGTATCAAAATTCCTGATATTGTATGCATCAAATTATAATCCAAAGATGAATTTCTAATAGCTAGTTTTATCGCTTCAGTTGCTGAGTTTCCACCCTCATACTCACCAATACCACTAAATGCAATACCTCCATGATTTAGAATATTTTCTATATCAATAAAATTAAGATTTATATCATTTTCTCCACTTGGTATTACAACTCCAAGCATACCTTTGATTGACTTTTTGATTTTATCACTAAACTTTGTATTATTTACATATTTATAGAACTCTTTTTGAACTAAATCTCTATTCATATTTGCTTCTGCTACTGTAAATGTTTCCATTACACTTCTCCTAAAATTTTATAGAAGAAGTATAAGATTTGGGAGTGACACCTTTATGTCTGGTTAAAGGATATTTTTTTAATGGTGTAAGATTTCTAAGCTAGAGTATATAAATTTTTCATATTAAAATTCAAATCCACCAGTATCGCCTTTTGACATACTGTTATAGACTGCTTTGACATACTCATCTCTAAGGGAACAGCCAAAGTAGGACTCACAGAGACTACAGCTCTTGTGATCCTTATCTTTTTGACAACTCTGAAGCTTCTTTATCATCTCATCGAGGTAAAGCTCAAACTTATCTTTTTGCTCCTTAGGCATTCTTTGCATAAACCTCTTTTACACGCTCTATTTCGTAGCGAGAACCAAAGAAACAGATGGCAGTATCGTGAATGTGTGAATGACCTAGCGTCATAAGGTCATTTTTACCATCTATAGCATAACCACCTGACTTTTCATAGATAAATGCAAAAGGAAATACTTCAAAAAGGCGACGTAATTTTCCCTCTGGCTTATCGCTAGTACCAGGGTAAGAGAAGAGTCCACCACCTTTGAGGAGTATCTGGTGTAAGTCTGGAACCATACCACCAGAGTAACGCAGTCTATAACCCTCTTTGAAAAATGAATCTATCATATCTTTATGGTAAGGCGCCCAGTTCTGTTGTGTGCCACCTGGAGCCATAAGCTTCCCTTTTTCAGTGATTTTTATCTCTTTTACAAACTCAAACTCACCATCTTGAAGAAGATAGAGTTTTGTTCTGTTCTCAGCAAAAACCATCTCAACACGAGGTCCATGGACTACATAACATGCAGCTACCATATTTTGCGTACCAAAGGCATTTTCATAGATACCATAAATAGAACCAACACTAAGATTTACATCCACTAAAGAAGAACCATCAAGAGGATCATAAGCGATATAGTACTTCCCATCTTCATGTAAAAGCATCTCTTTCTCTTTCTCTTCACTTGCTATCGTATGGATAGAAGCAACCTTAGCGAACTCCTCTTGAATAATCAAATCGCACTGAATATCAAGTTGTAGTTGCGTTTCTCCAGAACTATTTTCAAGTTGTGAGTACCCTATATCTTTTACATCTATAGCATTTTTTACTCTCTTAGCACTTCTCTGTATCGCGTCAAATATATCTCTCATGTTTTTCCTTTGTGTTAAACTTTTTTGGCGTTTTTTAATATCCACTCTATTATGGCATCTGTATCGTTAAGATCGAGTTGCTCAATATTTTCTGGAATATCGTAGTTTTGTGTGTTTATAGTGTAGTCTGTTGCTAGCGCATTCATATAGGGAATATAATCTTTATCTATATGGTTACGAAAGACACTGATTCTTGGTAGTGGAAGATTTTTAAGACCCTCCACGAGTAGAACATCAAACTTATCAAAGAGTCTTATCATATCATCAAGTTCTGATTGACGCTTAGAGAAGTAAGTGGTACGATTAGGGGAGGTGACTATCACTTCTGCACCTGTATCGCTAAACTTATAACTATCTTTTCCCGCTACATCAAACCGAGCCTTATCTTTTGGGTCATGTTTAATGATGGCAACTTCAAGATGATGCTCATGAATGAGCTTTCTTGCTACTTTTAAAATAAGAGTAGTTTTTCCACTATTAGATGGACCAGTAAACGCGACTGCTAATCTTTTGCTCAATATATAAGTCCTCAAATAAAATTTTAATCATTATACAAAAGAAGAGTTTAATAAGATATAATTTCGACTATACAAAAGGAAGAAAATGAAAAATTTTTTACTAATTACATTAATATTAGCACTTTTTACAGGATGTTCAAGTTCAAATGCTTTTTCTAGGTTTAAACTTACTCAGAGACAAGCTGAAAGTGAAAACAGTATCTTAAGTGCTAAAATCTACTCTTCTGATACAACAGTTGGCCTTGTAAGTACACTTTATCTTAATCAAGTCTTTCCTGATATTTACAAAAAAGATGAATCATTTTATGTTTCACTCTACATAAAAGATGGAGTAAAGGATTTACATTTTTTACTAAATGGAGAAGAGGCTATAAAAGTTAAAGAGTTGCAAAAAGCCAATGAGTTCTCCTCTCTTCTCTCTTCCAAAGAAAACTGGAAAAGGTACTATCTAGTAGAGTTTAGTAAGCAAGGCAAAAAATTAAGTTTTGTAGCAAAAACTAAGCACTACAAATCAGATGCTCTTATCTATGAAAAAGAGAATTAAAGAGAACGGAGTAGGGTACTCAATATTACAGTCACTATCTGAAGAGCCACAATAATCACCAAAGGTGCTAAATCAAGCCCACTATAATCAGTTCTTATAAATTTTCTTACAAATTTATAAGCTGGTGAAGTTATACGGTTTAAAAACTGTACTACGGGGTTGTAAGGGTCTGGGTTTACAAAAGTGAGTAGTGCTTGGATGATAAGTACCCAGATGTAAACGCCAATCAGGCTAATGAAAATGTTACCAATTCCTTGTGTTATCTCTATAAGTGCTTGCATTATTTTATAATCTCCCCAATATAATTTTTAAGATGCTGATATATCTCAGCAATATCTGAACCTTCGGTCGCGTTTGTTAATAGTAAACGAAGAGGGATAAGGTAGCTATCTCCCTCTAACCCTGACTCTTTTATAAGGTACTCTTTAAATAGAGCATACTCTTCAAAGTAGGGTGCATTTTTGATAATCTCTTTTAAGAGTGTAGTCTCTTTTGCGAACTCTTCTGGAATATTTCGCTCTGTAAATATAGGAGCTATTTTTGCTTTAAGCTCTTTTGTAGTTGCCACTTCATCTAAGTAAACGCGAGCAAGTTCCCCTATCTCTGCATCAGCAAAACCAACATAACGAGAGAGTTCTTTGGCATCAAGTGCTTGAAGATGTTTTCTGTTTACCTCTTGTAAAGCCTCTATACTAAAGCTTACAGGGGTTTGCGATATTTTTTCTAGCTCTAAAAACGCGATAGCCTCTTCTAAAGTAAATAGCTCTTGAGGCACTTCATCTCCTATAGTTACTAAATAATTTACAATAGCTTCAGGAAGAAAACCCTCTCTAAGTAACTCTTTAACAGTTGGTGCAGTATCAAGATTTTTTATTGTAGGCAGATAGAGATACTCTACTTGCTTCTCATACTTGAGGGCATCTCTTACATGTTTTTGCTTGAGTGTCTCCTCTCTAAACTCCTCCGAACGAATGATAAGAGAGATGTCACTCAACATATCATCAACACCAACAGCGAAGTTGTAAGTTGGCGTTTTATCTCGGTTTAAGATCACAAAACTATCTATACTTTCAGGCTTATCAGGTCGTGCTATTCTAATACTAAAAGGATTTGTATTGTCTATAATAAGCTCGGCAGGGAGGTTTCTACAAGCATCATCGTAAAGATACTTTTCACCTGCTTGTTTCGCCTCTTCGCGTTTGTTTGCAAGCCAGTTGTCTGAACAAAAACAGCTAAAGGCTTTTCTCTCATGAACGAGTTGCAATGCCATAGCAGAGTGAAAACGGATATTTTGACTCTGATGGATAACTTGAGAGAACTCCACACCAAAAAGAGCAAGGAGATCTAAAATCTCATCATCTATCCCCTCAATAAGACTCTCTTTTTCTAAATCTTCAATACGAACTATAAAATCCTCTCCTCGTTGTTTCGCAACTATAAAGTTATACAGAGCGATACGGAGAGTATCTAGCTTCAAATCACTCGTAGGAGTAACGGCAAATCTTAACATAAAAAATTCCTTTTTATCCTAACTTCTGTGCTAGAAGTTGGTTGACTATTTTTGGATTGGCTTTTCCACCTGTAGCTTTTAGCACCTGTCCAACGAAGAAACCTAAAAGCTTTTTGTTTCCAGCTCTAAACTTCTCAACATTATCAGGATTTTTCTCAATAACTGCATCAATCATACTACCGATAATCTCAGGGTCACTAATCTGCACAAGCCCTTTACTCTCTACAATCTTGACTGGATTTTCTCCAGAAGTTACCATCTCTTCAAAGAGTTGCTTTGCGATTTTGTTAGATATAGTAGTATCATCTACCATCTTAATAAGCTCTGCAATCTGCTTAGGAGTAAACTTTAATGACTCTTTGCCACTCTGCTTTATCTCACGTGCTACTTCATTTGTAATGATATTTGCTAGATTTACAGGGCTATGAAGCACGCTAAGTGCCTCTTCAAAAAAGGCTGAAAGGTCTGCGTCACGAGCGAGAGTATTCGCAACTTCACTATTAAGCTTCAGCGTCTCACGGTATCTCGCAAAGAGACTCTCTTGCTCTGGAGTCATAGCGACGACTGCACCATCTATCTGTACTTTTTTCTCTTTAATTTGTGGCTTTGGTGGTGTGGCTTTTCTCTTCTTACCCCATGAGTCTTTGAGACCTACTATTTTATTATAAACTGGTTTCTCATCTGTGTAGTCTATTGGGTCAGCAAAAAAGTAGCCTTGTCTCTCAAACTGAAATCTCTCATCAGGTTTTTCTGTAACTACCGCAGGTTCAATGAGAGCATCTTTTATCACTTGTAGAGAGTTAGGATTAAGATCTTCTATACCCTCAGGCATTTCAGAAGAGTAGAGTCTATCATAGAGTCTCACTTCTACCTTTTTCGCCTTGTCGCCGCTCACCCAATGGATAGCACTTTTTACCTTAATGCCACTCGTATCAGAACCACTTTGAGAAGTAGGGTAGTACTCTGCTTTTATCTCTGTAATCTTGCCATCACTATCTTTGATAAGCTCTTTACATGCGATAATATATCCATGTTTGAGTCGTACAGGTTGCTCAGGAGTAAGACGGAAGTAACCCTTAGGTGGGTTTTCTTCAAAATCATCGCGTTCTATGTAAATCTCACGAGAAAAAGGCAACTTTCGAGTTCCCTCTTTAGGCACATCATCAGGATAGTAAGAAGCATCAAGCTCCTCACCACTTCCTTCGTAGTTTTCAATAGTAACTTTAAGAGGGTCAAGCACACACATAACACGTGGCACTTTTGGATTAAGGTCATCTCTTATAGTAAACTCTAACTGTGCAACATCCACCATAGAGTTTGCCTTGGCAATACCAACTTGATCACAAAATGTCACTATAGATTCAGGAGTATAACCCTTTCTTCTTAATCCTGCGATGGTCGGTAAACGCGGATCATCCCAACCACTTACATAGTTACCCTCAACCAACTCTAAGAGCTTGCGTTTACTCATAACTGTATAGTTTATGCCGAGTCTTGCAAATTCGTATTGGTATGGGCGAGGGGGGTTCAGCTCTAGTGTATCGAGTACCCAGTTATAGATGTCACGATTGTTCTCAAACTCTAGTGTACAGATAGAGTGCGAAACTCCCTCAATGTAGTCAGAGAGACAGTGTGCAAAGTCATACATAGGGTAGATGCACCACTCACTTCCAGTTCTAAAGTGTTCAGCATGGCGAATACGGTACATAAGAGGGTCACGCATCTTCATATTTGGAGCAGACATATCTATCTTCGCACGAAGAACATGCTCACCATCTTGAAACTCACCTTTTCGCATACGCTCAAACATATCTAAGTTCTCTTCTACAGTTCTACTTGCATATTTACTGCGTTTACCCGCTTCAGTAACAGTGCCACGAAGCTCTCTCATCTCCTCTTCATCGACACTATCGACATAAGCTTTACCCGTTTTGATAAGCTTTATAGCATACTCATGAATCTGTGCGAAGTAGTCAGAAGTGAAACGGACATTTCCCTCCCACTCATACCCTAACCATATCACGGCATCTTTCAGTGCTGCAACGTATGCAGTATCCTCTTTTGTTGGATTTGTATCATCCATACGCAAGTTACAGTGACCATCATAATCACGAGCAATACCAAAGTTGATAAATATAGACTTAGCATGCCCAATATGTGGAAATCCGTTTGGTTCAGGAGGAAACCTTGTCACTATTTCCTTGTTCTTTCCTGATTGTAAATCTTTTTCGACTACTGTTTGCAGAAAATTTTTGCTCTGTTTCATTATTGTTAGACCTTTTTCGTAAAAACTTTTATATGAGGGGTATTTTAGCAAAAGAGAGCTTAGAATTTGTGTAGTATTATTGTATAATTTTGATTAATATTTTGAATTTATATAAAGTAGGGGATTTTTAATTATTTATAAGTGGTGACCCCGAGGAGAATTGAACTCCTGTAACATGGATGAAAACCATGGATCCTAACCGCTAGACGACGGGGCCACTCTTTAATAATTTTTACAACTTGTTTTGTTGAGCCGAAATTATAGGGATTTTATACTTAAAAATATATAAAATCCTATAATCTTTATCATTTATTCGTAAAAACTACGTAATGCTCTAATAATAACAGCATTTTTAGAGATACTCTCTGCTTTTGCATTTTCATTTACAGTATCATAGATATCTAAAGGAAGAGAGATAGAGAAAGTTTTTGTTTCTACTTTTTTCTTTTTAGCAATCATTGCAGTTACACTACCAAGAAGCTCTATGATTTTTTTTGTATCTATTGGCTTTTGGATGAAGCTATTTACACCAACTTCAATAGACTCAGAAATCTTCCCTATATCATTGCTAGCAGAGATAACAATGATAATCTGAGTAGGATTATTCTCACGAATTTTACGAGAAAGCTCTATACCATCCATACCTGACATGATAATGTCTACAAACACAATATCAGGTTTCTTCTCAAGATAAAGTTTTAAAGCACTTTCACCATCAAAGCAAGAATCAACACTAGAAAAGAAATTCTTAAATGTTGAACTTAAAAGCTCATTTGTTACTTTTTCATCTTCAACTACCATTGCTGTAAGTTTTTTTGTTTGTTCTGTAAGTTTGATTAAATCTACACTCATCTTATTTCCTTTAATAAATTAATTTACATAAGTGCGATTATACTATAGAAATAGAAATAGAAAGAACTAATAACAGTAACTAAAATAAAATTGTTAGAATATATTTGAATTTTTTATTGTTACCTAAAGATTCTCTTTTTTAAACTGTTCTAACCATTCCATATTGTTTTCCGCAGAAGCTTCTTTTTGATTCAAAAGAGAACCTATTATACTTTTTAGTGTATCTTCATCCATAAACTTTAAAAGGTTTGGATTTATAGCTGTAGTTGTAACTTTTTCGTGAGTGTTTAGTAAGTTTTGTATATCCTGAATTAATTGTTCTTTTGTACTCATAATTACCTCTTTTATTCATATTGGTTAACATAATGTAAATTCTCTTGAAAATAATTATATCATCAATTCGTATTTTACTTAATAAAAAGAAAATAATCAAATTAAAGAGATAAATAAAGCTGTTGACATATATTTACTATTTTGATATTATATAAAATGATAAAAAATAATATACTAAATGCTTACAACTTTAGACATGCTTGTAAAATTTTTGATGTAGAGAAAAAGATTAGTGAGGAAGATTTTCTTACTATTTTAGAGACTGCTCGTTTGAGTCCTAGCTCTTTTGGCTTTGAGCCTTGGAAGTTTTTAGTGGTGCAAAACAGAGAACTTCGAGAGAAACTACTTCCTGCTACATGGGGTGCACAAGGAACTCTGCCTACCGCTAGTCACTTTGTCGTTATCTTAGCTCGTAAGCAAAAGAGTATGCGCTACGACAGTGACTACATTGAGCATATGATGACTGATATTCACCATCTTCCAAAAGAGGCCTCAGAGGCTCGTAGGAAGTTTTATAAACAGTTTCAAGAGGAAGACTTTGCTCTCTTAGAGAGTGAACGCACTACTTTTGACTGGGCGACAAAGCAGACATATATTGCCCTTGCAAATATGATGACTACGGCTGCGATGCTTGGCATAGACTCTTGTCCTATAGAGGGCTTTAAAGCTCAAGAGCTTGAAGCTGTGATGAGCAAAGAGTTTGGTGTGACCACTGAAGA
>JALUKS010000152.1 GCA_027056465.1 Sulfurimonas sp.
TCCCATTCCGAACCCAGAAGCTAAGCCCCTCATCGCTGATAATACTTATCCTTTCAGGATTGGAAATGTAGGTCGTTGCCTAGTTGGTTGTTTATTTTAACTTTTCCCCCTTACTTATTATTACAATTATTTTCTTACTTGACTTTTATTATTTACTGTTTTTGACTTTTCTATTCTTTCTCTTTTCCTCTATCTTTACTTTTTACTAATCACTTATATGATATTATTTTATATACTATTTTAGGATGTTATATGAAAGCATATATTAAAGATCAAATAAAAAAATCTTACGAAACTAAACAAAAAATTTATCAAGATGAGCTACTCTTAAACAAAATAGAAGAGGTTGCTAAAAAATGTGTGGCACTCTATAGGGGTGACAAAAAAACTATCTTAGCTGGGAATGGTGGAAGTGCTGCTGATGCACAACATATTGCTGCTGAACTTGTAGGTCGCTACGGTTTTGATAGACCTTCTATACCTTCACTTGCACTTACTACTGATACTTCAAACCTTACTGCTATTGGAAATGACTATGGATATGACCAAGTTTTTTCGCGCCAACTTGAAGGTATGGGGCAGGAGGGAGATATATTTATAGGTATCTCAACTTCTGGTAATTCGGTGAATATTGTAAAAGCATTTGAATCTGCTAAGAAAAAAAATATTATGACTGTAGCACTTACTGGTCGTGATGGTGGTGCGATGGCTAAAATGGCTGATTTTGCTTTAGTTGTTCCCTCTGAATCAATTCCTCGTATTCAAGAGTCGCATATTTTAATTGGGCATATTCTTTGTGATATAATAGAAAAAGAGATATTCTCTGATGGTGTAGAAGCTTAGTCAATGCAGAAAGCTCTTTTTTTAGATCGTGATGGTGTTATAAATGTTGAAAAAAATTATCTCTATAAAATAGAAGATTTTGAATTTATAGAGGGGATTTTTGAACTCTGTAGATATTTTTCTGATAAAGAGTATAAAATAATTATAGTTACAAATCAATCAGGAATTGCACGAGGATATTATAGTGAAGAGGATTTTAAGCTTTTAAGTGAATGGATAGTTGCAGAGTTTAAAAAAAGAGATATTCCTATTGCACATATCTATCACTGTCCTCATCACCCTGATATTAGTGGAAAATGTAGATGTAGAAAGCCAGAAGCAGGAATGCTTTTGGATGCCAAGAAAGATTTTAGTATTGATTTGAAAAATTCTATCATTATTGGTGATAAAGAGAGAGACATTGAAGCTGGTATAAACGCAGGTCTGCAAGAGAGCTATCTCTTTGATATATCTGGCATGGTGAAAAATTCTCAAGCGACAAAAATAGTAACTCAATTAGATGAAATATGGAAGGACTAAATGCTTATACTTAATAGTGGTGGTACATTTAATAAAAGATATAATATAGTGGCAGGAACAGTTGATGTCCCTTATGATAATCAAGCAGTAGAAGAGATACTGCAATCAACTTATGGATTATATAAACAGGCAGGTGTTGTCTATAAAGATAGTTTAGAGATGACTTTTGAAGATAGGAAGATGATCGCAAGCATTATCTCCGAATCTCAAGAGAGATGTTTTATCCTCATACATGGAACAGATACTATGAATCAAACTGCTGAGTTTTTAAGTGAAGTCTTTGATGATAGGGTAATTGTTCTTACTGGATCTATGAAACCTTTTGAGATAGATAAAATAGAAGCAACCCTTAATCTCGGCATTGCCATCGGTTTTTTACAGGCAGAACCAGCAAGTGGTGTTTATATAACGATGAATGGTTTACTCAGTAGTTGGGAAAAGATAGAGAAAAATAGAGCAGAAGGAAAGTTTGAACTTGTCTGAAAAAATAGCATGTACCCATTGTCACTTAGAGTTTAGTAAAGATGTAATGATTATTGAAGGTGAACACTACTTCTGTTGTAATGGTTGTCAGGGTGTTTTTCATCTTCTCTCAGATGAAGGACTCGATAGTTTTTATGATAAAGTTGGCACTACAAAACTTGCTCCACCGACCCAGCAGTATGAAGACTCTTCAAACTTTAATGCACCTGCTTTTTATGATAAATTTGTTGTAACAAACAGAGATGGATTTAGTGAAGTTTCTCTTATTATCGAGGGTATTCACTGCTCTGCTTGTGTATGGCTTAATGAAAAAGCTCTTCATAAGATGGATGGAGTTATAGAAGCGAGTATAAACTTCACAAACAATAAAGCTCATATTGTGTGGGCTGATAATGTTGTAAAACTCTCACAAATTATAGATATGATTCGTGCTATTGGTTATAACGCTTATCCTTATGATGCCTCGCTACAAGAGGCTCAGGCAAATAGAGTCCGAAAAGATTACTATCTTCGTATGGCAGTTGCAATATTTTCAACTATGAATGTAATGTGGATTGCTGTTGCTCAGTACGCTGGTTATTTTAGTGGTATGGAACAGAATATGAAAACTATTTTAAACATAGCAGAGGGATTTTTAGCGACTCCTGTACTCTTCTATAGTGGATGGATTTTCTTTCGTGGCTCTTACTATGGTATAAAAAATAGAGTGGTCAATATGGATCTGCTTGTCGCAACTGGGGCGAGTT
>JALUKS010000153.1 GCA_027056465.1 Sulfurimonas sp.
GGATATGATTTTGCTACTTGCATTGTTTTTCTAATCATAATTTCAGTAATCTCATAATAGTAATGGGTCTTACTTGCTATATCTAAGAAGAAGTAAGGAGAGAGAACTTCACCAGATGGTAAGATTAGGCGAACGAGTGCTTCATACTTCTCTATTTTCATAGTTTTTAGATTGACTATACCTTGAAAATAGGGAACGATTCTATCTTCAGCGATGGCAGATTTTACCATAGTGATAACTTCCATATTTTTCTGCCACTCTTTTTTAACACTTAACTCTTCTTTATACTCTATGATATGTTTATTTGTATCTTTTTTTACAGCTTTGAGTGCTAGGTCTGCATTTTCTAGTAGGGGAGAGGTACTATTTATCGCTATTTTTACAGAGAGATTTGTGCGAATGTTATCTATCTTAAAAGTCTCTTTTTTGAGAGAATCTTCTAAATTCATAGCTATTTGCATAACTTCATCAGCTAATCTATTATTCACAAGAATTACGAATTCATCTCCACCAGTTCTATAGAGAGTTGTGTTGTTAATTTCACTAAAGAATTGATGTAAGAATTTTGTAAATTCTATAAGAACTTTGTTTCCAAAACTATTTCCATAGACATCATTTATCTCTTTGAATGCTCTAATATCTATGAGCATAAGAGTCCCACCCTTTTTCAATAGAGATATATCTTGCATCAAAGAACTTCTATTATGCAGTCCAGTTAGATTATCATGGCTTATCGAATTTTCCATTCTTTGTAGCATTACATTAATCTCATTATAGAGTATGCCAAATTCATTCTTTTTTCTTGTTGTAACTCTACTATGTAAAAAACTTTCATCTTTGATATTTTCTAAAAAATCTACTAATGTAAGTATGGGAGATGTAAATTTATTTGCTTGATATCTCGATAAGATATAGGCTAAGAAGAGTGTACAAGCGAGTATGAAAAGAAGAAAAGGTGCACTATCTAAAAATATAGTTTTTAATGTTTCTGTTTTAAACACATACTTGCCATAGGCGAGAAAAGTTCCTTTGTAAAATAACTTACTGTAAAACTGTAAGTTTCCATTTTTAATGCTAACATTTGCAAGCATATTTTTATCAAATGCACTGCTCTTATGAGTTTCGTTATCCTTAGAGTATTGGAAAAATACTTTCCCATCTCTTTTATAGAGGACAACTTCATCTAAATTTGAAAAAGAGTTAAGCTCTGTTGTCACGTCACTTGCTACAGATATGTTATCTGTAAAGATAATTCTAGCCACATCTTGACCTATAATCTGACTTATTGTCTTCACTAAAGAGATATCTCTCTTCTGCTCATTATCCATATATGCTTTAATAAAGATTGCATACCCAGCTAATATCGCTATAATTACAATAGCGAGTATATTATAGAGTAACTCTTTTCGTATGGAAGTTTTATAGCTTTTTAACATCAAAATCTCTTTTATCTTTTTTTGGATGGGTTTACGATAGGAAGATTCTCATCATTAGCCCACTCTAACCAAGACCCATCATATACGGATGTTTTATACCCAAGTTTTTGCATCAACAAGTCATCCAATGCTGCATCAGCCCCATCTTGACAATAGAGGATAGTATGCTTATCTTTAGGCAATGATTTGTAAACACTTTGAAGCTCTTTAAAACTTTTGAGCCTATTTCCCTTATCTGTCACCTTGTAGTTATTGGATCCACAAAGTGTTGAGCAGTCGGTATATGACCATGTCTTTTTGCAATAGAGGTTCTACCCATATACATATCTTCTGATCTCCCATCCAAGAGAGGTTTTTCGTTTTGTATTGCTATCAGGACATCTAGTTTTGTTGCAATTATTTTATTATTAATTCTTGGAATAAACTCTACTCTTGCTCTTTTTGGACTTTTTAGAGATATTGGAAAATTACTTTTGATAAAATCACCATATCCATATCGCAAGAGACTTTCATTCTTATGTCCAAGGACTTTAAATACCCATACAGCTCTGGCTGCCCAAGAAAATTGCCCATTATCATAAACGACAATTTTTGTATCTGAATCAATTCCAGCATTAGAAAACAGTTCTTGAAGGTATGTTAATTTTGGAAGTTTCAATGTTTTTTTTGTAAAAAAGTCTTTCATAACAGGCATATTGATAGCACCTAGAATATGCCCTTTTTTGTAAGCATTCTCTTCTCTTACATCTATAATAGCAAGGTTTTTGTCGTTTAGATGAGTTTTTAACCAGTCAACTGAAACAACAATAGGCATTTGCTTTTGTGTAGCACCAGCTACGACACTAGAGATACTCAAGAAAATAAAGACTAATAATTTAATAAACATACACTTCCCCTTATTTTTACTATATATAAATGATACCTCATTCTAGCTAAAAAAGAGAAAAAAATCTAAACTTCTTCTCTCTCCATTCTATCCTTAGCCTCTATTCCCATAAGAGAGAGACCAGTTTTTATACTTAACGCCACTACTAAAAGGAGTTTGAGCAGTTTTGCTTCATCCTCTGTTCCTATCATTCTAACATCATAGTAGAACTTATGTAGAGATGCTGCTAGTGACTTTAAGTACTCAGGCAACTTCTGTACTTGGC
>JALUKS010000154.1 GCA_027056465.1 Sulfurimonas sp.
TAGATGAGTAGATTTCTCAATCCCTATCTTCTCTTCTATGCTCTAGGTTCTCTCAAACGCGAGAAGTATAAAAATATCTTTGTTTTTATTGTGATGTCTCTTTTAGTCGCACTTTTAGCCTCTACATTTTTTCTCTCAAACGCGATGAAAGCAGAGTATAATGCTCTTGTTGATACCTATCCAGATATAATTTTACAAAATCAAAAGGCTGGTGTCGATACAACTGTAGATAGTGCTATAGCCGATAGAGTGCTTCTTCTCGATGGGGTGAAGAGTAGTGAAGCACGTCTCTATGGGAGTTACGACTTTAGTCGAGCGAAGAAGAAGTTTACTATCGTGGGAGTAGATATGTTCGCTCCCTCACTCTTTGGATTTGTCAAGCCTCTTATGAGTAAATACTCTCTTGATGATGGTGATATGCTAGTGAGTAGAGATGCACAAAAACTTCTGGCTAAGAACTACTATAAAAAGTATTTTAACTTTGTAAAGAGTGATGGCTCACTAAAAAAGATGCAGATAAAAGGGGTGTTTGGCGAGGGTAAAAAACTTCCATATAAAAACATACTGCTAATGCTTAAAAGTGATTTGAGAGAGGTATTTAACTATCGTGAAAATGAGGCGAGAGATATTGCCATAGATGTAGCAAATGCCGAGTTAGTGCCATCAATAGCCGTAAAAATTTCACAACTCTATCCAACTATGAAAGTTATTCTCAAAGAGGATTTACGAGTAAAGTATGAAAATCTTTACAATCTACGAAGTGGCTTCTTTTTGACTATATTTGTTATCTCACTTTTTACTTTTTTTATCATCATCTACGATAAATTGAGTGGTCTTAATAGCGAAAAAAGAAGAGAAATTGGTGTGCTAAAGGCGATAGGCTGGAGAGTAGGGGATGTGTTAAATGCGAAACTTTATGAAGGGGCTATTCTCTCTTTGAGTGCTTATCTTACAGGTGTTGTTGTAGCCTTTGTTTATGTCTATCTGCTGGATGCACCACTACTGAAAAATATCTTTTTGAACAACTACAATCTTCTTCAAGATTATACCATTCATTTTAGTGTTGATTATGAGACACTTGCACTGCTCTTTTTTCTGAGCGTTCCTATCTATATATCTGCGACAGTTATTCCCTCGTGGAAGATTGCTACACTTGATGCTGACGAGGTGATGCGATGATTAAGTTAGAAAATGTAACTAAAGAGTATGAGGGTGGAGTGAAAGCTCTCGATGGTGTGACGCTCTCCTTTGCTGAGGGTGAAGTAGTCGTTCTTAAAGGAATGAGTGGGAGTGGGAAGAGCAGTATGCTCTCTCTTATAGCAGGACTCTCTAAGCCGACAAAGGGTGAGGTTATCGTAGATAAAAAACATATCTCAAAACTCGCCGATCACTTTGCTACGAGTTTTAGAAGAGAAAATATCGGGATGATATTTCAAAAGTATAATCTTATCGCTGATTTGAGTGTTAAAGAGAATATTTTACTCCCTTTAGTGCCTCTCAATCTTAAAAAAGAGGAGCTAGAAAAACGACTTGAGAGAGAGTTAGAGCGATTTTCTCTTGGGCATAAAAAAGATGTAGAGGTAAAGAAACTCTCTGGTGGGGAGCAACAGCGATGTGCTATCGCTAGAGCAAATATTAACAACCCTAAGATTATCTTAGCTGATGAGCCTACTGCAAACCTTGATGAAAAACTCTCTTTGGAGTTTATCGACTCTCTTCGTGAGATGAAGAGTGAGAAAAGAACAATCATTATAGCGACTCATGACCCACTCTTTTTTGATTTGGATTTTGTGGCTCGTGTTGTAGAAGTTCGACATGGGAAAGTTCTGTAGATGCTTATAAGCCCTGAAGTTCTCACGATATATATCTTAGATATACTTTTTGCTCTCTTTGCAAGTGTGGCGTTTGTGATAAGCTTGAAGATAGTAAAGGGCTATGATGCAAATGCCACGACAGCCCTCCAGTATGAGCTAGAGAAGAAGAGTTATCTTGCAGCAACCATCATCAAATATCTCTTTTTTATAAAAGTGCCTTTTTTTCTCTTTTTTGTTTTCACTTTAGATAGTATCTCCTTTGTGCTTCCTGGGGCGATGTGTGGGGCAGGGGTGGTAAATGCTAGTAGCGTAGCCACCCCATTACTCTTTTTAAAACTGCTCAATATCTATCTCTTCGCCTACTGGATAGTTTTAGACAAAGAGGATATGAGTGATGAGACTCAACCCTATATGCGACTGAAGTTTATGCTCTATCTTCTCTTTTATCTTCTACTTATGGCAGAGATATTTTTAGAGTTCAGTATGTTTCTCAACATAGATACGAAGAGTGTAGTTGATTGTTGTGGTAAGATATTTTCACAGAGTGACAGCACTTATATGGGTGAGCTTTTAGGACTCTCTTCCTCTGTTTATATTACACTGTTTTATGGCAACTCTGTTTTACTACTGCTCAGTTATCTTCTTAAAAATAGATATATATTTGCACTGCTTAACTTGACATTTATCGTTGTAGCACTTCTTACATTAATTGCTTTTTTTGGTACATATATCTATGAACTTCCAACGCATCATTGCCCTTTTTGCCTACTGCAATCGGACTATCACTATGTCGGTTATCTTCTTTATACTCTCCTATTTTTAGGAACTTTTAACGGGGTCGTGATAGGTTTGCATCGTTTTAGTGTAGATGTGCAAAAAGAGAAGATGCAATACTCACTTGTTTTTATTGGACTCTATGTGGGTATTATCAGTTACTATTTTTTAGGGTATTATTTTAAAAATGGCGTTTGGTTATAGACTTACACTCGAAAAATGAGTGTAAGTTTTAGGGAGTAAGTAGAGTAAAAACTTTAGTCTTGTTGTTGTCTCATATATGCAGGGATGTCAAGGTAGTCAGCATTTAAGTCGCCACCAACAACCAAACGCGGAGTTGCTCTTTGTTGTTGTACGGGTGTTTCACTTACAAAATCTCTGTTGTTTATAGTTGTATCCTCTTGAAGCTCTCTTTCAAAACCAGTAGCAACGATAGTGATTTTTATATAATCTTCGGCAAGTGTTGTATCTGTAGATGTTCCCCAGATAACTTCAGCCTCTTCATCTGCACTCTCATGAACAACTTCCATAGCCTCTGCAAGTTCCATAAGTGGGAACTCTGGGTGCATACTAAAGTGAACAAGAATACCCATCGCTCCATTGATAGACATATTATCAAGAAGAGGAGACTCAATAGCCGCTTTGATAGCTTCATAAGCAGCATTATCTCCCTCATGTTCACCAACACCCATAAGTGCCATACCTTTGTGACTCATAACAGTCTGTAAATCGGCGAAGTCAAGGTTGATGTCGTTATCTCCACTAGAGAGGATAACACCAGAAGTACCACTTACAGCTTGAGCAAGTACACTATCTACTATTTTGAAGCTCTCTTTCATTCCAAGTTTTCTATCAATGATAGAAAGGAGTTTGTCATTTGGAATAACTACTATAGAATCAGACTCTTTTTTAAGCTCCTCTAAACCAGCCTCAGCGAGTTTAAGACGTTTACGACCCTCAAACATAAAAGGCTTTGTAACGATAGAGATAGTAAGTGCACCAACCTCTTTAGCGATTTGAGCAACAACAGGTGCAGCACCAGTTCCAGTTCCACCACCAAGACCAGCAGAGATGAAGACAATATCCGCACCCTCTAAAGAAGCACGAATCTCTTCATAGTTTTCTAAAGCAGAGTCTTTACCAATAGCAGGTTTCATACCAGCACCAAGTCCCTTAGTGAGCTTTGCCCCTATCTGGATTTTTGATGCTGCTGAGTTTTCATTAAGAACTTGTGCATCAGTATTTACTATCATCATCTCTATGCCAGTTACACCCTCTTTGAGCATATGACCGATCATATTACCGCCACCGCCACCAACACCTACTGCTATAATTCTAGCACCGTTAACACTTCTTGACTCTTCTACTATAAATGGTTCCATTACTTCACTCCTTTAAAATAACTGGGTAGCCCAGTTCCAAAACTTACTAAGTCCGTTTGCTTCATCACTCTTTCTTGTTTTTTTATCATCTAACGATATCATACTTGGTTTTTTTATAAGCTCTTCTTCCGAAGGTGCTACAGGTATCTCGATAGAAGTAGATAAATTATTAATAGATGTATGGGTAGTCTGTGGCTCATTTGTATGACGTACACGCTTGTTAGCATCTATCTCATACGGTGTGTATGCAAATGCAGAATACATAACAAGTCCAATAGCACTAGAAAACTCTGCACCACGAAGCTCATCAAAAAGACCATTTGTCTCTACAGGGGAAGCTAAACGCACGGGCATAGAGCCAAAAGTTGCTACTGCTAATTCACGAATACCCTGCATTTTTGAAAAGCCACCTGTGAGTACTATTCCTGCACCTATTTGATCTTTAAGACCACTATTTTCAATAAATTGAGCTAGTATCATAAGTGTCTCTTCGACTCTCGCATAGATAACATTATGTACAACATCCAATGAAACTTCATGTGTAGATTCTAAATCTCCAATAACAGGGATTTCAATTAAATCACTACTCTCATCTGTGAGTGAACCATGCATAAGTTTTACATTATCTGCTGCATTAAGAGGTGTATGGAGTGCCATGGAGAGATCACTTGTCACATGGTTTGAACCTACCCCGAGAAATTCATTGTAACGGATAGAGTTACCTGAATGGATAGCGATATTAGAAGTGTTTCCACCCATATCTATAACAGCAATACCAAGCTCTTTCTCATCATCATTAAGTGTAGCAATAGAAGAAGCATATGAGTTAAGCACTATATTTTCTACTTCAACACCAGCACTTAGAACTGCTTTTTTAAGGTTATTGAGATTTGACTTTTGTGTTGTGATGATATGTGTCTCTACTTCTAAACGCGAAGCATTCATTCCTAATGGGTCTTCTATGAAGTCTTGATCATCTACCTTGAAGTTAAAAGGAAGTGCATGGAGTACTTCATACTCATTTGGGATGTTGGCATTGTAAAGAGAAGTGTGCATAACACGTTCTATCTCTTTAAAGCTAATCTCTTTGCTCTGAATATTTACGATACCGTTAGAGTTAATACTTTTTGTGTAAGCACCACTCATAGAGACAATAGCAGACTTAACATTTGTTCCTGCAACACGTTTAGCATCTTCAACAGCAGTTTTGATACTTCTTGATGCTAATTCGATGTTAGTGATACTACCGCGTTTAAGACCTTGAGCTTTTGTTATCCCAGCACCAATGATAGCAATTTTACTATCGTTGTCTATTTGGGCGATAACGGCACATATCTTTGTAGAACCAATGTCTATGGCTAAAACAGTTCTGCTCAATTTAGAGTCCTTTAATAAATATCTCTGTTTGGTACTTACTCTCTAGGCTTTTAATAAGTCCTTGATTGAAAATACCACTTTTTAGTTTCATAAGAGATGAAGCTAAATCTTTTTGTTTATTAGTAAGCAGTTTCTGTTCCAATATATCGTAAAGAACAATTTTTCCATTACTAAGTGTAATATATGAACGTTTTTTCTCAGAGGAAAAAAGATTTTGTAAAAACTCTGTAGCTTCAGATTCTGAAAGTGCAGTGAGCTTTTTGGCATCATTTATTGTGATGAAAGGAGTGCTTTTTCCTGAAAATGTATCGACAGAACTATTCGCTAACTCTTGAAGTTTTTGCTTTTTCATCTCGGCTATGTACATCGTTAAAAGATCTGCTTTGGCATCCTTATATGTTTTTGTTGTAGCTTTATTTACTTGTATCAATTGAAATATATGATAAATACCATTAACTAAAACAGGTTTCAAATATGGTGATGTTAAAGAGATTTTACTTATCTTTGCAAGTGTCTGTGCATCAAAAGGATTAGCATCCCTAGAGATTGTAGCAGATTCAAACACACTCTTTGCAGGAAGTTTCCCTTTTTTATAAGCGATGTAAGTTCGTAATGCCTTATCTTTTGTTGCTTTTGCATTAAGCTCTTTTGTGATTGCTTCTTTTGCTAACTCTAATGAGATGATTTTTCCATCTTTATCTTTAAAATGTGTTTTGTTGTCTGCATAGTATGAAGCAAGTTTAGCATTGTTGTAGCTCTCTTTTACTGGAGTCTGCTTGATATATTTTACATCATAAGATACATCATTCATAAAGTTTTGCTTTTTAGTTTCCCAGTAAGGCTTAAGCACTGCATCTGAAGTGGTAAGCGTAATACTTTTTTGTGTCAGTACTTTATAGTTGATTTTATCAGCGATATTTACTAGCGTTTCTAAGATATTTGTTTCATTATCACTTACTTCTACTGGAAGTAGTTTGAGTGTTTTTTGAATAAGTAAATCTTTTCTTAATGATGCCTCAAACTCTTTTGTGGAGAGTCTATTTTGTGAAAGAACTGTTTTATATGTCTCTTTGTTAAAAACACCATCTTTGAAAAAGTATGTTAGTTTTTCTAATTCACCTATAAGCTCTTTATCAGTGACTTCTAAGTTGTAAGATTCTGCAAGATTAAGAAGAAGTGCTTGTTGTGTAAGTTGCTGAAGTGCTTGCTTTTGAAGACCAAACTGCTTAGCTTTTTCCTTATCGAAGTTACCTTGAAACATTTTGTTATATTTTGCATAAAGATTTGAGTAAGATTTTTGAAGCTCACCCTGTGTTATCTCTACATCTCCAACTTTTGCTACTGCACCAGCTTTACTACCATAATTATACTGTCCCCAGCCAACAAAACCAGCACCTATAAACGCGATTGTTGAAATCCATATAGTGATAATTAACCATTTTTTATGTCTCTGCATCCATGTGATCATCTAAAAAAACCTTACTTTTTGATATTATTTGTAATAATAGGTAAATTAGCATTAAACCTTGATAAAAATAAGCTTAATATGTAAAAGAGAGGGGAGTTTAATCTAAATCTATGTTAGTTTGAGAGTTATCGAGCATAAGAAGTCGACAACTCTTCTCTAAGATAGCAAGTCTCTTCGCCATCTCATGAATATCTCTACTATAAGCATAGACACCATAACCACGAATAACCATAATGTTAGTTTTGTTAGTCTGTAAATAATAGGCTATTTCACTATCTGCTCTGTCATACCAGTCATCAAATTGTTTAGGGTCAATAACATCAATAGCCCCAATTTCAGTATGTCCAAAGTAATCTTTTGGGATGATGTTATCGTGATGGAGTGAGTAGGCAGTTGTAAACTGTGGCATGGAAAAACAGATAAATTTTGCTTCACTTATCTGTGAGTAAATACTATAGTGTATACTCGCATCTATACTTGCTTGATTCCATCGATAATCTTTTTTAAAATAGAGCTCAATCATACTCATATCATCTAACGCATCAAAAATAGCCTCTTTAGTATTGATAACAAAACGGTTTGTTTCAGTTTTCGCTGAAATACTCCCGTGATAAATACCAAAAAAGTCCTTTCTAAACATAGAAAGAGCTAGAACGGAGAGCTTATTTTTGAGGTTAGCTCTATTCATAAGGCTTATTTAAACCAAGATTTCATTTTATCAATTGCTGATTCTAAAACACCCTCATGAGGTTTTGATTCTATGCCAAAAGAGTCTTGAAGTTTTGCAAGAAGTTCTGCCTGTTCTTCGTTTATCTTTTCTGGGTACTGGATGTTAATGATAGCTATCAAGTTCCCTTTTCCATGACCATGCACATCTGCTATACCTTCACCTCTAAATGTGAAACGCTGCTTATCTCTAGTACCAACAGAAAGCTCTAGTTCAAGTTCCCCTGTAAGAGATGGGATAGAGATAGTATCTCCTGTGATAGCTTGAGTAAAGAAGACAGGAATCTCAATGTAAACATCATTATCATCACGGATAAAGTGTTTATCTTGTTCTACTTCAAAAGTGACATAGAGATCGCCACGGTTGCCTTTTTTGCCAATGTTTCCTTTTCCTGAAACACGTAATCTATTTCCAGTGTCTATTCCTGCTGGAATTTTTACTGTTACACTCTCTTTAACTTCATCGTAGCCAGTACCTTTACAGCTTTTACAAGGGTTACTTGCTGAACTTCCTGTTCCATTACATACTGGACAAGTTTGTGTAAATGTCATAAAACCTTGCTGAACACCAACTTGTCCTTGACCACCACACTGTTTACATGTAGAGAGTTTACCATTTTTTGCACCAGTTCCTTTACACTCTTTACAAGCTTTTTTGTATTTAAAGCTTACCTCTTTCTCACAACCAAAGACTGCATCACTAAAACTAATGTGCATATCGACATTCATATCGAGTGGGTATTTGTCCATATCGGCAGGGTTTTGACGTCTTCGTCCACCACCTGAACCACCGAAACCATTGAACA
>JALUKS010000155.1 GCA_027056465.1 Sulfurimonas sp.
ATCTTACCATCCATAAGTTCTACTAACTGTTTGGAGATGGAGAGTCCTAATCCTGTTCCTCCATATTTTCTAGTAGTGCTTCCATCGGCTTGGGTGAATGCTTGGAAGAGTTTGGATTGTTGCTCTTGTGTTAATCCAATCCCTGTATCTTTTACCTCAAATCTTACTCTGTCACCATGCAATGATGACATAAGTAAAACCACTTTACCTTTATGAGTAAATTTTATAGCATTACTTAATAAGTTGAGTAAAATTTGTTTCAATCTTGTAGGGTCACCATAATATATGCACTCTTGATTATCTTCATGCGCACATATTATGTCAAAAGTTAAACCCTTTGAGGTCGCATTAATTTTTGCGATGTCTTCTATCTCTTCTCTTACTCTATGCATATCAAAATCCAGTTTTTCAATAGAGAGTTTTCCAGCCTCTATTTTAGAAAAATCTAAAATATCATTGATAATCACAAGAAGAGTACTCGCACTACTCTCTATCTGCATTAAATATTTTTTTTGTTTTTTTGTTAAATCACTCTTTAGAGCTAAATAGACCATTCCTAGTATGCCATTCATTGGTGTTCTTATCTCGTGAGACATATTGGCTAGAAATTCCGACTTGAGTTTTGTAGATTCTTCAGCTTTTGCCTTGGCAATCTCTAAATCTCTCTCTTTCTCTTTTATCTCACTTATGTCTGTTATAAGCCATAAGACTTCATTGTCACCAAATATCTCCCCAAAAAATCTTGCCCAAAAGAGAGTACCATCTTTTCTTTTGAATTGATACTCGATATCTATTTTATCACTATTGTTTAAGGCTTTTTGAAATGCAATAGCACCAAACTCTCTATACTTCTCTTCTGAAATATGAAAGACACTTGCACCCTTACCGATAATTTCCTCTTTTTCATATCCCCATATCTCTAGCAATTTATCGTTAACTTCTATATTTGTTCTCTCTTTATCTACTAGCAGGATGCCAACACCATTGTTATTATAAAAAAGATTAAGATGATTTCTCTCATTTTGAAGTTTTTCTTGTATGTTTTTATACTCTGTTATATCTCTTAAACTTATAAGTACCCTTTGAGGGTTAGATAGAAGTGACATAGACATATTTATAGTGATAATCTTATTATCTTTGATGATACAATCTTTCTCAAAATTTCTAATATAGCCAATTTTTAGCACCTCTAGCATAGCCTCTTTTGAGCGTTCCATATCTTCTAAAACTGTTAATGCCACACAAGAAGTAGCCAGTAACTTCTTCTTAGAAAAGCCTGTCAAGTCACAGTAAGCAGGATTAACATCTAAAAAGTTTGACTTCATATCTAGTATAGCGATAGCCTCTTTACTATTAGTGTATATCGCTTTAAATGTCTCTTTCTGTTTTGAGAGTTTTTTATTGAAGTATAAAACAATAGTTAATGATATAAGTGCAATGGTAGAAATGCTGATTACCAAAGAGTAATCTATAAGCTCCTGATTTGATAAATTTGTGCTTGCAAATAGATTTATATTTAAAAATAGTATCAATAATAAAAATTTAAGTCTATACATAGTTTATTCCTTAAAGCACATTTTAGCATTTTTGTGTATCATTTGCATAATATAAACTAAGATGATTGGGGTTTCTAAGATGAGTGATGATTTATTTAAAGATTATATACCTGAAGTGCTTGAGTATGATCCAGAAGTAGATGGGGGTGATGAGCATAAGATTCGTGATGCACACTTGGATACAAAAGATAATTTACTAGAAAAGATACGCAGAGCCAAGGCAGCAGCTAAAGGCAATAAAACAACTTTTAGACAGCCTATACGAACGGAGAATAATAACTAATATGTTACAAAAAGCAAATAATGCATACAATGCAAAAGATTATAAGAGAGCCTTTGAACTCTACACACAACTAGCCAAAGAGGGAGATGCCACGGCACAAACTTCTCTTGGGTTTATGTACCAAAATGCACAAGGGTGTGAGAAAAACGATAAAGCAGCACTAGAGCTTTACACTCTCGCAGCAGAAGCCAAACAACCTTATGCACTTTTTAACCTCGCTATACTTTATGAAAATGGTATCGGTGGTGTTGCACATGATCAGTTCAAAGCACATGAACTGCACATGGCAGCGGCAGAACGCGAAGTACCACCTGCTCAGTATGAAGTAGGACTGATGTTAGAACGCGGACTTGGATGTATGCAAAACTATTCAGAAGCTGCTTTTTGGTATGAAGAAGCTGCTAAACGCGGACATATTCAAGCCTTTAATAATCTTGGCGTTTTATATAAAGAGGGGCATGGTGTAGAAAAAGATGATGCAAGATGTTTTCTCTGCTTCACTCGTGCTTCAGAGGGTGGACTCGCTCAAGGACACTACAACTTAGGGCTTCTGTATGATCAAGGCATAGGGTGTGAGAGTGATAATGACAAGGCACTTGACCTTTGTCGTAAAGCGGCTTATGCAGGACATGAAAAAGCAAAAGAGATTATCAAAGGTCTTCAAGAAGATGGGAAGATAGTTTTTTAAGGAACTAG
>JALUKS010000156.1 GCA_027056465.1 Sulfurimonas sp.
CTAACTAAAAACTATTTATTACATATAGATGAAGATATTTGTAAGATAATCGCTTTTAGTATTATGCCAAATCATATGCATATATTACTAGTGCAACATGCAGAATTGGCAAAGATAGTTCAGCAGATAAAAGGTGGTCTCTCTTTTGTCATCAACAAAGAGCTTGGTAAAAAAGGTCCACTTTGGCAGAAAGATTATTTTGATAAAGGAGTAAGAGATGAGAGGCATTTTGGGGTTATATATGAGTATATTAAGAACAATGCTTTAAAAGCGGGGTTGAGGGATGCTGATGAGAGGTTTTATGGGGTTTATGAGTAAGGTGAGGCTAAAGCCACACATCCGGAGAGCGGTGAGGCTGAAGCAACACATCCGAGAGGGGTGAGGCTAAAGCAACACATCCGAGGATACTTTTCGGATGTGCTCCTTTAGGTGCACCTTAATGTCGATTAACCTTAAACCCCTATTTTAGGCATTTAGTCTCCAAAATTCCAAGTAAAACAATTGTAAAAAATTCACAAAACTTAAACAAAATTAATGCACTTCAAAGTTTGAACGGAGTATACTTTCATCACAAAATATTTACCAACATAGAGGAACTACTAGTGAGCAATGAAGAGTTAGAACTACTACTGTTAAAACATGCAGAGGGTATATCTTCTCAAAAATCACTTGCTAAAGAGATAGGTTTTAGTGTTGGGAAAGTAAACTATATACTTAAAGCTCTTGTAGATAAGGGCTTCATAAAAGCAGAAATTTTTTTAAATGCCCAAAACAAGAGAAAGTACTCTTACCTTTTAACAGATGATGGGCTTAAAGAGAAGGTAACTCTTACAAAGAAGTTTATAACTCGTAAAAAAGCTGAATATGAAGAGTTGCAGAGAGATTTGGAAATGATGTGTAACACTGACTTCAGTCGGTAAGAAGTTGCTTGAAATGTACCGGTTAAAACGGTGCTACTAGAAAAATGGAATTAAAAGATGGAAATGATTAGATTTGAAACTTTAGAAAATAAGTTACTTACTATCCGAGATACTTTTGTTTTGCTAGATAGTGATGTGGCTAAGTTATATGGTGTCCAAACAAAACGAATTAATGAAAATGTAAAGAAAAATTTAGAAAAATTTCCTGATGAAAGCTACATGATAGAACTTACACAAGAAGAGTGGAAGATATTGAAGTCGGATTTAACGACTTCAATAAAAGGTGGAAAAACAAAGCCCCCTAAAGTTTTTACTGAAAAAGGGCTTTATATGTTAGCTACAATTTTGAAAAGTAATATGGCTACACATGCTACTCTTCAAATAATAGAAACTTTCGCTAAAGTCAAAGAACTTTCAAGAAATATAAACAGCATCATGAAGACTACAAACGAAGAAGTACAAAAAGAATTAGCACAAAAGTCAAATAAAATTTTAGAAGAGATTATCGATATAGAACCTACAACAAAATTTGAGTTTAATTTAGGCTTTGCTAAAGTTAGCAGAAGTATAAAAAAGATTAAAAAATTGGAGAATAAATAAAATGAAGATAGCAGTAGCAGGTACAGGATATGTCGGCATTAGTAACGGTGTACTTTTAGCGCAACACAACGAAGTAGTAGCACTAGACATCATCCCTGAAAAAGTAGCGATGCTTAACAATAAAATCTCTCCCATAGAAGACAAAGAAATAAGTGAGTACTTAGCAACTAAAGAGTTAAACTTTAGAGCGACTCTTGACAAAGAAGAAGCTTATAAAGATGCTGAGTATGTCATCATTTCAACTCCTACAGATTATGACCCTGAGACGAACTACTTCAACACGAAGCTTGTTGAGATAGTCATAAAAGATGTACTAGAGATAAATCCAAACGCCACTATGGTTATAAAATCAACTGTACCAGTAGGCTATACAAAATCTATAAACGAGAAGTTTAACACTACAAACATTATCTTCTCTCCAGAGTTCTTAAGAGAGGGAAAAGCACTTTATGATAACCTCTACCCTAGTAGAATTATAGTTGGTGAGAAAAGTGAAAGAGCAGAAAAGTTTGCTAACTTACTTGCCCAAGGTGCCATAAAAGAAAACATAGAGATACTACTCACAGACTCCACAGAAGCAGAAGCTGTTAAACTCTTCTCTAACACTTATCTTGCTATGAGAGTTTCCTACTTCAATGAGCTTGACTCTTATGCTCAGACTCATGGTCTTAACTCAAAAGAGATTATAAATGGTGTAGGACTTGACCCTCGCATAGGAACTCACTACAATAATCCTAGCTTTGGTTATGGTGGGTATTGTCTTCCTAAAGATACTAAACAGTTAAGAGCTAACTATGCTGATGTTCCTAGTAACATTATAGGGGCTATCGTTGACTCTAACTCTACTCGTAAGGATTTTATAGCTGAGAGTGTAATCGCTATGATGAGAGCACTTGGTGAGGCTGAAGCAACACATCCGGAGAGCGGTGAGGCTGAAGCAACACATCCAAACACTCTCGGATGTGCTCCTTCAGGTGCACCTATAACAAGTGAGGCTAAAGCCA
>JALUKS010000157.1 GCA_027056465.1 Sulfurimonas sp.
TTTGCTATCACTGGAGAGAACTTTGTCCACTCAGCAGTGGAGTAGGCTATAGTTTTTATAGCTGGGTTTGAGCATGTCTCGTACGACTTCATACAAGTAGCAGTATGAGGATCCATAAGATAGTTATCATTTTCAAAAGTATCTTTTATATAGACTTTTCCCTCATCACCATTACAAAAATCTGCATCAAAAGATTTCTGCAGTTCTGCCAACTCTTCGGCGTTTAACTCATAAAAGTTCTCTTTCTCTAGGCTTTCCATAAGTTCACGAGTTCTTTCACAACCAAACATATCAAAGAGAACACGCTCAACATTTGATGACTTTAGGATGTCCATAGCAGGAGAAGTTGTTCCCACTACTGCACAATCTCTTAAGTCATATTTACCAGTTTTTATGAGTCTTGTGAGGACATTGTTCTCATTTGATGAGATGATTATCTTCTCTATAGGCACACACATTTGAGAAGCATAGTACCCACCAAGAGCATTCCCAAAGTTACCAGAGGGGACATTAAGGTAAACTTTTTCACCCATAGTAATACCACCTTGACGAACCAACTCAAGGTAAGAGTGAATATGATAGATGATTTGAAAGATAATGCGTCCAAAGTTTACAGAGTTTGCAGCTGAGAGAGAGACATGCTTCTCTTTGAGAGCTGATTTGAAATCATCTGAATCAAGGAGACGTTTAAGCGCATTTTGTGCATCATCAAAAACACCATGAATACCGATAACTTTAAGGTTTTTTGCATCCTCAGTTACCATCTGTAAACGCTGCACATCACTTGTCCCACCATCAGGATAGAGACACGCCACTTGCACATTTGCACGGTTTTTAAAAGTCTCTAACGCCGCTGGACCAGTGTCACCACTTGTTGCAGCAAGGATAAGGTAGTTCTCTTCGCGTTTTTGTGCGATGGAAGAGAGCACAACACCAAAAGGCTGGAGTGCCATATCTTTAAATGCACGAGTTGGACCATGGTAGAGTTCAGAAACATAAAGATTCTCTTTTACCTTGACAACAGGAACAGGATTAGCCCCATCATCAAACTTATCATAAAGATTAAGTGCTTCATCAATAACCTCAGAATCTATATCAATCTCAAAACGATGAAGCATATCTTTTGCAAGCTCTTTGTATGAAGAGTTAAGATGTTTTTCTAAAAAATCACTTCCAAGTTCAGGAAGTTTTTCAGGCACATAAAGCCCACCAAAAGAGGCGATAGGTGCTAAAATAGCTTCTGAAAATGTAACTGTAGCGGGTTTAGTGGCATCAATACCACGAGTCTGTATAAAGTTCATATCTCTTCTCATTAATTTTATTTTTGAAATTATAGCGAAAAACTCTTAGTAAAAAAACTTTTTCATATTGCTAATGGAGAGAAGAGTAGATTGTTAGAAGTTATGATATGAGATAAAAGTAAGTAATGATTTAACAAATATTGACATTGAGGAGTTTGATGTTATTAAGCAAGAGGTGGAGGATGGAATGAAATAGGAGTAGTTCCTGCTTCATGCTGCAACTAGTAAATGAGAAGATGCAATTTTTTCAACATCTCCAAGCAGTTTAAAACTAAGTCTTGCATATCCACTAAGATTCTCATTTTTATAAATATTGTAGTAACTATCAATAATTCTATCAATGTTATAAAGTCTTGAAGATTGAGTAGTTGATAAATACTCTGCATTTTCATCTAATAGCTTTCTATCTTCAATAATTTGAAAAAAAGTCTCATCATGAAAAAAAGCTTCAAGGTCAAAATTTTCTAAGTTTTTTTGTAATCTGTTTAATTGTTTGTCTAAATTCATCACTAACCTCCACTTTATTTATTTTAGCACCTAGTCTTTCTTTGTGCTTATCCAATGTATCCATAATTGTACTATCAATTTTATATGAAGTCAATATTTTTCCATTTTGAGCAACTACTACAGCCCAATTATCTTCTTTTGTGTAAAATATTCTATCCCATAAGTCAGGTGCTTCGTAGAGTTCAAAAAATGTTTCATCACTGTTGAGTGCATTAAATGTTTTTTGAAGATAATCATATTCATCAGCAACAGTTCCCTCTACATTAATTCTTTTGTTTAAATGCTTATTATAGTCTTTAAGTGTATACCATAGTTCAGAGAATGTTAGTATGGCAGACTTCTTATTTGTTACATCTAATTTATCTAAGATTTTTAAAAAGTTCTTTTCGACTTGTTTATACTTTTCCATCCCCGAATTATACCCAAACACCTCACCATACTTCGCAATAGGATACTTAGGTCGTATAGAGTTAAAAATATCTTCTTCACCTCTATCCTCTTTAATTATATCGCATTGTCGTTTATAGAGGTATTAAAACGTATTTCACACTAACCAATCTTTAGAAGCTATTGTATCGCATTGTCGTTTATAGGGGTATTAAAACAAAAAAGTAATTAGGTATGTGAAAAGTGATATTGTATCGCATTGTCGTTTATAGGGGTATTAAAACAGCAGTTACTAGATATGAGTCCCGTAGGGCGATTGTATCGCATTGTCGTTTATAGGGGTATTAAAACGAATGGACACCAGACTATTAAAAAGCCTCTATTGTATCGCATTGTCGTTTATAGGGGTATTAAAACACTTCTTGGTTTGTCATGTTTGAAGTGTCTATTGTATCGCATTGTCGTTTATAGGGGTATTAAAACTATAAATCTATGATACTCTTTATTTAAACTATTGTATCGCATTGTCGTTTATAGGGGTATTAAAACACTATTACATTAGATAGTCAATATCACGAGATTGTATCGCATTGTCGTTTATAGGGGTATTAAAACAGAGATATTGAGTTTAATAGTGACTTTGATATTGTATCGCATTGTCGTTTATAGGGGTATTAAAACAGTCTTTACCTGTAAGCAAGATTGATGTGAATTGTATCGCATTGTCGTTTATAGGGGTATTAAAACAATATATATAATAGAATGTAAATGAGGTGTATTGTATCGCATTGTCGTTTATAGGGGTATTAAAACTTATAATGTCGTTTGTCGTAAGGGTTGGGAATTGTATCGCATTGTCGTTTATAGGGGTATTAAAACTGTAATTTAACTTTTCATCCATCTGAAAAAATTGTATCGCATTGTCGTTTATAGGGGTATTAAAACCGATAAATATACAAAAAATTCTAATATTTTGCTATTTTTACTCACTTTAGGGTATAATTCTTCTAGCAATGTTGTATGGCATTGTCGTTTAATAGGGGTATTAAACTAAGTCTACGAATTTTTCGTAGATGACTTTAGGAGGTAGCTTCGGCTACTTTCCCTTTTTTTAAAACAAGAGTAACTGTCTTGGTTCATTTTTTTCTTCTACTGACTTTTCACCTATTATTACTTTCATATTTGCAAACTGTTTATCTGTAAACATCAACATTCTTATATTTCCATGTTTGACATTTTTTTCTACAAATTCTATCATCCTTTTTTTACCATAACTAGCCGATTCTGGTGAGCTAAAGACTTTTGCATAGACTGAGTACTGTATCATCACATAGCCCTCTTTTTCTAGTTCATCATGAAACCAATGGTAGCGTTTTTTGTCCTTTTTACGTTTGGTTGGCAAGTCAAACATTATCATATGCCACATGATTTTAAAGGAACTCATCTTCAAAAAATCCCAAATCTATAGTAGGAAAAAAGATATTTTTCGGGCTATAGCTCACTACACATTTTTTGTACTCTTTTACGAACAACTCCATCGCACTTGCGACAGTAGATTTTCCACCATTTATATTGACACACTCTAAGAGAAGTATGTTCACTAAGTCTCGTTTTATATTTGTACTGAGATTGTTAGCATTTTTATATTTTGTATTTAGCAGTAGTTTTACATAGAGGTCACAAAATGGGCGAAAAGGTTCTATGAGGTCATCGACAAGATTAAAAGAGTTATATTTGTTCTTGTGCCAAACTCCAAAGACTGGTAAAAGTCCTGTAACTACGACATCTCTTGCTATACTCGCTCTTAGTATCGCATAAGTATAGTTGAGCATTGTGTTTATGATATCCTCACTCCCCTGCTCTCTTTTAAAGGTGTACATATTAAAAAGTTCTCTCCAGTAGAGTCTTGCAGCTTGTGCTTCATCTTGATTTTTATCATAGAGTTCTACTTTTGATGCTAGTTCATTGAGTTCACTATAGCGTTCTCTATTGAAAAACTGAAGGACATCGGCTTGATTATTTATCTTTGATTTTACGATGCTTTGCCACATCACATCCTTAAACTCTTGTGTAATTTGAATCTGAATATGGGCTATTTCACTGAGTGTTGAGTGCGAATGAAAGGGAGTAAGAACAGAACTAGGATGAAACTCTGCATCTATAAAGAGCACGGCTACATTACTTTTGGCTAAAAGTTCTATCGCTTTGCCAGTTATACTAAACTGAGTGTTATCAAAGAGTAGAAAATCTATATCTTTTATGCTTACTTTTACCTCTTGCTCCTCTTCATAGAAAATGAGAACAAGATTAGAGCTTTTTACCTTTATCTTACATGGCTTGGTGAGATGAACTACTTTGCCACTCATAGAGTTAGCCTTTTATCTCATCTAATAGTGCTTGGCTATTTTGGTACTCTGATTTAAAAAACTCATAAAGAGCTTGAAACTCTTCATTTTCATCTATGATTTGTTTTGAGTTTTTATCTAAAGGTGTTGCTTTGAGATTGTATGTAGAGAGTAGTTTTATGTAAATGTCCCTATTTTCATTGCTGATTATCATGGGTAGGTAGCCATTTTTTAGCATAAATATATTTGAGATAAGACGTGCCAATCTTCCGTTGCCATCAAAAAATGGATGAATAGAGGTAAACCCTATATGACATCTCGTATATTTTAAGATACTCTCTTCTAGGCTCATCTCCTGCTTTGAAATATCTGCAAACTCATTAAACCAAATATCCATAAGATAGACTATATCTAAAGGGTTCGGATAAGGGTAGTACTTTCTTTTGTTATCATCAAGTAAAATATATCGTCCATTTTCAACGACCTTATAATCACCTATTGGACACTCACTATCTATAACAATATTTGTTTGCACTGCAGTGTGTAGTTGGCAAATATCCTCTTTGATAAGAGTATCTTTATCTAAAAACTTATAAATAATATCTATCGACCTGCTATGACCTAAGACCTCATTATGCTCTCGTATAGACTTACCTTTTACAGTTAATCCTTGTTCTATGATAAATGCAGTATCACCCAAAGAGATAGTGTTACCCTCAATGGCATTAGAAGTGTAAGTCCACTGAATTTTCAGTTCATCTTTCAGAGTTTTCAGAGCTGTTTTTGTCATACCATCATATATATTAGCCATTTATTGACTCCTTTATAAACTCTAATAGTTCGCTTTGTGCATTGCATATAGAAGTGTAAGATTTTATATTTCCTGTTATGTCTAGGTTGAGTTTTATTATGCCAATAGCACTACCCATTCCAAACTCTCTTCTACTTTTTCCACTTGTAACTTTAAAATAAGAGGGTTGACTATCTAAGAGTTTAGGATATTTCGAACTAAAGAGTCTAACTTTATTTGTTTTAGAATCAAAAGACTCTAGTAAACCTAACTTATTTTTATCTTCATTTTTATATATAAAACAAACTAAATCATTTCTATAAACATTCAAACTATTTTTTTCTAAAACTTTATCTAATTTTTTTGCTAATTTATCTTTAAAATCTATTTTTTTAAATTCTAAATCACTTTTAGAATCACTAGAAATACTAATACCTAAAGTTATTCTTTCTGCAACTGTTGTCCCGCCTCTTATGATATGTTCATCAGTTTTATTGCTGTATATAATTTTTATTTTTCGTATAATATTTCCATTATAATCAATAAGTGGATTGTTAATGATACTTGACAACTCTTGAGTGGCATCTTGAAAAGCACTTTTGTCTTTTTTATCTAAACTTACATATTTTAACAAACAAGAATATATATCTTGTCCTTTTTTCTGCACAATACTGACAATTTTGTCATTTTTATTATATTGATATACATAAAGTTTTTCGACAATATTTTGATTATATTCATCTAAGTATTTTTTAGGATCATCTCCTATTTTTGGAAAATTTGGTTTTTTCTTAGAATCGTTCAATCGCTTAATAATATCAATCCTCAATGTTGTTAAACCAGTATATTTTTTATTATCTATTTGCCCTCTTAATTTATCAATGCCATAAATAGTTTTTTCATGTAGATTTGAAGAATCAGGCTTTTTAGAGACCCAAAAATTCACTACTTTGACCTTGCCCCAAACATTTTTATAAAAAACACTATCTTCGCCAAACTCATTATAACTCTCTTCTATTCTCTCGCATAACTCTTTTGGCTCTAAGTACTCCACCTCATCGTTTACTATAAGTTCTATGATAGGAGTATCTTTTTTGATGTTAGCTCTTGCTTCGTCATCTATGACACCCATATTTTCTCTAAAAGTATTTGAGAGTTTTTGAAGCCATGCGTGGTTTGTAAACCCTATGAGTATGGCATCTATCGCATGGTGTATGTTCGTATCTCGTACTTTTGTTTTAACACCTAAAAGTTTTCGTATATTTGAAGTAGCACGACCTTGTATATGCCTCACAGCACTTCCATCTGCTTGTTTTTTCTCATCTACAAATGGATAGTAGCGTTTAAGAAGTTGTGCGGTTAATGCTTCTATGTAGCTTGTGGCTCTTAAAGCTTTTGTATGTTCAGGTATATCTTTAACAGTTTCATCAAGATTAGTAGCCAATAAATTCTTCTTTTTTTTCCAATTTATTTTATGATTTTCAAATAAGTAATCAACCGTATTTTTAAATTCTACTTTATCTTTTAAGTAATTCATTGGTAATTGATTTGACTTAGAAACATTACAGTTTCGATGAACTAATACTAAATTATGCTTGACATACAGACCACCTAAACTCTTAGGAACAATATGGTCAACATCAACACTATTTGAAAAAATATCATTCATACTAATATTTTTTTTGTCTGTTTGGCAATAAGGGCATATTTTATCTTGCTCTTCCCACATCAATAATTTCTTCGCATATTTTCTTAAATTTCTACCACTACTATCTGCAAGTTTCTGATATTCTTTATTCTCAACAATAGCTTTAAATTTTGCTTCGTTTTCTTTATTAGCATTATCTATACTTTCTCTTGATTTTTGCCCTTTAGATAAAAGTCTACCCTCTTTTTTTGCTTTAGAAACTTGCTCTTTTGTGGGTAAACTCAGTTCTCTCGTACTCTCAACCCGTATCTCATCAAATGCACCATGAACACTATGAAGATGTTTTATGACTCGGAGAGTTGCACTTACCACATACTTCACTGGATGATTATTTATCTCTAGCTTATCATCCTCCTCAAAACTCTTTACATGAAGATATTTTATCCCTTTTTTAAAGTGGGAGTAGTCCTCTTTTCTATCGAGTCCTAACTTCTGCTTAATTACATTAGTAGTAAATCCTTGCTCAAAATAGGGTATAAATTTCATCATAGCATAGTGAGAGATATGTAAACTATTTCCACTCTTATACTGAATCAAATCAACTATAGTTTTTTCATCTTTGATTTTATCTTTAAGTTTTTCATAGATAGTATGAGGAGCTTTCTCATAAGCTAAAACATCAAAAATCTCTTTGAGCAATTCATATCTATTCTCTTGTTCAAGTATATCCACTATAAACTGATGGTTAATTTTAGATAAGTTGTTTACAAAGTGGAATTTTATGATGGTGTTCTCTTGTTTTTTGCCCTTATTTGAGTAGCTATCTTCTTTATCAAATATTTTGATACCCTCATCCAACTTGAGGATTTTTCTAATCTCTTTGTACTTAATATCGGCAATACTTTTACCTTTTCTCACCTTAGCAAAAAAATCATCTGCCACAAGTTTTATCTGCTCTTTTGAGATAGGTATTTTCTCTTTGTTAAAGTTAATATTTGCAACACTCTCGTACATTTTGTATATATCAGCTAGAAGAGAGTACTGATGTGCGACTCGTTGCTCTTTCTCTTTATAGTACTCACAAAATCCAAATAGACTCATATCGTTGGTAGAATCTTTTTGGTCATCTATAGTCGCTATAACTCTACTTATAAACTCTTCTATCTTAAAGCTATCATCAAAGAAACCAAACTCTTTTTGAGATAAAATTATCTTTCTTATCTCATCATTTATATACTCACGTCGTATCATATAGTTATAATTATCGTGATTTCTAAAAGTTGGATTGTTCTTTTGCATCTCTGTTTCATAGATGATTTGAGCGACTGTTTTCTCTGGAAAATCTAAATGCAGGTTTTCAATAGTTTTAAGAGCATTTTTTATCTTGCCCTTTTCATCATCATCTTTTTGAGATTTTTTTATATCAAGTTCTATATCTTGTTCTGCACACAACTCTTCAAGTAAATTTCCACTATCTAAAGATTTATAGCCTCTATGTTTTGCTAAAGCATAAAAGATAGTAAAAAGTTCAGTAACCTCAAGCTTCTCTTCAAAGACTTTTTTGGCTCTGAGTTCCCACTTGTTTATGTGATGATTTTGTTTTTCTTGATTTAAGAGAACTCTTCTTGTAGATAAACAGAACTCTTCAAAGAGTAAAGCTAGATTTTGCTTTCTCTCTTTTCGCAAATCATAAAGTTTTGTTGTTGCAGCACTTGCACTATGAAGAAGTTTTTTAGAGTTGCCATTTTTGTCGGTAGGCTTATCAAACATACTCACACCATAGTCAAGAAGGGAGTATCTATCACTTTTTATCTCGTGAAGAATACTATAGCCGATAGAGGTTACCCCTAAATCTAAACTCAATATTTTCTTACTCATGGAGACCATCCTTTTTATGTCAGTTACTTTAAGAGCCTAATAGGGTTAATATGATAAGATTTTTGAGTAACTTCAAAGATAAGTTCATCTTTTACACGTCCTATAGTATAACCTTTTTTAATCTTCTTCCCTTTTCTAATGTTTGGGCTTATCTGTGAAAGATTTGCATAGATTGTGTGGAGTCCATTTCTATGTTCGACTATGACTATGTTATTTAAAACTGCTGTTTTATCTGCATAGATAACCTTTCCATTGAAGACAGTTTTTACCTTCGCGTTTGGATGTTTTGGTTTGAGAGAGATAGACTCATTAAAGATTTTTATACCATAAATAGGATCAATATAAGTTCCATATTTTTTAGTAATAGTATAATTGTCAAGAGGTGCGATTGTCTTAGGACCTCTATACTTCTTTGTTTTTTGTGCTTGGTAAGAACTTCCATGCTTCTGAACTTTTGGTCTGTTGTTATCTAAGTATATCTTTTTCTTAGCAAAGGCATCTTTTCGTTCTCTTTCTTGTTTAACTTTTCTCTGCTCATCAATTTTTACAATATTTAGCTTTGCAAGAGTATTTTTAAGCTGATTTTGGCGTTTGAGAAGTGCTTGTACCTTTCTCTTGTAAGCCATTTTATCTTTTTTAAGTTTTGCTAAAGCTTTTTTATTTGCTTCTTTTATTTTTAGAAGCTTCATACGTTTAGTGTCTATACTAGAGATAGCAACTTCTAAAAGAGTTGAATGCTGCTTCAAAAAGTCTATATCTTTTGAGTTCTTCACAAACTGTTCACTTAGAACTTTTGCCTTTTTTTTCTCTTTTTTAAGCATAGTTTTAAGAACTTCAAACTCCATAAGAGACTCTTCGTTTTGAGTCAACTCTCTATCTAAAATAACAGAAAGTGAAACACTTTTAGCGATAACAAAGACAAGTTTATTCTCTATCTTTACCTGTTTATTTGCTAAGGCATCTTGTGATTTTTTCATAAGTTTAAGCTGAGAAGTATTATCTTTATAGCTCAACTCTTTCAGTGAAAGCTCTTTTTGAAGTGCTCGTAAATGCTTCTCTTGCTTTTGTAAAGCTCTTTTTTGTTGTAAGATAGCTCTAGCTGTATTTGCCATTTTTTTATTAAGCGAGGAGTAGTGTTTTGAGGACTTGTGTAGTTTTGAGCTTGTATTTTTTATCTTTTTATCTGTAGAACTTGCACCCAAAGAGAGTGCAAAAAGAAAAAGGAGTAGAACAAAAAAACGCATCATACCTCTTCTTTATGGCTGATTACAATAAATGAAGCTAGTAATAATGAAACAACTAAAGAGACTGTAAGCATCATTAAGAAGTCAGAAAATGTATTAAATATTATTATCTTTATCCCAATATTTGCAAGTTCTGCAACTACCCAATCATTAGAAGATATATATATAAACAACACAAACGAAAGAGCACTTGCCAGGAGCGCATCTACTATTGCTAAACGGAAAAGCACTGCAGAACTTAGCCAAGTCGGTGCACCGAAAAGCCCCATAATACTCATACGTTCGCTATGCTTAAACTGCCAGATTTTAAGCTCTTTAGAGATAAGTAGCATAGTTATTATCCCGACACTCACTGCAAAAACAGTGATAACACTCTTAAAAAGTAAAAGAAGTTTATAGGTACTATCGTGACTCTTTGCAAAAGTCTCTACTTTCATTATAGAGTTATTACGAAGAAGTGACTTTGTAAGTGAATTCACCTCACTTGGTGATGGATAATGCTTAAGTTGTAACTTGTAAAATTTTGGGAGTGCCAATTTTAGAAGCTCAGTATTTCTTTTATCTATCCCAGCATTGAGCTTTTTAATTACCTTGTCGGGAGAGAGTTCATCCACTTTTGAGATAAGTGAATACTTCTCTTTAAAAAAAGTTTCAATGATGTTTTTTTTACTTACAACTACAAAAGAGTAGTTGTGTGCAAGATTTTGCTTGTAAGCATCGATGGCACGTTCTACTATTGTAAAAGTCTGTAAGGAAAAGAGTATCCCTAAAAGTGCTACTACTAATGAAAAATGATTTTTAAACGCGTTCATGTATTTTCCCAAACTCAATATGATAGTGCTTGTACTCTACTCTCATAGACTCTGGTATATGGTGAGTTACCACTATAACAGTTGATTCTAAATCTTTATTTGCACCCTCAAGCAAGTTCCATATAAGCTGTGAAGAGTAGTCATCAAGGTTACCCGTAGGCTCATCAGCTAAAATAAGGACTGGATTATTGGAGAGTGCACGAGCCATCGCTACACGTTGTTGCTCACCACCACTCAGCTCTTTTGGATACTTCAATGCTTGATGTTTGAGTCTTACATGACTCAACAGCTTTTCTACTTGTTCTTGTTGCACTCTTTTATCGTATCCACCAACTATAAGAGGAAGCATGATATTTTTTTCCACTGTCCACTCTTTTACGAGTTTGTAATCCTGAAAGACTATACCTGTATATCTTCTCAAAAGATTTAACTTTCCTTTACTTACACCCTTAAGCTCAACACCAGCGACAACAAGACTTCCTGTCTCGGGCTTAAGTGCTCCATAAAGAGACTTTAGCAGTGTAGACTTTCCACTACCACTTGCACCTGTGATAAAAACAAAACTTCCAGAGTCTATAGAAAAATCTACATCTTTAATAATATACTCATCTTTTGAGTAGCCTAAAGAGAGGTTTTGAGCGACAATTACCTTATCCATTTAAGACCTTATCAAGTTCTTGATGTGCTCTCAGATTACTACGAGACTTGAGTGGAAGCTCAGGATAGTACTGCACACTCCCCTCTTTCACTATAAGATAGAGATGTTCAGGTCTATCAAAACTTCCCATAGAGAGGCGAAGCATCACACCATCATCAAGAGTGTAAGCACGCTCAAAGTGAATAAATCCTCCCTCAAAACGCGGTGTAGTTTTATGAAGTTTGAGAAGTGTATCAAATGAAGCTTTTCCCTCAGAAAACTCAAAATCACCTTCTATTGAGAGATCTTCAGAATGCTCTTCATTTATCATAGTGACATCATAGATGTTTTTTTCCATCTTTCTCCATCTATCTTCATACTTAGAGACTACAGCAATATCTTTGTTCTTGTTTATATGTAGAGTCGTTTTATTAAACGCGATAAAAGTCTCATAGGAGTAAGCATAGTAGTTTTCACTATCTGTGCGAAGTTCTAGCTGACCATCCACCTTTAAAACGCGGCGAGACTCTTCGATGAAGGATGTGCTTATCACACGCCTATGAGGCTTTTTATCCCACGGCACTGGAAAGTGTACATAGACTTTTCCAACGATATTTGAGGGAATAAGTTCCATAAAAAGGCGGGCATCATAATCAAGCACTAGAAGATTATCTAACTCTTGAATGGCAACTTGCTTAAGTACCTGCTCGATAGAAGGACGGTGAATCTCTATCCCGATAAAGAGAATATCTCTGTTATTTGCAGCTTGATGCAAGAGGTGACGTCCTGAACCAAATCCAACTTCAACACGAACTTCTCTATCCGTAGGAAAATTTTCAGCAAAGTATTCTATCTTTTTAAGTGCAGTTACTTTTTCAAGGTGCTCATTTTTGGCACCACTTAAAACATTAGAAGCGATAACTTCAAGTCCAGCTTTATTGGCATAGGCACTTAGAGCCTTATGCACATTAAATATAGAAGCTGGTCGAGTGAGTTTATCTGTTTTAAGTAGATTTCTATTATCCTCTTGTTTGACTAAAAGAAAAAAATCTTCACTCTCAACACTTACAGAAATTAACTTCTCATTTTCATTGTTCTCATTTTGTGCGATGAAGTTAAACGCCACTCCATCATGAATTGATGGATACTCTATCTCTTTGAACTCTTTAATATGTAAATGAGGCATCTTAAAGTCCACTCAAGTCAAGATCATCACTAGGTGATATGACATCTTTTGATTTTACAATTTTTGGAGAAGCTACTCTTTTCAGTGCTGCACTCTTTACCACTACAGGCTCTTCTTTAATTATCTCTTTAGACTCAGGTGTCACTACATTTACTTCTGCACTTGGTTCAGAGAGGATAGAGTTTTTATCTAAAGCAAATACACTATAAGTGTATGTACTATTTGGGACTATATTTTTATCTATATATTGAGTACCACTATTGATAGGATAATCCTCTACATCTTCTTTAAACCACCCCTGCTTATGTTTTCTTCTTACAATAAACTTCACTGAACGAGAATCAGTTTTGCTCCACTTGATTTTTACACTATTCTCTAAAAGTTTTGCATCAATAATTCCCGGAGCACTAGGAGCACCCAACGTCATTCCCTCAATAGAGTTCTTTTTATATAGAGACTCTAGCCCATCTTTATCTACCGCACTGACTCTGTAAAAATAGACTTTCCCATTCTCTTGAATCTTATCTTCAAATGTATTGTTATAAAGTTTCGCTATTAGCTCATAGTTTCCATTAATCTTATCTGATCGGTAAAGATAATAACGTGTGAAATCTTTCTGCTTAGATTTCGACCATTTAATATCTATCTTATTTGCTAAGTTTTGTGTTGCTTTTATATTTTCTATACTTATTGGTAGAGGTTTTGTTACAACTTTCACAATCTCAGAGGGAGTAGATATGATATTATCATAAGTGACAGCTCTTATTCTATAAAGATAAACACAGTTATCTTTTAAACCAGTATCTATATATTCTGCATTTAAACGCCCATTTATACTTGCTAACTCTTCCCACTTGTTTTCTTCAAGATTTTTTCGTTCTATTATATAACCATCAACTCTCTCGTTAGAGTCTGGACGCCAAAGAATTTTAGCTGCTCTAGGCATACCAGTGATGCTATGTATCCAAGAAACCGATTCTAAAACAGGAAGAGTATTTACTACTACAGCCCTACTACGAACACCCTCTGCCTTTGCACTATATGTTTGAAACGCATAAGTATACCTTGTATCTGGTATCACATTTCTATCTAAAAAGTGAGTAGCAAAACGATTTTTGATTGTAGCATAATACTCTAGTTTACTTTCTCCTTCTGCTTGAGGAGATTTTTTATAGATATATATTCCCTCTACATTTGGGTTTGTAATGCTATGCCACTCAAATGCAACACTCTTCATCCCAACGATTAAACCACTTTTTGTAAGTGTTACAGTAGGTAATGTTTTATCTATAACTGTTGACTCAGGTGCTGTAGGTCTAGGTGTGCCACACCCACTAAGAATCAGTAGTGAAACTGTTAATGATGTAGCTAGTGTCCATAACTTCATTTAGGCTCTCCAAATTAAATTTTTTATCTATACTATTTTTCATATATTCATCAAACGTAGCAGTAAATTGCATCACTTTTTTTGTAGTTGGATGTACGAAATAAATCATATATGCATGTAGCAAAATTCGTTCCGATTTCTCAACTTTAGGAGTTAAACCGTAGATATGATCACCTAAAATATGGCGATTTATTGTCTCTAAATGTACACGAATCTGGTGAGTACGCCCAGTAAAAAGCTTACAAGCAACAAGCTGATTTTTTTCATCACTACTTAGAGCTAACTGCTTAAACATAGTCTTCGCTGCTTTTTTATGCTCAAGTCCACATGACATCTTAAGGCGATTATGAGCACTACGTCCGATATTTCCTTCTATCACGGTTATATCATCTTTAAGAGGTGGAGTTAGGACTGCTATATAGTAACGCCCCATACTTTTATCTTTAAGTTGTTCAGAGAGAAGTGCATGTGCTTCATTGTTTTTTGCAACAACCATAGTTCCTGAAGTCCCCTTATCTAAACGGTGTACTATCCCGTTACGCTCTTCCCCACTAATAGTTGAGAGTCTAATACCCTTATGCTTAAGCCAGTCAACAAGAGTTGCCTCTTTCACACTTGGAGCTGGGTGGACTGTCACACCACTTGGTTTATTTATAACTAAAAGATCATCATCTTCATAAAGTACCTCAACATCAAAGTCAACCTCTTTTGCCTCTTCTACTTTAGCCTCAGGAAACTCAACTTTTATTTTTTGATTTACTTTGAGTTTAACACCTGGACGTGCAACTTGTTTTGTATCTACCCAAACGCAGTTAGCTTTTATAAGCCCTGCTATTTGAGAGCGTGTTTTTCCTATCTGTGTTGAGAGGAAAGTGTCTAGTCGTTCCGAATTTTCGCATATATATTCTTCTGTTTTCATATTTATTTATTACCTTTATGATACAATTCTTTTAATTTATTTTGGAGCTATAAACTTGTGGAGATTTGATAAGGGTATTTTAACACAATTTGACTTTTTTTCTATCATTCTTATCATACCTTTGGTAATAAGTTCAAACTGGCTCATCGGTGAAGCAGTTCCAGCACTTGCTGAGAAACAGATTGCTTATGTTGGAGTGGCTATTATCACCTTTATCGTTATCTTTTTTCTGCCTATCCGAAGGATGGCTTGGATCATCCCTTTTATCTACTGGGGTAATATCGCCCTACTCTTAGCCGTTGAGTTTTTCGGTCATGCACGTCTTGGTGCTCAGAGATGGATAGATATTCCTTTCGTAAATGCAACAATCCAGCCCTCAGAGTTTGTAAAACCTGCCCTTATACTTATGCTTGCCTATCTTATTAACAAAACACCGCCACCTCTGCACGGTTATAGGATAAAAGACTTTTTAAGACTTAGTTTTTTTATACTCTTGCCCTTTATCCTTATAGCTAAAGAGCCAGACCTTGGAACAGCCATAGTTCTCTTGCTTATCGGCTATGGTGTACTCTTTTTTGTGGGTATTCACTGGAAAATAGTTGCTACGATAACAGTGGGAGCTCTTCTGTTTATCCCTATAGCCTATAACTTTGTCCTCCATGACTATCAAAAAACAAGAATTACAGACTTCTTAAGTGAAAAACCATCTTACCATGTCCAGCAGTCTATCATCGCTATTGGCTCTGGTGGATGGACAGGCAAGGCAAAAGATGAAGCGACACAAACTCAAATGAAGTTTCTTCCCATAGCTACAAGTGACTTTATCTTTGCATTTGTAGTAGAGCGCACTGGTTTTTTAGGTGCATTAGCACTAATAACTCTTTATGCTATTCTCATCCTACATCTGCTAAGTCTAAGTATTTTTAACAAAGACTACTACATAAAAGTTGTTAATGCCTCTATCAGTTTTATGATTTTCATATATATGGGAGTAAATATTGCCATGACTATAGGCTATGCTCCTGTCGTTGGAGTCCCTCTCCCTATGTTTAGCTATGGAGGAAGTAGTTTTTTAAACTTCATGGTTCTCTTTTCTATCATGCAGAATCTCATTACCTTTAGATATAAAGATATGTATGATAACCGTGGAACTAAAAGCTTCGTATAATTTGATTGGTGTTTTTAATGTAATAAATAAAAAGAGGTGGAGCGGGTGAAGGGATTCGAACCCTCGACAGCCTGCTTGGAAGGCAGGAACTCTAGCCACTGAGTTACACCCGCATAGGTGTTGAAAAGATGGTGCCGACACGAGGATTTGAACCCCGGGCCTGCTGATTACAAATCAGCTGCTCTAGCCAACTGAGCTATGTCGGCAAGTTATTATACAGCTAAGTAAAGCCGTTCTAATTATTTTTGAATTAGTTGTGCTCAAAAATTAGGCGAAGCATACATTAAGTATGTGAGTCTGATTTTGGAGTGCAAATAATCAAAAAGAAGTGGCGCGGTGGAAGGGACTCGAACCCTCGACACCCTGCGTGACAGGCAGGTACTCTAACCAGCTGAGCTACCACCGCGCATATAAAAAATCTAACACCGAATAAATGGCGACCCCTAAAGGATTTGAACCTCTGTTACTACCATGAAGTGATAGTGTCCTTAGCCACTAGACGAAAGGGTCACTGTACTTTCATAAACAAAAGTGTTGTAAACAAAATGGCGCGGTGGAAGGGACTCGAACCCTCGACACCCTGCGTGACAGGCAGGTACTCTAACCAGCTGAGCTACCACCGCAACCTATAAATAAATAATTTTGTTTTAGTTGTGCTTTAGGTTTTGGCGAAGCATAGTAAACTATGTGAGCTAAAAGCTTAAGTGCAAATAATCAAAATATGGTGGGCACTACTGGACTCGAACCAGTGACATCTACCTTGTAAGGGTAGCGCTCTACCAACTGAGCTAAGCGCCCAAATTTAATTGGGTAATTATTTTGTTTTAAATGGTGGGCATTACTGGACTCGAACCAGTGACATCTACCTTGTAAGGGTAGCGCTCTACCAACTGAGCTAAACGCCCATTTTGTAAAAAATGGTGTCCTGTGATGGATTCGAACCATCGGCCACATCATTAAAAGTGACGTGCTCTACCAGCTGAGCTAACAAGACTTATTGCCTCTTATACTTAAGAGGTCGAAATTATAGGCAAATTGTTTTCATATGTCAAGCTAAAAAGCAACAAATTTAGAAAAAGGTCTCTTTATCGATTAAAAGCAACATTTTTATAGCATAAAGGGTACTTTGTTCTTGTACATAGTTACGATCGCCACTAAAGTGTAAATGTCTCTCTTCATGTTTCTCTTGAGTTCGCACTCCTATATAGACTGTTCCTACTGGTTTCTCCTCTGTACCTCCACCATCTCCAGCGATACCACTTACAGCGAGTGTATAGTCTGCATGACTCACATTCATAGAACCCTCACTCATCTCTCTCACTACTTCACTGCTTACTGCTCCATTGTCCTCTATTATCTCATGAGCAATTCCTAGCCAGTTCTCTTTGAGATCGTTTGAGTAAGTAAGCAAAGAGCCATCTAAAATCTTTGAAGCACCATTTACTTTTGTAAACTGGTAAGCAAGAAGTCCACCAGTACAGCTCTCTGCAAAACTTATTTTTTTAGCTTTACTAGAGAGTTTTTCTATGATATAACTTATAATATCAGCTGATTTTATGAGTTTTTTGGGAAGGAGTTTTTTTGCTCCATGAATAAATTTACTTATCTCGCCATAACGTTTAGAAGAGATATCTATGCGCATCCAGCCTTCTATAAGTGTTGTCACATCGAAAGTTACTTCATACATTTGTGCTATAGGTTGAAGTATATTAAGCAGTGTCTCTTTTTCTTCTTCAAACACATGCACAGTCGCTTGAGTCTCTGATGAAGATAGAAGTAGCATAGGAATGCTCTCTCCTGCATCTATTTGTAATACATTCACCACTGAACTCTTATATTCAAGGAGATAAGAGTGTTCTTCAAAGATAGAAGCTTTTTGAGGTACTAACATCCCATCACGAACTATTTGATTATCGCTTGTTGCTGTTGATATGAGCTTCCCAATGGTAGAAAAATTCTTCTTACTTGTAATAACTATAAATCTATTTTTAGAATTTAGTTGCTCTTCTAAGTAAAGGAAAAGAGAGTTGTCGCTACTTTTATAGTAGGTTATTGAATCTACAAAACCCGTTTCATTTTCGATTTTTCGCAAAATATACTCTTTTAAAGAGCGGTTATATACAAACTTATTTCCGATAAATATCACATGCAATTTCATTTTGTTTTCGACCTTTTTGAAACATTTTTATAGGTGTATTATAGCACTTTTATGAGTTTTTCAATATATAAAGGATATAATCCAAAAAATTTATACACTTTTGAGGTACCTATGGACTATAAAGAAACACTACTTTTACCAACTACTAGCTTTGCTATGCGCGGTAACCTAATCAACAACGAACCAAAAAAATATGCTCAGTGGGATTCTGAGAAAGTTTACGATAAAATGAAAACAAATCGTAAAGATGCACCGAAGTTCACACTTCATGATGGACCTCCTTATGCGAATGGTCACATTCATATCGGTCATGCGCTGAACAAAGTCCTCAAAGACATCATCATCAAACACAATTATTTTAATGGTATGTCTGTGCGTTTTACTCCAGGTTGGGACTGTCATGGTCTTCCGATAGAGCAACAAGTTGAGAAAAAGCTTGGTGGAAAAAAGAAAAAAGAACTTCTTGAAACTGCCGAAATTCGTAAACTCTGTCGTGAACATGCTGCGAAGTTCGTAGGTATCCAAAGAGATGAGTTTAAGACGCTTGGTATCATCGCTGACTGGGAAAAACCTTATGTCACTATGGACTATAAGTTTGAAGCAAACATCTACCGTACACTCTGTGGTGTAGCGAAAAAAGGTCTCCTTATAGAACGTTCTAAGCCAGTTTTCTGGTCTTGGGCTGAGCGAACTGCATTGGCTGAAGCTGAAGTTGAGTACGAGGACAAAGAGTCTCACTCTATCTTCATCGCGTTTGAGCTAGATGATGATGCTAAAGCGAAACTTGGTATCACGGGTAAAGCTGCTCCAGTTATCTGGACTACAACACCTTGGACTATTCCTGCTAACACTGGTATCTCTATGAACCCTGAAGAAGAGTATGTTCTTACTGACACTGGCTACATCGTAGCAAAAGAGCTTTTAAACTCGGTCATAGAAGATGAAGTACTCACTGGAAAAGCAGTTCGTACATTCAAAGCAACTGAATTTGAAAACTTAAAAGCTATCAACCCACTCAACTCTCGCGAATCTCGCATCGTTTTAGGTGAGCATGTTCTGATGGATAGTGGTACAGGTTGTGTCCATACTGCTCCTGGACATGGTGAAGATGACTACCGTGTTGGACTTCTTTATGACTTAGAGGTTGTTATGCCTGTTGATGAGACTGGTTGTTTTGATAACACTATCGTTCGTGATAACTTAATTCCAAACGCAGAGGAGTTTTTAGGTCGCCATATCTTTAAATCTAACGATGATATTATTGAGCTTATGGGCGATGCAGTTCTTAAAGTAAGTAAATTCACTCACTCTTATCCACACTGCTGGCGTTCACATACTCCACTTATCTTCCGTGCGACTAGACAGTGGTTTATCTCTGTAGATGGTACACCTGAAGGTCAAAATGAAACACTTAGAGAAAATGCTCTTAGTGAAGTAGAAAAGACTCTATTTATCCCTGAAACGGGTCGTAAACGTCTTACTTCTATGGTTGAGAATCGCCCTGACTGGTGTATCTCTCGCCAACGCGACTGGGGTGTACCTATAGCATTTTTCAGAGTAAAAGCTACTGGCGAAGTACTCTTCGATGAGAAAGTTTTAAACTATGTTGCTATGATCTTTGAAATGCAAGGAAGTGATGCTTGGTACTCACTCCCAACTGAACACCTCCTCTACCCAGGGTCTGGCTACAAAGCTGATGAAGTAGAAAAAGTAACGGACATCTTGGATGTATGGTTTGACTCTGGTTCTACTTGGAACTCAGTGCTGAAATCTCGTAACTACGATGCGGGTGAGTATGAAGCCGACCTTTATGTAGAGGGTTCTGACCAACACCGCGGTTGGTTTCAGTCTTCACTTTTCCTCTCATGTGCAGTTGAGCAGAAAGCTCCTTATAAGGGTGTTTTAACTCATGGATTTACTGTAGATGACAAGGGCGAGAAAATGTCTAAGTCAAAAGGTAATGTTATCGCTCCTGAAAAAGTTCTCAAAGAGTACGGAAGTGAGATACTGCGTTTATGGGTAGCTTCATCTGATTATCAAGGTGATCTAAAAATCTCTCAAGGTATCCTGAAGCAGATCTCTGAAAACTACCGTAAACTAAGAAATACTTTTAGAATTATGCTTGCAAATATCAACGACCTCGAAACACTCACACCTTATGAAGAGATGGGTGCACTTGACAAATGGATTTTAAATGTAGCATCAGAAGTTCTCAGTGATGTACATCAATCATTTGCAGAGTATAATTTTGTAAATGGTATGAATAGACTTAACAACTTCATCGCTAATGAGTTAAGTGGTATGTACATCGATATGACAAAAGACAATCTCTACTGTAATGCCAAAGACTCAAAACGCCGTCGTGCTTCACAGAGTGCAATGGCTGAGATAACAAGAACACTGCTTCTTATCATGGCTCCAGTGCTTACATATACAACTGATGAGATTATTGGGCATTCGCCAAAAGTCATCAAAGGTGATGCTGAGTCTATCTTCGACCTAGTTTATACTCCACTCACTGCTGGTGAGAGTGTGTTTGATGCAGAGTATATGACTAAGGCTCGTGAGGGATTTGGTTCTGTTGTTGATGGGCTTAAAAAAGAGAAAACTATTAAAAGTACTCTTGAGTTAGTTATTTATACTGAGTCAAAAACTGCTCTTGATATGGAAGCTATTGATGCTGAAGATTGGTTTGTTGTCTCTGGTGTTTTTGAAGATAAAGTAGAGGAAAATATCTTAGGAAGTTTCAAAGTAGATGAAGATACATTTACTATAGCAAAAGCGACTGCACATAAATGCCCTAGATGTTGGAAATTTCAAGCTGAGAAAGAAGAGTGTACATGTGCTCGTTGTGCCGAGGTAGTGAGTGCCTAACTTTTCCGAACCAGTTACTTTTACCTTTATATCTATCTCTATAGCTCTTCTTTTGGTAGCTATAGGGCTAGGTATCTTTTTAGTCAAGAGATATAAGTAACCTTAAATCTTCATTTTGCTATAATCGTTTCAATGAATTAAACAAATAGGAAATTTAGTGATTACATTAAAAGAAGCCCTCACACTTAGCAAAGATGAACTCAAAACATTCAAAAATGATTTAAAAATAAAAATCGAAGCAAATCCAGAGCTTAATGCTTACATAGATATAAAAAGTGCTGGAAATGGCATCCCTATTGCTATTAAAGATAACATTCAAGTAAAAGATTGGTCTGTTACTTCTGGTTCAAACATCCTTCAAGGCTACATAGCACCTTATAACGCGACTGTTATTAACAAACTTAATGATGCAGGTCTCTCTGCGTTTGGTCGTGTTAATATGGATGAGTTTGCTATGGGTTCTACTACTGAGTCTAGTTTTTATGGTAAAACACTCAACCCTATCAACTCTGAGTATGTTCCAGGTGGAAGCTCTGGTGGAAGTGCTGCTGCTGTTGGTGCTGGTCTTGCTATCGCTGCACTTGGAAGTGATACAGGTGGTTCTATTCGCCAACCTGCTGCATTTTGTGGGATAGTTGGGATGAAACCTACTTATGGTCGCGTTTCGCGTTATGGTCTTGGGGCTTATGCTTCAAGTCTTGATCAGATAGGACCTATGACACAAAATGTAGAAGATGCAGCTATACTCTATGACATCATTAGTGGGAGTTGTGAAAAAGACTCTACAAATGCACAGAGAGATGACAAAGTCGTTCCATCCCTAAACGCCGATAGAAAACTCACAATCGCAGTCTTACCTAAGTACCTAGAAAATGCAAGTCAAGATGTAAAAGATGCTTATGCGAAAGCGATTGAAGCACTCAAAGCAGAGGGTCACACCATAGTTGAACGCGAAATACTCGATGCAAAGTTTGATATATCTGCTTACTATATAACTGCAACGGCTGAAGCGACAACAAATCTTGCTCGTTATGATGGTATTCGTTATGGTAATCGTGTTGAGGGGAAAAATCTCCATGAAACTTTTATCAATACTCGAAGTGAGGGTTTTGGCGATGAAGTCAAACGCCGTATCATGCTTGGAAACTTTGTACT
>JALUKS010000158.1 GCA_027056465.1 Sulfurimonas sp.
ACTTCGTAATGCTTTACAGTCGTGATTATATCTTAGACTAAATAATAGATGCCTTAAAAGTTACAAAAAAATCTCTTTGCTTTTTTCGTAAGCGAAGAGATAGGGGCATAGTCAAATTCTTTTAAATTCACCCAGACTATCTCCCCATCAAGCTCCTCTATCTCATAGATTTTTACATCCAAACGGTACTTTGTGTAGGAGTGCTTAAAAGAGCCTAAGTAGTTCTCTTCGAGGGGTTCTACCTTTGGCAGAGTCAGCATATCTTTATACATATTATCATCTGAGAGTTTGAGAGCGATTTTATTATTTTTTATAAAAATACCGAAGAAAAGTTCCATACTTATATACTCTTTTTTCTTTGTCTGAGTATAGAGTTCAGGCTCCTCTTTACCTTGACAATTTCTCTGCAAGGGACATAGATTACACTCTGCATTTTTCGCCTTGCAGACCATGGAGCCTAAGTCCATAAGGGCAAGATTATGCGCACGAGGCTCTTTAGCATTTAAAAATTTCTGTGCATACTCCCAAACTCTTTTATCTTTGACTCCCAAAAGTCCAAAGTAGCGTTTGAGGACTCGTGAGATATTTGTATCGACAACTGGCACACTCTGATTGAGGGCGAAACTACAGACTGCACTCGCCGTATAGTCTCCAACCCCTGGAAGAGATTTAAGCTCTTTGAGTGAAGTGGGAAGTCCTTCTCGTGAGAGTTCGGCTGAGAGATGAAGATTTCTCGCACGTCGGTAGTAGCCTAGACCACTCCAGAGACTAAGCACTTCATCTAGGTGAGCATCGGCTAAATCTTTGATAGTAGGAAACTTCTCTAAAAAAAGAGGATAGTACTCATCTCGTACACGATTCACCTGCGTTTGCTGGAGCATTATCTCACTAAGATAAACATGGTAAGTATCATCTGTTAATCGCCAAGGCAAGGAGTGTCGCCCCTCTTTTTCATACCAAGTTAGAAGGGCTTTGTGGAGTCTTTTATCTATTGTCATTTTTTGTAAATATCCCCTCTAAAACCTATATCATTAATGATAGCTTCTATTATTATTTCATTATCTTTGAGTGTGATAATGATACGGATATTTGCTTTTCTGATTCTGTAAACATTGGAGATTTTACCACTCATCTGCTTATAATCAATATTTATATCTGCATTATAAACTTTTTTCTTGATAAATTTTACAACAAGGCTATCAACTTCTTCCTCTGTGAGCACAGAGTGATGTTTTTTTAAAAACTTCGATGCACTCTTGAGATAGGTAAGTTTAATATCTTTTTTCATTACTACAAGTCGATACTAATCATTTTCGTTTTTGAGACTTCTTTATCTTCTTTACTCATAGAGGATAAAAGTTCTTCTATCTCTTTTTGTTCTAGCCTATCGTAAGCACTTTGAAGGAGTTCATACTCTTCTATAGGAATAATAACTGCCTCTGGTCTATTTCTTCGGATGATAGCTATCTTACTAAATATACTTGAAGTTACTTTATCAAGATAACTCCCAAGTGATTTACCGAGTTCAGTTATACCTACCATCTCTTCTTTAGCATAAGTAACCATATAATTCTCCATATTTAACTATATAGAATTATACTATTTATATATAAAATATTCCTTTCTTTATCTACTTTCATCATCAACCTCTCCAAGTTTAGAAATTTTTAATGCTCTCTCTAAAAGTATCGTGTAGATAGCTCTTCCACCTAAAGAGTTTACTGTTATCACTGCCACTAAAGAGGTGATGAGAAGAGGTATCAAAAGGTTGAAACTGTTTGTCATCTCTGCAACGAGGACGATGCCTGTGAGTGGGGCGCGAACTGTTGCACTAAAAAGTGCGCTCATTCCAACAACTGCAAATACTAAAAGTTCTATATGCAAAGAGGGGATAAACTCGTTTGCGACCATGCCAAAAGAGACACCGAAGAGTGTTCCTAACGCCAACATAGGTGCGAAAATTCCACCCGGTGCACCAGTTCCATAAGAGATCATAGTCGTAAAAAAACGCAGTACAAAAAGTATAAGGAGTGTTTTAAGAGCCAACTCCCCACTGAGTGCTGCATGAATAGCTTGATAACCACCACCGACACTATCAGGGTAGATATAAAAAAGTAGACCTATTAAAGCACCGATTAGAATGATGAAAAGATTAAATCTCCAGCCAGTTATTTGAGCAATTTTTGTTGAAAAATCCACTAAATACTTGTTAAAAATAAAACCTAAGAAACCAAAGAAAGCACCAAAGAGAATAAATATCCATAACTCATTAAGCTGTGGCGAGATAAGATTATCTATTGGAATTGAGATAGTATTTCCAACGATGAGATGCAGAGTGATGACACTTACAACTGATGCAGTTGTAATGGCTTTAATCGGGATGTCGCTATATTTTATCCCATCGTGCATCTCTTCAAAAACGAAAAGTATTCCAGCGAGAGGTGCATTAAAAGTTGTAGCTAAACCCGCTCCTGCACCTGCTGCTATGA
>JALUKS010000159.1 GCA_027056465.1 Sulfurimonas sp.
TTCCGATGTGTAAATCACCAGAGGGTTGAATACCTGTTAATACTCTCATAGATAAATTCCTCATTTTTTTTGTAGTATTATAGCAGTCTCAGCTTTATTTTGTTACACTGTTGCTTATATAATTCCTCTTTTTCTACATTTTAAAGGACACTATTTGAAACTTACAGCACTTCTCTTTTTACTGCTTACTACACTTTTTGCACAAGATAACTACTCTTTGCGTTTGGCACATGGTGAAGCCTCTACGAAAGACCTTGGCGAAATAATCACTGGAGATTTTCTCAACACACACCCGAAGGGACTCTATGTAACAGTATTTGATGGTGGATGTTTACTGCAAAAGGGTGCTTTTAATCTGCCTCTTGATTTCTATCTTAAAGGTGGATTTTCTGCATTTGATGATAGAAATGCAAATGATAATATGGTTTATGAGACAACTCTTTATATTAAACTTTACTACAATATGGACTTTTGGAAAAATAGAGTGCGTTTTGGTTTTGGTGAGGGTGCATCCTATACAAGTAATATTTTATATGTAGAGAAAGAAGATGCAGAGAAAAATCAAGATAATAACTCCAAAATACTCAACTATCTTGATATTAGTTTAGATTTTGATTTTGGAAGGCTGATTCGGTATGAACCACTTTATGAGACTCATTTAGGATGGGCTTTGAAACACCGTTCAGGTATTTTCGGTCTTATCAATAATGTTAGACACGGTGGTTCAAATTACAATACATTTTATATAGAAAAAAACTTTTAAGGATTTAGTATGTTTGCATGGGTTTTATGGTTTCATGTCGTTTCGTTTATCTCTTGGTTCGCAGTGCTTTTTTATCTGCCGCGTTTATTTATCTATCATACAGAGCATAAAGAAAATGAGGGTTTTGTAGAAGTTGTGAAGATTCAAGAGTATAAACTCTTTAAGTATATAGGTGTACCTGCTATGTGGGCAACACTTATAAGTGGAAGTATCCTTATATATCTTTCAATTAGCGGTGATTTTAACTTCTTTAAAACAGGTGGATGGTTGCATGCAAAACTACTATTCGTAGCGATTCTAGTTGTTTATTTTTTCTCTTTAGAGAAGTTTAGAAAAGAGTTGGCAGAGGATAAATGTACAAAGAGTGGGAAATATTTTAGAGTCTATAATGAAGTGCCAACACTCCTTATGCTACTTATCGTGGCGATGGTAGTGATTAAGCCTTTTTAGCCTTTTCATCACTACGCATCTTTTTGTAGAAGTAGAAACTAAGGGCGCTAAGAGATGCACCACCTATGATAAAAGTAAGGGCTAACGCCACTACTTCTCTCCTTTTTTCTTTGCTTTAAAGAGTAGAGGCGTTCCTGTAAAGTTAAAAGCTTCACGCATTTTGTTTGTAAGATAGCGTCTATATGTGAAGTGAAGCCCACTAGGCTTGTTCATGATGATAGCTATTTTTGGTGGTCGCGTTTCATACTGTGTAGCATAGTAGATACGGATAACTTGCCCACTTACACTTGGAAGGGTATGGCGTCTTAATGCTTTTTCTATCACTTCATTGACCTTACTTGTAGAGATTCTCTGAGAGTAGTTTTCGTTAATCTCTAAAATCATATCGTGAAGTTTATCAACACGTTGGTGTGTTTGTGCAGAGAGTGTAAGTATAGGTGCATAAGCGAGAAACTTAAATCTCTCTCGAACCTCTCGGATGATTTTATCATGATCTTCGCGTTTAGAAATATCCCATTTGTTGAGAATAATGATACATGAGAGTCGGTTACTATCGACAAGCCCAGCAATCTTCTCATCAAGATCCAAAAATGGCTCACTCGCATCTAAAACAACGAGTGCCATATTTGCATTTTCAAGCATCTCTGTAGTACGCATAAGCGCATACTTCTCAATCCCTAAAATCTTTCCACGACGTCTTAAACCTGCTGTATCGACAAAGGTAATCTGCTTATCTTTATACTGCACAGTCTCATCAATAGGGTCGATAGTCGTTCCAGCAACACTACTCACAACAGAGCGCTCTTCGCCTAGAAGTGCATTTAAAAGTGAAGATTTACCTACATTAGTTCGCCCAATAATAGCTATTTTAATGTGATTAACATCATCTTCATCATACTCTTTGATACGGTCATTGTTCCCAAAGATAGAGTCATCAGTAATGAGACCATCCATCTCATCTTCATCCCAGTATGTAAAACCATCATCCTCTTCATCTCTGGCAGTAAAGAAATCATCATCATCCATTTCTTCAGGCTCTTCTTCGACTACACTAACAGCCTCTTCTTCCTCTTTGATTCTATCTTCTTCAGGAATTTTATCTGCTACCCACTCTAAAAGTTCTACGGTATTACGATTATGAGAGACAGAGATACCGAAAATATCACCCGTACCAAACTCATAAAAGTCCCAAAGTCTCTCTTTCATCTTGTCATTGTCTATCTTATTGACAACGAGAGCCATCTCTTTACCCATAGCTTGAAGTTCATAAAAAAA
>JALUKS010000160.1 GCA_027056465.1 Sulfurimonas sp.
TTTCTAAACTTGGAGAGGGAGACACAGCAAGACGAGTAGAGTTTCGTGTGCAGATGAAGAGTGAAGAGCGGGTGAATGAGATGTTAAAGTAAGTTTTACTTCAGTCAATATGAGTACTCAACCGTGTTTAAAACTACCAAATGGAAGATGAAAAATCCACCAAGAGGTACTGAATGTTCAGAATTTAATATGCACAATGTTTAGTAAATATATTTTATATTTTTAGCTTATAGACTTTAGCCAAAGGAGTCAATATAATAGGCTTAAATAATTTCTTGTTATAATGTTCAAAGACAAAGAGTTGAAAATAGAGCGAGTCGTAAACACTGTTATCTACAACTAAGTACTGCCCGTAGTTACTCATAAAGATTACATTTATATTAGAGGTTGGATTAATAGTCTGTAGTTGTGTATGTAACTTTCCAGATTTATCATAAAAAGTTTTTGCAAATCTATTTATAGATACTCTATTTTTACCTATTATAAGTTTTCCACTGCGTTTCTCTATCTTTATACCATGACCTAAGTCTATAACATCTCTGTTCTCTTTAAAGTTGGTACTTTTGTAAAAGAATGGCTGTTTTCCTTTATGCCCTGTCATCAGGTCTAGATTTGAGAAGAGTGTAACAGTAGGATAGATATTCATCATCTTGTTTGGAAGGTAGAGATAGACATCTCTAGTTTTCTTCGGAAGCTTTATATCTGTTTTGAGAGAAGCTAAAAAATCATTTGTATTTTTATACCCATAATCTAAAGTCATTTGACCTATGTTATTAATTCTTTTTACCTTATTAGATGAATTTTTTTCTCTGTTTAAGTCATCTATTTTGAAACTCTCTTCTGTATATTCGACATCAAGTCGTAACATTTTAGCAGCTTCAGCTTCTGGATGGGTCAATATAAAAGAGGTTGGAAAATTGATACTACCATTATGTTTACCACCATCGCTTAAAGTTTTTACATCAGCATAGTATCTTATTGGATAACCATAATCCCACCATCCCACTACATAATCTTCTCTTGAAGCTATTTTTTTCAATTTGTCCAATACTACTACTTCATTATTAGTAAATACAGTAGGGACTTTATAGGCTATCACATGTTGAATATTTGGCACTAAAATAGCTATAGTTGCTATAACCATAACAGCATATTTGAGTAAGTTGTTTTTCATCATACTACTTAATTCTACTATGAGAAAAGCGATACCAAGTGCTAGTACAGGTACAGCATAAATAGTAAATCTCAATCCTCCAGAGTATGCTAAAAAGCCAAGTCCAATCATAGGGAGACCTAATAGCATAATAGGGTTTTTACGTACTAGCCAAAGGTAACCTATAATTGAAAAGAAAAATGTTACAATATTTCCACTAATACGATTTGCAAATGTTTCAAAAGGGATATGACCTGCTTCTCGAATAGTCTGCATAACAGAAAAAAAGTGGAGCTTTAGATTATCTTGTGTAATGCTAATAGCATCTTTAAATACATAACCTTTCAGTTGACCCCAAATAGGACTTAATCCCCCCGTAAGCATAAATAGCACGATAGAGAGACCAAACAGATAAAAGAGATATTTGAAAAACAGCTCTCTTTGTGCTTTTAAGAGTACAAAGAGTCCCACAACAACTATAAATCTTGTCAATCCCTCAAGCCCCATCATCGCAAACATCATAAATGTTATAAGCATTAAGTTGTGTTGAAAATCCTCTTTTTTTATGTACTGATAGAGAACATAAGCACCAACTAAACCAAAAAAGGCGAACTCTAAACTATAACTTTGAGGATACCACCATCGGTAGGCAATAATATCAAACGCTGTAAAAAGTATGTACTTATCCTCTTGCGTTTTGATAGCCCAGATAAGTGACCATAAGAAGAGAGTAGGAAATACGATATTTAATAGATCGGTATCAAAGTATCCAACCATCGTACGGTTATAGTAGCTCCAAGCTATAGAGGCTAGGAGTGCCGCTATAAAACCTACCTCGAGTTTTCCTATACTTCTTCCTATAAGTATGATGGGTATAACTAAAAGCGATGCAAAAAACGCAGGCATATAAAATATAACTGTTTCAAAACTAAATGGTAATACTTTTGCTATAAAGGCAGTTAAAACTGAACCTGCGCTATCAACAGGAGAACTATCATGTGCTTGATGCACTCCAGATAGAATATCCCTAGAACCCTCGGCATAAAAATAGCCATCATTTGTGTTTATCATAAACTGATTATTAAACTTGAACTGCTCAACACCGCTGAATTGATAGACCCATATAAGGCGAACTGCTATACTAAATGCAAATGCTATCAATATATATATCATTGTCTTTTTGTTATCGGTTATTGCCATGTTTCACTACCTTCTTTTAAAAAATTTATTATAGCATAAAGAGCTATTAACATCTTTGATATCTTTATTTAACTCTTAGTTTTTTTGTGTGAGTTTATACTTTTTTAAGTTCTAATAAATCTTCATAGATATACAACAATGAAAAATCATTTAAAAAGTTTTGTACATCTACCAGTGTCAGTTCAGCTTTTACATGCCAATAAGCTATCAAAAAAAGCTATTGCCATATAAGAGAACTACTCTCTATATCCATTTCGCTCTTTATCATCTGCTCTAAAGTCTCATGCAATGACTCTTAATATCAAAGATAATTTTATGCTCATGCACTTCTCCATCAAATAATAGTAACAGATCAATATCGCTTCTTCTGTTGGGACTCCCTTTGACATAAGAACCGAAAAGATAGCAACTAATATTTGGATGGTTTTCTAAGATATTCATAGATCTCTCTTTTATAACTTAACCTGGATTCACATCACTAACCAACATGGGTAAAAACTTCATTGAGTATATCTATGGAAATCATATAGAGTCACCGATTTATCTCTTAGCCCTCAAAAAAACAGGAAATCGAGGCTTCCCATTTTTCGTCATCTCTTTATATTTAAAAGTAACACTATCACCTATTTTTGGAGGATTTTTTCTCTCTTTATCACTAAAACCTGAACCAAGATTAAAAAGAATTCCATTATAAAGTTTACAGCTTAATGAGCCTAAAACTCCTCTATATTTTCCTTTGCCCTCTTTATAGCCTACAACCTTGCACTCAGTGTCATAAAAACTTTTTACTTTGAGTGCCTTAGAGGTTCGCTTCGCTATGTAGGGAGCATTTGGGTCACGTACTACAACACCCTCTCCATCTTTAGACTCCACGAAACGCAAAAACTTTTGCATATCTTTTTTTGATTGTAGAGGTATCTGTGGAATTATTCTTATAATTTTACTCTCGTATGGCTTCACTTTTCTTAATCTTTCAAAGAGATCTCCTTTTGCATTTGGAACTTCAAAGATATTATGTGTTATTTGATGCCACTCTTTTGATGCTATTTTGTCTCGAACGATGGAAGATATATGATCAAAATCACCTCTTTTTGTCCACAACTCTCCATCTATCTCAAAAGGTGGATAATCTTTTGTAAACCATTTTGGTGCATGGATTATCTTTCCACCACGGCTTATAAGATGCTTCCCATCCCAGTAAGCCCTAATGCCATCAAGTTTTTCACTCATGACCCAGCCACTCAAATTTTGATTTTTATAGACATTTAGAAGTAATAAATGTGGCTTTGCACCAAGAAGTAAAATTGGGAACAGAACTAAAAGTAATAAAAAACTTCTCACTCTTTTATAATCTCCATGTAGGTTTTTCTACTATTCCTTTTACATCTATAATGATGGGTGTACCATTTGCAAGTCCAGCATACTCTTCGTAACTCATCGCTTTAAATTTGTCATGCCCTACAGCTACTATAATAGCATCATATCTATTTGAATTAGATGGTAACTCTTCTATAAAAGGCAAGTTCCTACTCTCTTTATCAGCCTCACTCAACCAGTAATCATAGAGTTCTACATCACACTCATACTCCTGCAGTTCAGAGATAATATCAACAACTTTTGTGTTGCGCATATCTGGACAGTTCTCTTTAAATGTTACACCAAGTACTAATACTTTTGCACCATTAAGCTTTTTATCTGCCTTAATCATATACTTTATCGTTTTATCTGCTATTAGCTTACTCATACTATTATTAATATCCCGAGCACCTAAAATAAGGCTTGGTGTATATCCTAGTGATTGCGCTTTATGTGTAAGGTAGTAGGGATCAACCCCTATACAGTGTCCACCAACAAGACCAGGAGTAAGTTTAATAAAATTCCATTTTGTTGCTGCAGCTTCAAGTACTGCGTTTGTCTCTATCTGCATGGTGTCAAATATCATAGCAAATTCATTCATTAATGCAATATTTACATCTCTTTGTGTATTTTCGATGACTTTTGCAGCTTCTGCTACCTTGATTGTCGGAGCTAGATGCGTTCCTGCTGTGATGATTGACTTATAAAGTTCATCGACAACTTTTGCTATCTCTGGAGTTGAGCCTGAAGTGATTTTTAAAATTTTTGTAACAGTATGCTCTTTATCCCCTGGGTTAATTCTCTCAGGAGAGTAACCACAAAAAAACTCCTCATTAAATTTCAATCCACTCCCCTCTTCTAAGATAGGGACACAAATCTCTTCTGTAACACCAGGATAAACAGTAGATTCATAAATGACGATATCGCCTTTTTTCAGTACTTTAGCTACACTCTCCGTCGATTTTTCTATGGGAGTAAGATCTGGCTCATTATTTTCATCTATTGGGGTGGGAACAGTAACTATATAAACATTACTCTCTTTAATAGCATCAATATCCACAGTAAATTGCATCCCATTTTGAAGAGATTCCTTTACCTGTTCAGAGGTAAGTTCTAATGTTCTATCAAAGCCACCATTTAGTGCATCAATTCTTGGTTGATCAATGTCAAAGCCGACTACTTTATATTTTTCACTAAAGGCATGAGCCAATGGTAAACCTACATAACCTAAACCTATTACTGCTATTGTATGATTTAACATTTAGCACCTTTTTAAAATTGGATTAATATACTATCTTTAGTTGGAAAAATTATATCTACATAATCATTAATTAAAGATGATTATGTAGATATCATGTCAAGAAAACTTGCTTTTTACTCTTTTTTTCTATATAATTTTCCTAACTAAAAAAAGAATTCAAATGAAATTATTTACACTACTACTCTTAACAGCAACACTTCTCTTTTCTGCTGTAGATATGAACAATGCAAGCAAAACAGAGCTTATGACACTCAAAGGGATAGGAGCAAAAAGGCTGAGTCTATTATAAATTATCGTAAAGCACACTGTTTTAAAAGTGTGAAGGGTTTAACGGCTGTAAAAGGGATAGGAGCAAAATTTATTGAAAAAAATGCTGCTGCTATGAAAGTTGGTGCTTGTAAAAAATAATTTTACATCTCCTCAAGTTCAGAGAGCTCTTTTCCTTGTATATAGCTAATACATAACTCTTGAGATAATGCCACACTCTCTGCATTCTCAAGATTTTTTATCCAAGTTTTTATCCCTTTTTCTTTAGCCATAACATGAAAACCCTCTAATACTGAGCGGTTATCTTTAAATTTTTCTAACTTAGAGTAGTAGGTATCAAAACGCACTACATCTATATCTAACTCTCTAAGATAGAGAAAACTTGAGTGGATACCACCTAAACGCGAGATAGCTATGAGAACACCACTACTTTTAAGAGAGTGGATAATGCTATTGTATCTTCCTGTATGAGAAAAGTACTCTGCTTCTTCGAGTACAAACATTACTTTTTTCTTTGTCTCTCTTAGAAGCTCTTTTATTTTTTGTAAAAACTTCTCATTTCTCAGCGAAGTTGGGGAGATATTGAGAGCATAAATCTCTTCACTTTTATTAGTCAAAAGAAGTAGCATTTCTAAAACCATCAAATCATACTCTACACTCAGTCCTAATCTATTGATAATTTTGATGTAGGTTTTTGGATAGATTGGTTTGCCTGTTGGCGTTTTTAGCTTGACAAAGCACTCTTTAAATGCGACTATACCATTCTCATAAATATTTTGAGACATGATGATTACTTTACGCTCGTTTATCGCATTTATGACTGAACTTTCTAACTCATTTGGTGTCATTTTTTCTTGGGGAAGTACCTCTTTTGAGCCTCTTCTTCTCTCTTGCAACTCAAAAAGGTGCTCTATCATATAGTCTAACTCACGGGAATAACTTGTATCGATAATAGCACTAGAAAGTTTTATCTCAATATCACCAACACTCATCTCATTAGATTTAAGACAGAGAAGTTCTAAAAGTGTTGTGTATTCGCTCTGTTGCCCCTTTAACCCTACAATAAAGTCCCCACCTTTTATATGTCCTAATGGAAAATTTTCTATCTTTTGCGCTGCAAAGTAAGAACTTATCCATCTTGCCGTCTCCTCTAAGACTCTATCTCCATTTTTCATACCATAAAGAGTATTAATGTCATTAAGATTATCTATACTTATGAGCATTAGTGTATAGTACTCATTTTTTTTTAATTCCTTTTTAAGATAACTAAAGAGATATTCACGTGTAAAAGTTTTACTCACAGTATCAGTAATCTTCACCTTAAAACCATTATAGATAAGATAGAGAAAAAAGTAGATACTAAATACTAAAAGAGTGAGTGATTCAACATAAAAAGAGGGTTGTAGTGTATCAGAGTTATCTATAAATGTATGAATAATTAATGCAATAATAAGAGTAAAGATAGGAAGTCCCATCCTAAGTGCTAGCCTAAAACGGTACTCTCTCTCTTTAGTTTGAGGTAATAACATGGTGTTTACACGTCGAGGTGTTTTACATCTTTTGCGTGTGTCTCTATGTAGTTTCTTCGTGGTTCAACTTCATCACCCATAAAGAGTGTAAAGGCATCTGAGGCTATTTCTGCATCTTCTATAGTTATCTGGAGAAGAACACGATTTTCAGGAGTCATCGTAGTCTCCCAAAGTTGTTCAGGGTTCATCTCACCTAGACCTTTGTAGCGTTGGATATAAGATCCTTTACGCGCGTAATCTTTAATGTTCTCAAGAACATCAATAATATCCTCATCAAAAGTAAGTTCCCACTCTTGAATCTTTTTATAGACAAAATTAGCTTCCGTAAAGTGTGGTGCACAGAAGAGTTCATCGTTGATAAGTAACTCCTCCATACCACCCTTAGTCTGCACAAAAACATGAATCTCGTTTGTCTCTTCGTTTATAGTGTGTGTTAAGATATTGTTCTCTATACTCGCTAAAAACTCTTGCACTTGTATAAAAAGCTCTTTTGCAGGAAGTGCAATAAGGTCTGGGTTTTCTATAAAGTGACGGATTAAGTCCACAAGTGCATAACGGCGTTCTAATGCAGCAAGACTTCCAGCATAATGGTCAACCATCTTGAAGTAAGAAACTAAGTCATTATGACCTAAAGTTTGCTCCTCTAATGACTCTATACCGTTGTCAATAAGAAAGTCATTCATCTCACGGTCATCTTTAAAGTAAATCTCTTTTTTACCTTTTTTATAACGGTAAAGTGGAGGCTGTGCAAGGTAAAGATAGCCTTTTTCAACTACATCACGGAAATGTCTAAAGAAGAAAGTAAGGAGTAGCGTTTGGATGTGAGAACCATCGACATCAGCATCGGTCATGATGATTATCTTATGGTAACGTAACTTCTCTTCTTTGTACTCTTCGCCGATACCACAACCCATAGCTGTAATCATATTTGTGATTTCATCAGACTTAAGTACTCTCTCTAAACGTGCTTTTTCAACATTTAAAATCTTACCTTTGAGTGGAAGTATCGCTTGAAAAACGCGATCACGACCCTGCTTCGCAGAACCACCCGCAGAGTCCCCTTCCACGAGGTATATTTCGGAGATAGTTGCATCTTTAGATTGACAATCTGCAAGTTTTCCAGGGAGTGTTCCTACTGACATATTGTCTTTTCTTCGCGTTAGATCTCTCGCTTTTTTCGCCGCTTCACGACCACGAGCTGCTGCTAGTGCTTTAGAGACGATAGCTTTTGCCTGAATAGGGTTCTCTTCAAAATATTTAGAGAGTGCTTCACCTGTTGCTTTTTGGATAAGTGGTCTTACATAAGTATTTCCAAGTTTACCCTTTGTTTGCCCCTCAAACTGAGGTTCTGGGACACGTGCTGAGACTATCGCGATAAGTCCTTCACGAACATCATCGCCAGATATTTTGACATCTTTCTCTTTTGCAGCACCATTCTTAGAGTTGTAGTTAGAGATAGCACGAGTGAGTGCAGCACGGAAACCTGCTTCGTGTGTACCACCATTTGGCGTTCTGATGTTGTTTACAAATGAAGCGAGCTTTTCTTCATAAGAGTCGTTGTACATAAGAGCTATGTCAAACTCAATATCATCTGCTTTGCCTGTGAAGCTATAGACATCAGCAACGACAGATTTTTTGTTCATATCTCCTACATACTGGGCAATTCCACCCTCGAAGTGATAGACCTCTTTTGTCCCACTGCGTTCATCATTAAACTTGATAGTGATAAATGGATTTAAATATGCAAGCTCTTTAAAACGCTTAGAAAGATACTCATACTCAAATGTTACAGTATCAGTAAAGATGGTTGCATCTGCTGCGAACTCTATGGTCGTACCAGTTTTGCGAGTAGTTCCAGTTACAGCGAGTGGCTTTTGAGGAATACCCTCTTTAAAGTCCTGCTCAAAGATCTCACCCTCACGGAAAATAGTCATATGAAGATCCGAAGAGAGTGCATTTACAACTGAAACACCAACACCATGAAGTCCACCAGAAACTTTGTAAGTATCTTTATCGAACTTACCACCAGCATGAAGTACAGTAAGAACAACAGTTGCAGCACTCATTCCCTCTGTAGGGTGCATATCAGTCGGAATACCACGACCATTGTCGCTGACCTTACAAGTACCTTTTTTTGTGAGAGTTACATTAATAGTATCACAGTATCCAGCCATCGCCTCATCTATAGAGTTATCAATAACCTCATAAACTAAGTGATGTAGACCACGATGACTTGTATCACCGATGTACATACCTGGGCGTTTTCTAACAGCTTCTAATCCCTTAAGGACTTTAATATTACTAGCACCGTAATTTTCCATTTATAACTCCGTAAAATTGCATAATTGAACTTATTCTATCTAAATTTTGCTAAAAATTAAATTACAATAGGCATTACTACTGTTTTAAAGTTATTATCACTTATAATAAAAGGAAGATTACCTTCATTTAGACCTATACTGAATTCAGAGTTATTTATAGAGTTTAAAAAGTCTAGAAGATAGCGAGAGTTAATAGCTAATGAAAAAGGTTCTGAAAATCCAGTTGCATGGTCTATCTCTGTTTTAGCTTCAATATTATCATCACTTAATGATTCAAACGTAATAGTATCATGTAAAAAAGTAATCTTTACATCTGTAGAGATTGTTGTTATCTGTTTGATAGAGTCTATCATAACTGCTTTAGGAAGCAAAAGAGTATTTTTAATCTCTTTAGGAATAATTCTTGAATATTCAGGAAATTTACCATTTATAAGTTTTGTAAAGAAAGTATATTGTTCTGAGAGAATGATTAGATTTGTATCATCATAGTAAAGTTCAATATTATCAAAGAAAAGTTTTTGAATTTCAATAATTGCTTTTTTAGGAATGATAATACTAAGTTCACTTTTACTAGTGTTAGCAAGTGTAACAACAGCTAAACGACGAGTATCTGTAGAAGCAAAGTTTATAAAATCATGTTTTATATCTATAAGAGCACCATTAAGTTCAAATTTTGGGTTATTAGTGTCGATAGCTGGCGTTATCTTTTTTAAGGACTCTATAAGCATGTGAGACTCTATAGAGATACGTGCTTTACCTTCATAAGATGGAAACTCTGGAAACTCATTATGAGAAAAAGTAGGGAGTTTAAAGTTTGAGTGACCTTGTGATATATGAAGAGTATCAGCTTTTACTTCTAAGTTAATGTTTCCATCTTTAAGAATACGAATAATATCTAAGAACTTTTTACCATTAGCAGTAATACTACCCTCTTTAGTGATTTGAACTTCAGAAGTATTTACCATAAAACCTATTTCATAGTCTGTCGCTTTAAGGGTAAGGGAATTATCTATAGCACTTAGATAGACATGAGATGTTATCTGTGAAGTATCTTTTTTTTCTAAAAAAGGTCCAGAGTGGATAAGTATGTTTTCAAGTATTGATTTAGCGATAGTAATAATCATGTAAATTCCCTATATATTATATAATTTTTAGTAAGTAGTAGTAGGTGCATGTGAAAAGGTGAAAACCTCTATCAAAGACCCTAAAACTTGACTAAAAAGGACGTGATGAGTCTTAAGAACTCTATTCACGTCTATTCACTTTTGCAATTATATCTTTTTTTAGGAGATATTTGTTATTTTGTTGGTTAACTCATCTATTTTTGTCTTAAAATCTTCATCATTTTTGATCAATTCATTGATTTTCTTAATAGTATGACTGATGGCAGTGTGGTCTTTCATGCCAAAGTACTGAGCGAGTTGAGGCATAGTATTTTGTGTAAGTTCACGGCAGATATAGATAGCTATTCTTCTTGCGTAGACGATGTTTTTACTACGACCCTTAGAGCGAATCTCACTTGGTTTGATATTAAGATCTTTTGCAACAACTTCTGTAATAGTATCCATAGTAAGGTTCTCGTGTTTCTCAGCCATTTGATCTTTAAGTACATTTTTTGTAAACTCTAAATCTATATCTACATGCATAAGTTGTGAGTAAGCATGGAGTTTAGAAAGAATGCCCTCTATCTCACGAACATTAGAGTCTATAACAGTGGCGATATAGTTCACTATATCCTTAGAGAGTTGAACCTTATTTATCTCGCATTTTTTCTCTATGATGGCTATTTTTGTCTCAAGCTCAGGAGGCTGAATGTCTGCTACAAGCCCATGCTCAAAACGGCTTTGAAGTCGAGCTTCAAGACCTCCTATCTTTTTTGGTGGTTTATCTGCTGTGAGGATTATCTGTTTTCCAGCACCTTTAAGTGCCTCAAAGGTATGAAAAAATTCCTCTTGGATAGACTCTTTATTTGAAAGAAATTGGACATCATCTATAAGAAGAACATCACATTTACGGTACTTCTCTTGAAAACGCTCCATAGTTTTGTTTCTAAGGTGGCGAACGAAGTCATTTAAAAACTGCTCAACAGTAGTGTAGATAACAACTTTACCCTCATTTTGTAAAACATTTCCAGCTGCTTGCATAAGGTGAGTCTTTCCAAGCCCAACACCACCATAAATAAAGACAGGATTATAAAGTATTCCTGGTTTTTCACTGATGCTTTTTACTGCTGAGTAAGCAAATTGGTTTGAACCACCTACCATAAAGTTTGAAAAGGAGTGTGAAGGGTTCAAAAGAGAGTTCCCTTGTTGCTTCACTTCAACAACTTTCTGTTTTTGTGGTCTATCTACAAGGTTTTTGAGTGTAATTCTCACTGTTACCTTAAAATTACTCTTCACTTCAAAGAGGTGAGCAATCTTCTCAGTGTATCTATTTTTAATCCAGTTGACTACAAGTGCATTTGGTGCATAAAATATAGCCAGTTCTGGAGTAGACTTTTTCACGTCATAAACGAGATGATGAATATAGCGTTTATACTCGCTCTCGCTTATCTCTTCTTTTAAATTTTCTAGTATCTCTTGTCCGATATTCACATTAAAACCTATTTTTAAAATATAGTGTGAATAATACACTTTAGTTCCATAAAATAGGGTTAAAAAGCTACATGAATAAAAAGTTATTCACATATTGCAAATATTTGACTTTTTAAAGAGCTTAAAAAGCAAATATATACTAAAGTGTCATTAGAAAATAAGGAAAATAATATATGAGAACAATTGGTTTATTAGGTGCGATTTCTATAGGTGTTGGTGGAATGGTTGGTGGAGGGATTTTTGCTGTTTTAGGTGAAGCAGTCTCTTTGGCTCACTCTGCTACTACTTATGCTTTTTTTGTGGCTGGATTGGTAGCACTGCTTACCTCCTACTCTTATGCAAAACTCTCTGTAAATTATCAGAGTGAGGGGGGAACGGTTACTTTTATAGATAAGGCTTTTGGGCATAATCTCCTCTCAGGTTCTGCTAACCTTATGCTTTGGCTGAGTTATCTTGTGACGATCTCACTCTATGCTGTGGCGTTTGCTTCGTATGGGGGGACTTTTTTCACTAATAAAACGCCACTCCTACACCATATACTTATAAGTATAGCTATTATTTTTCCAGCATTTATAAATCTTGTGAGTGCTTCCTTTGTGAGTAAATCAGAGACTTTTATAGTAGTTATTAAAGTTGTTTTATTAGCTGTTATCATTGTGAGTGGTGCTTCTTATGTGGACACGGATAGACTCTCATTAGGAAATGATACTTCTCCACTTTCTGTAGTAGTTGCAGGGATGATTATCTTTGTTGCTTATGAGGGTTTTGAGCTCATAGCAAACGCAGCTGAGGAGATAAAAGAGCCGAGTAAAAATCTTCCACGTGCTTTTTATGGCTCTGTGTTGTTTGTTATACTGCTCTACATTCTCATCGCTATCATCAGTGTGGGGACAGTTCCTGAAGCAGAGCTTCTTGAAGCAAAAGATTATGCTCTTGCCATCGCTGCTAAACCAGCACTTGGACAGATTGGTTTTACTATTGTCGCAGTAGCAGCACTACTTGCAACATTTTCAGCTATAAACGCGACTATCTATGGGAATGCTAGACTTGGCTATATCATTGCTACAGAGGGTGAACTTCCTAAGTTTCTAGCTCGTGAGAAACGCGAGATTCCTTTTATGGGGGTTCTTGTGACACTTGGATTAAGTTTAACACTGGCAAATACTATTGACCTAAACGCCATCGCTATCATAGGAAGTGCAAGTTTTCTACTCATCTTTTTTATAGTCAATTTGAGTGCTTTTAAATTGAGAAAAACTATTGAAGCCAAAACAGGCATTTTACTTCTTTCTATAACAGCTACATTTTTGGCGTTAGCAACATTACTTTATCATACGTATGCATCTAGCCCACAAGCAATAATCATTTTTGTAAGTTTTATAGCAGTCTCCATACTTTTTGAACTCCTCTATGGAACATATATCCGTAAAAATCTCTTTAATCATGGACATATCGAATGAATATCTTAGGAATAGACCCAGGTACTAGAAATATGGGTTATGCCATCATCAAACTAGAAAATGGCAAAATCTCTTTAGTAGAGGCAGGACTCATAAAGATGAAAGCAGAAAATCTGCAATTTCAGATACCTCAAATGGTAGAGGGAGTTGCTAGAATCTTTGCTAACCACACCATAGATGAAGTGGCGATGGAAGATATATTTTACGCCCACAACCCAGCAACGACCATCAAACTCGCCCAATTTCGCGGTGCTATCATGCTCAAACTTCTTCAAGAATTTGGACAGTTCCACGAATATACTGCCCTTCAGGTCAAAAAAGCCCTCACAGGAAAAGGCAAGGCGAGCAAAGAGCAGGTAAACTTCATGGTAAAACGCCTCCTTAATATCAAAAAAGAGATAAAACCCCTGGATATTTCAGATGCAATGGCAGTAGCTATTACACACTCTCAGCGTGTTCGATTAAGAAAATAGAGAGGCTATTAGCCTTTCTTAGATATAATTAATCATTAAAAATCACAAATAAAATAAAGAGCATAATATGAACTATAGCGACAACTACAACCCAAGTCTCTCCGATACAAAAATCTTTAATGACATCGTCAAAGAAAAAGAGTCTATAGGTTACTATAACCTGTGTAATCAAGATACAACTCCTTTTAAAGAGTATGCAAAAACTGTCAAGCAGAAGCATGTGGTTGTTATAGGTATCGGGGGAAGTACTCTTGGTACTTATGCTATCTACAAGTTTTTAAAACACTCTAAAAAACTAGAGAAGAAACTTCACTTTTTAGAGACTACTGATCCTATTGACATAGAGGCAAAGTTAGATGGGATTGACCTTGAAGATGCTCTTTTTATCATTATCTCTAAGTCTGGAACAACTGTTGAGACTATTTCTATTTTCAAGTATATCAACTCACTTGTGAAGATAGACAAAACAAATACTGTCGTAGTTACAGAGTTTGACTCCAAGCTTAATGCTTATGCTCAGATTCACCAGATGCAGCGATTTGAGATTCCTAAAGATGTAGGTGGGAGATTTTCTGTATTTTCAGCGGTTGGTCTGCTTCCTCTTGCGATAGTTGGGATAGATATAGATGATATCTTAGTAGGGGCGAGAAAGATGCATGACTCTTTCTTTTCTAAAGGCACTCTTTACTCAACACTCCTTAAAAAAGCTCGTTTCTTTGTGGAGTACAAAAATAAGTTTAATATCAATGTCCTTTTCTCTTACTCCTCGCGTTTAGAGGGCTTTAACAAGTGGTATATTCAGCTTTGGGGAGAGTCTTTGGGGAAACTAGACATAAACAACTCACATCAAGGGCTTACACCTATTGGTATAGTAGGTCCCATAGATCAGCACTCTTTTTTACAGCTTGTCATTCAGGGTAAACGCGACAAAACACTTACAGTAGTGAAAGTAAAAGACTTTGAAAAACCTCTTAAAATCGCTCCTGTCACTTTAGAGGGCTTAGAGGAGTTAGACTACCTTAATGACCTAGAGTTCTCAAAGCTCATAAATATGCAAGCAGATGCAACCATAGAGGCGATAAACAATGAAAAAGATATTCCTTGTGATGTTATCACTATAGACTCTGTTTGTGAGAGTGCTATTGCTGGTCTTATGTACGAGTACGAACTACTGACATCTGTGTGTGCGAAGTTTATGTACATAGATGCTTACGATCAACCGGGTGTTGAGAGTGGAAAGATTATACTAAAAAATAAATTTAAAAAATAAATTTAAAAAATAAGGAAGCAAAAAATGAGTAAATTTGAAAATGTAACAGCAGTAAAAGAGGCAAACATCTACTACGATGGCAAGGTAACAAGCCGTACTTTAGAGTTTAGTGATGGAACTATTAAGTCTCTTGGTATTATGCTACCGGGTGAGTATACTTTTGGAACTAATGAAGCAGAAATTATGGAGATAATGAGTGGAGAGCTAGATGTGAAACTTCCGGGTGAAGATTGGAAAACTCTCTCTACTCCAGAAACTTTCAATGTCCCAGCAAATTCCTCGTTTGATCTGAAGATTAAAACGCCAACAGACTACTGCTGTTCATACATTAAATAGAGGCAATACTTAAAGTGAAAACAAATAATAATTTTACTATCCTGATAGTAGATGATGAAAAATTCAATATAGAATTTGCAGCACTCTATCTTAAAGAGGAGGGATATAAGGTATCTTTTGCTCTCAATGCTAAAGCGGCTCTTGAGACTATTTATGTAAAAGATATAAGCCTTATTCTTTTGGATATAAATATGCCTAAAACAGATGGATTTCAAGTCTGTCAGATGCTCAAAAAAGATACAAAGACAAAAGATATTCCTATTATTTTTCTCACTGCTCAGACAGATATAGAGTATATTTCAAAGGCATTTGAAGTTGGTGGGGCTGATTATCTCTCTAAACCATTTAATGGTATAGAGCTCAAAGCTCGTGTAAAAACACAGCTACAAAATCTCTCTTACCTAGAAGAGATAAAACATAAGCAGTCAAAACTTGCACAGTTAAGTATAACAGATCCACTCACAAAACTCACAAACTCTCTCTATTTTGATTCACAGATAAAGATACAACAGAGTGGTAAAAAAGATTTTTGGATACTCTACTTTAAGCTTAATAATTTTGAGAAAATAAATGCTCTTTATGGTTTTTATGCTTCAAATAAAATTATTAGAAGAGTTGCAACTATACTCAAAAGTAAAAGTTACTCAAATGCAGTTGTCTCAAGACTCTATGGTGTGAGTTTTGGTATACTTGTGAAAGATTATACTAAGAAAAATATTGCAGAACTCTATAAGGGTATCTATAATGAGATTGTTAAGGATAGAGAGTTAAATAAAATCGTAAATATAACTGCTGTGCTTTACAATGTAAAAGAGAGAAGTCTTACTATTCCTTCTCTCTATAAACAGATACAATTAACACTACAAGAGCTAGATAAAGAGAGAGAAAACTATAGTTTTATCTAAAGTTTCTCTATCTGTTTGAGTATCTGCTCAATATGTTTGAGAAGCTCTTGTGTCTCTTCATCTCTTGTGTGTTCATCCCACTCTGCATACTCTTTTTCAGCACGGACAATAAACTTTTGGAACTCATTAAAACGTAGATTGCCTACCATACCTTTGAGATTATGGAGTATATCACCTGTCACACCCTCATCTTCTATTTTGTTCTCTATCTCTACGAGACTTGAAGCAAAGCTTTTTACCAGAGAAGTTATTATATTTGTATCGGGAATTTTAAGTGCAGTTGCTATTTTCTCTATATCAAGCGTATCATAAATTTTTGCTTCTCTCTGAGTAGAAGGAGTTGCGAGATACTTTGTCAGTATGTTGTCTAACTCTTTAGGAACAATAGGCTTGTTGAGTGAGTCATTAATTCCAGCCTCTTTGTAGGACAACAAGTCGCTCTCTATAACATTTGCAGAGAGTGAAACTATAGCTCCATCATAATCCTTTTTGCGAAGCTCTTTTGTTGCACTTATACCATCAAGAATAGGCATATTTATATCCATAAAAATGAGGTCATAGTTATTTTGAAGTGCTGCATCTATCGCTTTTTGACCATTATCGACTATGGTGTACTCTATGCCACGCTCTTTGAGTAGGAGAGAGATAAGTATCTGATTTGTTTCGTTATCTTCAGCTATAAGTATATGACCATTAAACTGTAAACTCTCTGATTGATGAGAACTCTCAGGTGCGAGGAGTTGGCTGTTGTCTTGTGTAAGTGTGATGATTTTATCAAAAAGTGCTGAACCAGTCATAGGCTGTTCTATAAGGTGGAATTTTTCATGGTCACAATTGAAACAACCATCTATGCCCTCTATGTAAATAAGCTGTAGTTTTTTATGTTTATCGAGCATCTCTCTACAGGCATTTGCATCAAATATTTTTGAGCAGACTATAGCAATATCTGTTGTATCAGAGACATCTTCTATCTTATCAATTTTTTTATAGCTGTAGTTCCAAGCATCAAGATAGGAGAAGACTATATCGTTGATGGCACATCCTATCGTGTCATCAAGATGTATAACTGCTATCTCGATCTCATGCTTCTTTGTCTCTATAGAACTACTCTCATCTACAACATCAAGCTCTACATCGAAGAAAAATTCACTCCCCTCACCTAGTTCAGATTTTAGTTCTATTTGTGAACCCATCATATTGACATATTGACCACTGATAGCAAGTCCTAAACCTGTTCCTCCAAACTCACGACTGATGGAATCATCTGCTTGAGAGAAGGCATGAAAGACACTTCCCTGTTTCTCTTTAGGAATACCGATACCACTATCTTTGACACTAAAGTGGATTTTTGCTCTGTTCTTTGCAACAGATTTAAGGAGAATTTTCACATGGACTTCGCCATTTTCTGGCGTAAATTTAATAGCATTTGATATAAGGTTATTAACAACCTGTTTTAGTCTTTGGGCATCGCACTTAAGAAGTTTTGGTATCTTTGTATCAATGTAAACATAGAAATTAACTTGCTTATTTTTTGAGAGTGAGGCAAAGGTGGAGACTGTCGCTTCCATCTCAGCAAAAAGATCAGCTTCTGTTTCGTAGAGAGCGAGTTCACCACTCTCTAACTTTGAGAAGTCAAGAATATCATTCACAACGTGAAGAAGTGTTTGACCACTCTTGTTGATAATGTCGATGTAGCGTTTCTCCTCTTTGCCTAAATCTTTTTTACTTAAAATATCTGCAAATCCGAGAATACCATTAAGAGGCGTACGTATCTCATGAGACATATTTGCTAAAAAGGTAGTCTTTGCCTGTTCAGAGGCATAGGCTTTTAACATTGCATTCTCTAAGAGTGTTATATCATTAAGGTTGATGATGTATTGGTTATCAATTTTTTTGATAAAAATGGTAAAAGTATGTTTAGTTCCATCTCTTATAATCATTTTCACTTTATTCTCTATCTCAAGTCTATCATTGGCTATATCTTCAAACCAGTTTGGATACTTCTTTTTGTTTACATACCCTTCATCTTCTAAAAAGAGGTCACAGATACAGCTATGTTTCTCTTTAAACTCCTCAAAAGATTTGAAGTCAAGAACTTCAAAGAGCTTCTGGTTTACACCGAGCATACCTTCATCTTTTGAAGCATAAATAACTATAGCATCTTGGTTGTCAAAGATGGCTTTTATAAATTTCTCATTTTTCTGTACACGCTTTTTAGCCTCTATCTGTTTTGTGACATCTTGACGGATAGCGATAAACTCTTTGATTTTATGTTCTACATCAAAAATAGGCATAATTGTGGCAGTCACATAGTAGAGTGAACCATCTTTAGCTACATTTGAGATAAGTCCACGCCAAACTTTCCCTTTTTCAATATTATGCCAGAGTTTTTTAAAGACATTACCAGATATCTTGGAATCACGAATAAGATTATGATTTTTTCCGAGTAGCTCCTCTCTTGAGTATTGGCTTACTCTACAAAATGCATCATTGACATAGGTTATATTCCCTTTTAAGTCCGTTTTTGAGACAAGTGAAGACTCATCGACCACATCTTTATACTCATTAAGGAGAGCAACATTCTCTTCGAGTTCTTTTGAAGTCTGCTTGATAAAATGGGTCAAGGCATTAAAAGTGATGCTATCGAGATTCTCCTCATTTGTATGCAGAAGCTCTTTTCTCTTTCCCTCTTTTTTTTCAGAGAGAGATAAGATAGTCGTTGTACAGTTAAGGAGTGCATTGTTGGTGTCAGTGCTATAAAACTCTCCATAGGTAAAAAATCCAGAAGTAGGTGCAAGTTGTTCAAAAGGGGCAAACTCAGACTCCAGTTTTTTACCAAGAAGTTTTTTACGAGCTACACAGGAGTAGATGTAGATGGCTTCTGCTGGATTTTGGTTGAGTTTGGTGCTTATGGCATTAGCTCCAGAGATGACACTAGTGGCGTTTGAGAACCCAAACTGCACTTTTTGTCCCTCTTTTATAGGTCCAGCAAGGAGTATTTTATCTCCATCTGTAGTTAAGGGTGTTCTTGAAACAACTGTATTCCCGACTCTGTAGAGTAGAGGAAAGTCAGGAAGTGTAGCACAATCATTTTCAAAAAGAGTCTCTCCGAGATAGTGTTTTATCACCTCTATGGCATTTTTATGGTCAATCTCAAAAAGTATATTACCCTCTGCTTTTGTGATAGTAAACTCTTTGCCTATTGGACTCCAGTTAAGATTATATTCATTATTTGCTATAAGCTTTTTACCTGAGAAAGAGAGACCTACTGCCCCTGAGTCATAAACTTTATCATCCATAAAAATATATGTTTTTTTCAAGTTGAAGTTATCACCAGCTAAGCCACCAGCGAGTATAACATGAGGGTTCTCTTTTTTGATACTTCTTACGAATCCCACATAGTCACTACCCTTAAGCCCTTCGCTAAGAATTATAAGAGCTTTCGTCTCATTATTTGTAATCTTTGAAGAGAGTTTTTTCCCAGATTTTATTGAAATATCTTCTGTTCTATAGACATTTAGTTTTGTATTTTTAAAGAGAGAGAGACTAACTACACTCTCCTCTTCATACATTTTAGCACCAGAAATCTCCCCAGCAGTCGTTGTTCCGATGATAGTCGCATTTGGAAAATCTTTTTTCAGTGCAGAGAGTTTCTGTTGGATTAGCTTCTTCTTTGTAGTGCCACTAAAGAGCTGAATAAGTGCTGTTTTAAACTTAGACTTTTTAGCCTCTTTTTTTGCTATCTTGTAGCTCTTTGTGTCACTGTATAAAAAACTGAGGTGTTTCATCTGCTAGTCCTTGTATTTTTCTTTTATCTCTAAAAATTGCTCTATATTTTCTAAAAAAATATCTATAAGCTTTGGATCAAAGTGTGTGCCAGAATCCTTTTTCATAATCTCAAGAACTTTTTCTAAAGCCATAGGCTCTTTGTAGCAGCGTTTTGAACTTAGTGCATCAAAAACATCGGCTATAGCGATTATTCTCGCATAGAGGTGAATATCTTCTCCTCTCTTACCATGTGGATAGCCTGAGCCATCATACTTTTCATGATGCTCAAGCGCTATGACATAGCCAGCTTGTAGCACAGGGTACTCTTTGTCAGTTTGAAGCATATCAGCACCAAGTTGTGCATGTGTCTTCATAATATCAAACTCATAATCTTCAAACCTTCCAGGCTTGAGAAGGATATTGTCGGCGATACCTATTTTCCCTATGTCGTGGAGTGGTGCTGCATAGAGAATAAGCTCAGACTCTGCATCATCTAGCCCATAGAGTTTGGCTAAAAGTTCAGAGTAGTAGCTCATACGGCGTATATGTCCACCAGTCTCAGGATCTCGTGACTCACTTGCCTTACCAAGTCGTGCAGAGATTTCAAACTCTGTCTCTTTGGAGAGTCTAAGAGCATCTTGTAGCTTTTTTGTACGTTCATTCACTAAGTTCTCTAAGTCACGATTGTGCTTTTGCATCTTTTTTGTAGCATGGTTAAGTTTTGCATAGTTGAGGGTTCGACTGCAGAGGATATCTATATCGTAAGGTTTAGTGATAAAGTCACTTGCCCCAAGAGTGAGTGCTTCATTCTCTTTTTCTGTATTTGCTGTGACCATTAGGATGGGTAGAGTGGCAAATCTTGCATGAGATTTTATCTCTTTGAGGACATCTATACCATTCATCTGTGGCATACTAATATCGAGTAGTACAACATCAAACTCTTGCTTTTGAAGTAAATCTAGTGCTTCCTTGCCAGAGAGTGCCCGAGAAAGTGTTATCTCGCTGTGTTGATAAAATGTAGCTTCAATCAGATCAAGATTAAAAGGCTCATCATCAACGGCAAGAATAGAGTAGTTTTGCATGGAGTTTTTCCCTATAGTTATTTTGTAAAATTAAAATTAGATATAACGAGAAATCAAATCATGAAGTGCATTTGCATCGAGTGCACCACTTACTCTTTGCACCTCTTTACCATCTTTGAAGAGAATAAGTGTTGGAATACTACGAATACCTACTCTTGATCCAAGATTTTGTTCTGTTTCAGTATTGACCTTAGTAAAAAGTGCTTTGAGTGGAAACTCTTTAGCAGTTTTTTCAAATGTAGGACCAAACATTTTACATGGACCACACCAAGGTGCCCAAAAATCAATGATTACAGGTATATCACTGTTAACAATTACTTCATCAAAATTCTTCTCATGCAACTCCATAGGTTTTGTATCGAGTAAAGACCCCTTACATTTACCGCAGTTAGCTTTTTTGTAAGACTCTTTTTGTGGAACATTATTTACACTTAAGCAGTGTGGGCAGACTACTCGCATCTTTAGCTTTGAAACGACTTTATCGTCTCTGCAAAATCAAACTTAGGGTATTTTGCTGGGTCAAGTACAACTTGTGCAAGTTTATTGTTCTCTTTATTTATAACGATTGGTGCTAAAAAGTTAATAACTGACTTTTCAAGAGGCTTTTGAATGACAAGTAAATTATAAGCTTCTAGTTTTGATTCACTATGGATGTCTAGGAGAACTTTCACATCAGTTGGTAAATCAAAAGAGTATTCACGAAGTAGATAAGGATTTACGAGTGTAAAGGAAATCTGCTCATTATCTACATCTTTCATAGTAAAAAAGAGGTTATCTATCTCTGTAATCTCAACTGTGTGTGTATTAGAAAATCCGAGGAGTTCCCCGCGTACTTCATATCTCATCTATAATCCTTAATTTTTTTTATTATATCTATGTTATGTAAAAAATCTATTATACCACTCTCTTATTTGAAAAGCAATAAAATTATTCTCTTTTAAAGAGTTAGATAAATAAGTGAGATTTTGTTACTGGCAACCGACACACTCCATACTTCTATCTTCTACATCATTTGCCATCTCAGGGGATTGTGAACGTAGGTAGTATGTTGATTTGAGTCCTAGTTTCCATGCTAGCATATATATCTCATTTAAGTAACGTCCACTTGCTTTATCCAGAGTGATAAAGATGTTAAGTGATTGCCCTTGATCTATCCACTTTTGGCGAATGGCAGCAGCTTTTAT